>DAOUEM010000437.1:0-4760 GCA_034430555.1 Anaerolineae bacterium | reverse complement strand
CCAGGCGGACCTCCGGTCGCTCGGACCAGCAGCAGATCGTGGCAGTGTTCCAGTTCATGGTCCGCCATAATACGCACCAGTTGTTCGACCGTGCCTTTGTGTCCCCAGGGCAGCAAAAAGGTCTCTTCAAACTTCTCCGCCGGCAGAGCCGCCAGGACAGTTAATAGATCGCGCCGGACCATCTCCCATTCGGCATACACCTGGTCGTGGTTAAGGTCATGCCGGGTCACGACCGACTGAGTATTGTAGTCGTCAATGCCGCGAAAGACCGGTATTTCGTAAACATCGCCCTGGCCATGGGCGCGCAAGGATACCACCGTCGCCTCATCCCAGCCCGCAACATGGGCCAGAAAGTGCTTCACGTACCAGCCGGGAAATACCTCGGTGTTCTGGTCCAGCCCATCCAGGGCGGCCCGACTCGCGGCGCGCGATTCCTTGAGGAGCTTAATCAGCGCTTCCGCCTGGCTAACCACTTCTCCCATCTTCCTTGGACCTCCATGCTAACGACGCCAGCGGCGCGGCAGGAAACGGGCGAGACGCATCCGGAAAAAGGCGATGCGCACTTCGCGCAAAGCATTACGGGCCACCACCGCCCAACGAGAATCACGGCGGCGGTGCGGACCATAAGTCTCCTCCACATACATATTGGTGATCATACGCACCGACTTTTCGCCGCGCGGCACCTGATCGGAAAGAATACGGCGGCGCTCGTGCGGTGTGAAACTCGGCGACAGCCGGATGCCCAGGTAACCGGCATATCGCTCCAACAACGCATAGGCGCGCTGAACCGGCGACAGCCCCCCCATCCCGCGCCACTCGATCCACCATACCAGGAAAAGGATGGCCAGGGCCAGGCCTACGACCAGCAGCGTAACCAGCAATAACGTCACGATGGCAGACAGGATCACCGAAAGGATATTCGGCGCGCGGACTTCCTGGTTGGCGGGCGATGAGATGGTCGGCATAATCATCGGCGTCGGCGTAGTCGTCGGCGTAAGGGTGACAGTTGGCGGAATGATAGGTGCCGCACCGGCCAGCGGATCGGCGGTATTGGTTGGCGGCGGTGTTGGCGAGGGAGTCGGCGTAGCCGTGGGGATGGGGGTATTGGTCGCCGGTGCTACCTGAGTCGCCTGCTCCGGCAAAATCGGGACGGCATCGGGACGGTCTAGAGGCGCCTGCGCGGCTGTCGGCTCAAACTCAACCCAGCCATCCCCCGGCAAATACACTTCCACCCAGGTATGCGCATCGCGCTCGCGCACCAGGAAGCTCTGCGAAGCATTGTCCCATTCCCCTTGAGAAAACCCTGCCGCCATTCGCGATGGTACTGCCACCGCGCGCAGCATGATAATCATCGCACTGGCATAGTAGTTGCAGTATCCACGGCGATCTTCAAACAGCACCCAGTCCACCGGGTCGAATCCAGACGGCGGGCCGGAGATGTTCTCGTCGTATACGATATTGGCGCGTAGCCAGCGCTCGATGGCCTTCGCTTGATCATAAGGCGTGCTGGCATTAGCGTCCATGACGATCTGTAACGCCAGGTCTCGGGTACGCTGCGTCACACTGCCTCCCAATTGGAGATAAGTCGCCAGCACCCACTGCGGATAATCCGTACCCGCCTGCCGCAGCGACGGTGCGTCTGCCACGACGACACTGCTGCTGGCAACGTATTCATCCCCGGTGTGGAGAACCTGTCGCGGCCGGATCACAGATACGTCCATCAGCTGCTGGGCACTGTCGGTATAAGTGAGATCGATCTCGGCGGGCAGTCCGATGATCTGAGGCTGCGGCGCAGTATACACCAGGCGAGAGGCCTCCAGAACCATGGTCACCCGCTGCTGAATCGTTTCTCGTGCTCCCGGCAGCACTGGCACATTCCCCACGGCAAAACCTGGCTCTTCCGTAGTCACCCGAACCTCGGCAGTCGGCGTCCAGCGGCCACCCTCGTAGTGGCTGAACGTCCTGGAGCGCCAGTAGTAACGGGTTCCCCGGTCATAAAGCGGGGGCGCGTCGACCAGCATCACCGGGCGATCTCCCAGCTGAATCGCGCCGCTGAGCTGCAGCGAATTGCCACCATAATAATCGGCCGTCGCCAGCCCTTCGCTCTCCAACGAGGCAAACAGCCGGTTGAACAGTTTGTTTAACTCCTCCAACGGATCGCTGTTGAGAAACTCCTGGATTTGCTCCAGGCTTTCGTTTTCAGCGCCATTGGGCAGAATCCAGGCCACGCCGACCAGCAGCACCGCCAGGATCGCTCCCCAACGTAGAAACTGGCTACGTAATTGGGGTGGGAAGCTGATCCGCTTGAGATACCACTCCCACTCCTGTGCGTCGATGGCGCTGCGCACCACGAGCAACAGGGCAAAAACGGCGAAGATCGCCATATGACCGCCCAACTGGGCATCACCCGTGTAATAAAAAGCATTCACCAGGATCACCAGTCCCGGCGGCAGCACGGCTCGCCAGACCCTGTCAACCCGGAAGATGTGCCAGGCGGTGTTATGGCCTAAAAACCAGAACAGCATCGAAAGGAACAGGACAAAGATCAGGTTATCCTGACTGACGCCATCCCCGGAGAGCGCCGTAATCCAGACCCCAAGTCGCGCCGCAAGGTTGTAAAGCCGCTCGCTGATCGAGCCGCCCTCCATATTCAACACGGTGATCAGGCTGATAAAGGCCAGGCTGTAGATGGCAGATAATACCAGCGACAGCAGCTCGCCGTAGTGGCTGCGTGCCAATAAAAAACCGAAGAACACGCTCAAGATCGCCACCGGCACCAGTTGCTCTAGCCCGATGGTCCAACCGGCCGTGCGCATCGCCAAGGCAGGGACCGTCAAGGTGCCAAAGGCCAGCAGCAGCGCCGTAAGATCGCCACGGGAAAAGACTGCCTGCCAGAGTCCTGACAAAGGCCGCCAGAGTGCAACCATCCATCCCGGGATATTAAACCGAGTATTCCGCTGCATCATACGCATGACCGTCTTGAACCAATAAAACAAGGGCGTCCCCCGGCACAAGAACCTAACCTGGACGCCCCCCAAGTGATGGCGATCATTATACCGGAGTGCCGGAGGCCGGACAACCAGCCGATATCCAGTTCGCTTCACAAAACAGGACGGATCGGTACGATCCGCCCTGCCCGCGTGTCATGCCCCCTGAGCCCCGGCCGTCCCTCTTATGCCGCCTGAGCTTCAGGCGGCTGGCCGAGCACGTCTTCCGCGTGTGCGCCGGCCATCAACAAACCCAACTGCTCGCGTGTGACCGAACCGGCAGGCAGCGTGGCTACCATCTGCCCCTTGTACATGACGGCGATCCGGTCCGAGAGCGCCGCGATCTCATCCAACTCCGCGCTGACCAGCAGTACGGCGGCCCCGGCATCACGCTGAGTCACGATTTGCTGATGGATGAACTCGATGCTGCCCACGTCGATGCCGCGGGTGGGCTGGGCAGCGATCAGCAGCTTGGGATGCCGCCCGAACTCCCGCGCCACGACCATCTTTTGCTGGTTACCCCCAGAAAGACTGCCCCCGCTGATCTGCACATAGGGGCGGCTGCCGTTTTGCGTGTCATAACGCGGCGTGCGAATATCGAACTCATCGACCAACCCCTCGGCATGTTTATCGACCTCATCGTGGGCGAGCATGATGCCGCCGGCTTCATCCTGATCCTGTGTCTGGAACAGGGGGATGCCCTGCTCGGCCAAGAAATTGAGCACCCAGGTGGTCACACGGTGGCCTATATAGGCGAAAATGAGCGCCATGATCAACATGATCGCCAGGTTGATGAGCAGTGGTATCCCTAACTCGCTGCGGCTGGCTTCCTCGATATTGGCGATGCCAGATTGGTCGAGGATGACAGGCCAGATAGCCCGCGTCCAGATCTCGTTCCACAGCAGAGACAAAACGGCAAAGACGGCCAGGAAAATGACGCCGTAACGTGCAATGACCCCCGGCAAAGCCCGGTAGCGCGGCGCAGACGCAAATGGGGGCGCATAATAGGTGTTAAGCACCAGATTCTCGGCGACGGTAAAACTGCTCACCATACCAAACCGGTGTCGGTTCTCCGGCACATGGCCGCTGCCGATGGCCGTAATGGCCCGGGGCGAAGCATTGGTCAACTCTTCACCTAGTACGTTAATATGGCCACCATCGGCCTGGCGCAAACCGGTGAGCACCTCAACCAGTTCAGTCTGGCCGTTGCCCTGCACACCGGCCACGCCCAACACCTCACCGGCGCGCACTTCCAGCGAGACGTTATCGACGACCACCTGCCCGCGATCGTCATGGGCTACCAGGCCCTGAATATCCAGCACGACCTCGCCAGGATGGGAAACGCCCTTCTCCACGCGCAGCAGCACCTCGCGCCCTACCATCAAGGCAGCCAGCGACTCCTGCGTAGAATTGGCTGGCGTGGCCATCCCGACCACTTGACCATCGCGCATAACAACGATCTCGTCCGCAACGGCCAGCACTTCCCTGAGCTTGTGGGTGATGAAAATGATACTCACGCCCTTGGCCGCCAGGTCCCGCATGACCTTGAACAGATCCCATACCTCCTGCGGGGTGAGCACCGCCGTCGGTTCGTCGAGAATCAGGATTTCGGCATCGCGGTACAGGGCTTTGATGATCTCCACGCGCTGCTGCATACCGACCGGCAGTTCCTCGATGATCGCGGTCGGGTCCACGGCCAGGTTATACTGCCCGCTCAATTCGCTGACACGCCGGGCGGCCTCGTGCATGTCCAGGAAGACGCCGCTGGTCACT
>DAOUEM010000436.1:0-6476 GCA_034430555.1 Anaerolineae bacterium | reverse complement strand
CGGTGCTGGTGGTGCTATAGCTGCCGCTGTTGTTTCGCTGCACCTGCTGCTTATTCGGGTCCAGCAGGTATTCGATGTTTTCACGGATGGCGTCCATGTCGGCCTCGGTCACCAGGCTGCCGGTGCTGAGGTCGTTCATCGTCGTCCAGCTTGGCATCACTGTCTCCTTTCCATAGAACAGTTCACAGTCGTTGTAGGGGCAGGTCGGCGACCTGCCCGTTTGCGTCTCGTAGGGGCGCAGGGCGACCAGGATCGCTGGGCTGCGCCCAGTCGTCAGTACGTCAGGGTGGTCGTCTGGCCCAGCTCCCCCGCGCCGCTGACGCCGAGACGCCAGTCGCTTTGCAGGGCCGCCGGACGCAGCACCCAGGTCGTTTCGTGGTCCAGGCCGCCGCGGGCCAGCGTATGCCGCTCCCCCACGATGTGGTAGTCGGCCTCGTGACCGGTCCGCGAGTCGCTCAGGGTGAGGCGGTCGCCCATCGTCAGGGCCAGCATGGCCGCCTGCACCTCCGCGCCGGTCTCGCCGCGCAGCGTGATTGTCTCGGCGCGCCCCTGCGGGTCCTTTCCCTCGACCACCAGCTGCCGGGCCAGGCGTTCGGCCTCGACCGGGTTGCTCAGCAGCGGCAGGTCCAGGCCCAGCGTGCGCCGCCCGTACCGGGTGATGCTGGTCGCGTCCTCCGCTTCGACATCGACCTGGCCCCAACTCGCCAGCCGGGTGCCGCGCACCTGCGCCCCGGCCAGCACGTAGACGGTCAGGGCGCTGCTGTTGGTGAAGGTCAGGGCCGCGCGGCTGGCCGCCGCTTCCATCGTCACGCTCACCTGGGCGGTGTGATCGGTGCCGCCGCCATCCGGCGTGCTGTTGGCGTGGTAGTCGGTGTTCGCCACCGGCGTGATCAGGTCCTGGCCGCCCAGCCGCGCCCCCGACTCGTCCGCGAAACGGGCGCGCACCGTCCGCGACCCGCCGGGCGGCACGGCCAGCGGCGTCTCCAGCGTCCACAGCGCCTCCGGCCCGCTGCCCACTTCACGAGGGTGGCAGGTGATCACGGCATGGTTGACCAGGGCCGCGCCGTCGTGGACCACCTGGAAGGCGGCCACGCGCTCGGTCGCGATGAAAGACACGTCCAGCACCGTGCGCAGGTGATGCCGGTTCCAGAAGACCACGCGCCCGTCACGGTCGATGAAGGCCAGGCCGCGCTCGGAAATCACCGCCGCCCGGATGGCCTCCCAGGCGGAGACGCCGTCGGCCCAGTCGCCCACATAAGCGAAGGTGGTCCGGCCCGCTTCCAGGCTGGCGTAGGTGGTCGTATCCGGCAGGCGGGTATCCAGGCCGAGGTGCGCCGTGCCCAGCAGCCAGTAGCCGGTGATGGCCGGCGGGTAGGCCACCTGGGCCAGCACGGATTGCAGCACGGCGTCGGCGGTCTGCTCCGTTTCCAGCGGCAGGAAGACCTCCGCCCGCGCCAGCAGCGCCTCCACCCCGGCGCAGTGCAGGACCGTGGTGCGGTCCGGGCGCGGCTCGATCCGTTCGATCCAGCCGGTGAAGTGCGCCCGCTCGGTATCGTCGTAGGTGGAAGCGATCCGCACCTTTTTGCGCGGCACCAGGTCACCCGCCAGCGGGCTGTCCTCGTCGTCGGGACGGTAGCGGCGGGCCGGGTCGCGCAGGGTGATCACCGCCGTGGAAGGCGCGGCCACTGCCGCGGCCACCGAGTCGCCGCCGTCGGCCAGGCCGAGATTCCACCGCACGTCGATCACGTCACGGTCGAGGGTTTCGGTGGGCTGGTCGTAGTCGCCGTCGCCGTCCCAGTCCACCTGCACGGTGTATCGTACATTGGACATCGGATTTCCTTTCGTTCTCAGTCGTCAGTGCACAGTTCTCAGTTGTCAGTTTTTGCTGCGTCTCCATCCCGGCGGAGTCCGATCCGCCCAGGGAAGTCGCTTTTACTGAAAACTGACGGCTGATGACTGTCTGCTTCCTCTGCAGGTCGGCTTCGAGCCGGTCGCCAACGGCTGGATCATCCACCGCGAGCGCTAGGCCCAGCGTTACGCAACCCGTTGGCGGCGCAGGCTGTCCGCCAGCGTGTGCAGGTCGTCGGGCACGTCCGCCGGGTAGAGCCAGTCCGCGCCGGCCCCGATCCCGGCGTCCACCTGCTGGTAGAGCCAGGTCGCCCAGCGCAGGCAGAGGGCCTGCACGTCCCACGGCGGCTGGTAGACCGCGATGGTCGTGCTCTGGGCATGGCTGGCGGCGGTCGTGCCGCGCACGCCCCGGATGGCGCTGACCGTGTTGGCGGTGGTATCGACGGCGGTCACGTGCAGGTACTCGTCCTCGATGCGCAGCAGCTGCCCCACCTGGAAGCGCGGCGACAGCCCGGCGGCATCGCTGCCGTCGGCGTCGCCCACCGTGATGGCCGTCGCGCCGGCGGACAGCGGGTTGTCCTGCACCGTGTCCGCGGTGCCGCGCCATGCCTCCGGCCAGGCGTCGTGCGTGCCCCAGATGCCCCGCACCTGGATCGACTCGCCGGGCAGGGTGGTGAAGTAAAAGAGGGTATCCGCGCTCACGTCGAGCTGAAGCACGCTCTTGGGCCCGTCGCCGTCGGGCAGCAGGTGCACGTCGCCGGGGTCGATGGCGCTGCCGTCGCTGTTGGTCAGGGTCAGCAGTTCCAGCAGGTCGATGTCCAGGCGCAGGGCGTACATCGCCTGGTAGTCGTAGCGCCGCGTCTGGATGGCGGGGGCGAAGCGCCGCGCCGTGTAGCGGTCGATCTGGGCGGTGGCCTGTCGCAGCGCTACCAGCAGCCGCCCGTCGTTGTCGGTATCGTCGGCGGGCACGTTGAGCCGCTCCCGCAGCTGCGTCAAAGTCGCATAAACGATCATGGTGTCTCTCTTTCTCTCGCAGTCGATATGCCGTATGTAGGGGCGATTCGGCGAATCGCCCAAGCGTGACATCGCCGGGCGAGGCACCGCCGGGCGAGGCACCGCCTCGCCCCTACGGGAAGCGCCGTTACACGGTGATGTTGTAGAGCGCAGCCGCCACGTCGTCGTCCAGGTTGGCCAGGGCCAGCCGGACGGTGGCCGTCATCTGGTAGGCGTCGTAGTACGGCAGGTAGTCCACCGAGGCGGCGATGCGGCGGCGGTAGCCCACGATCCAGCCGGGCCGGTAGACGCACACCGCCTGCCCCTTGCTGTTGCCGGTCGAGTCGACCTTGCCGTCGGCCATGGTGAGCGGCATCTCCGCCGAGACGAGCACGGGAATGCCGTCCACGAAGCCGATCTGGCCGGTCATGGCGGTGGCAAGAGGGCCGGCCTTGTCCATGGTGAGGAACTCGGTCAGGCCCAGCAGCTTGGCATAGGTGCCGCCGTCCACCAGCCAGGCCAGGCTGTTGGGATTGATGCTGTACTTGTGGGCCATGGTGAAGCGCGCCTGGCGCAGCAGCGTCAGCGACGGATCGCCGCTGGCATCGACCGCGTTGGCCGTGGTCGTCACCAATGGCAGGTGCCGCAGCCCGTCGAAGGCCAGGAATACGGCGTTGTCCGCCGGGTCGGCGTCGTCGCTGTTGATGTTGCCGGTGGCGGTGTTGGTCGTGTCCCCGTTCAGGATCACGCTGTCGATGGCCGCCGTCAGGGCGTGCATGGCCTGCTCGCGGTACATGCTGAGCACCGGCACGATGCTGTCCTCGGCCAGTTCCGCGCTGAAGCCCACGCGCAGCGCCAGCTTCTTGGCAGCCAGCGTGACCTTGCCGCTGCCCACCTTGCTGTCCGGGATGGGGTTGCCGCTGCCCAGGGAGAGATGTGCTTCGTCGCTGGTCTCGCCGACGTAATAGACGGTCGGGTCGGCCCCTTCGATCGGCATCTCGTAGGGATTGCTGGGCATCTCCACCGCGCGCAAGAGCGGCAGCACCACGTTCTCCTGGCGGGCCTGCCGCCACAGCTCGGCGCTCCACAGCTCCGGCACCCACTCGTCGCCGTAGCCGGTCTGGGTGGAGTAGCTCAGCTCGTCGCCGGTTTTGACGGCCAGCAGGCCTTCCCGCCGGACCTTGTGGGCCAGCGCGTTGGCATACCCCTGGCTGACGCCGCGGAAGCTCTTGGCCGCCCGCAGGATCACGTAGCCGTGCGCCAGGTCCAGCGCGCTGAGGTGATCGAACGGGCTGCCCACGCGGATGTGCGGCGCGGCCTTGACGGCCTCCGCCGGGTCGCCCACCGGCAGCCGTTTGACCGGCGCGCCGGGCGTTTCCGCCTGTTGATCGAGGGCCGCCTGCACGGCGCCCTCGACGGCAGTGTTGACTGCCTGCAAAATGTCTTCTCGGTTCATGGTTTGTGCTCCTTCTGCACTCATCAGGGTCGTGTTGGGATTGTGGATTGGGCTGCCGACCAGCAGCCGGTTCGTATCCAGGCCCAGCGCCTCGTAAGCGCTCTTGATGGCCCGGACCGTGGTGCGGCGCGGCTCTGCTGGCGTCGGGGTCAGACTGCCCTCGACGATGGGCCACCGTTTGATGCGCCCATCGGCCTCGACCTCGACCAGGTGCGGCAGGCTGCCCGAACTCCAGGCCAGCGCCCCGCGCCGGACCAGGTCACGCACGGCGCGCACGAATCGCGCCCGCAGGTCCAGGCGGGCCTCTGCCCACAGGCCGATCTCGTCGGCGCGCAGCGTGTCGATCACGCCCAGCAGGGCGGCCTTCAGCGCGCCATCCAGCCCGTGGTGGTAGAGCACCGGGCGGCGCTCGTACCAGTCCAGCCCGAGTTCGGTTTCCGGCGTGAAGTACTCCCCGTGCAGGTCGCGGCGGCTGGCATCCCCCCATACCAGCAGATACCCGCCGATGCGGTCCTCGCCCAGGGTCTTCACGGCGGCGTGTATGACGTGTGTCTGGCTCATGCCTTTCACCTCCTGGCCATCCAACGATAGGGCCGGGCGGCGGCGGCGCCCCTGAGAGAGCGGCCGCGTCTCCCGACCACCCTTAGAATAGCACGCCTGTTCTGTTAAAAAAGCAAAATTTTTTGCTTTTTTGTTGCCGTTTTGTTGCCGAAATTTTGTCGTTTTGTTGCTTTTTTGGGCGCGGAGGACGTCGGCGGTACTTTCAGGGGATGATGGCGTAGGGGACCAAAACAATGTCGGCGGTGCGCCCCGGGCAGCGATCAGGCTAGGATGGGGGCACACCGCCGACGTTTGGCGGCACGGCGATGGGAGTGTAGTGTGGACTGCCGCCAGATGAACGGTATCACCGGCTGCGATGCGGCTGCGACGAAGCGTGACGGTGCGGCCATGTGAGTGCGATGCTGGCGTCGAAGAGTCAGCAATGGTGGTGCGATGGGCTTGGATGAGGCGGCGATGATAGTGTGATCGTGATACCGTGTTCACCGACAATACTGCGGGCGACAGTGGTTCGATGATGGCAGTACTGTCGGTGCAGGCAGGTTATGGCTGGAGTGTCTGCTGGGGGTGAACCTGCCTGTACAGACGACACCACAGGGGGGGATTGTAACATTGTGGGTACAATGTCAGTGGCCTCGTCTGTGCAGGCAGGCCCACGGGCTGCATTGCGTAGTGGGATGAATGGGTCCTACCTGACTGAGCTAACTATACCACCCTTTTTCGGATTTTTCCAGCCCTTATTATAAGAATTACCTTAGAAACGCTGGCCGCAGGCTGGCGCTACCACTAGACCCTGACCCGTGCTCGTGAATGTGGGCGGCGGTTGGCGTGGTGTGGGTGTTTTGCGTATGCGCTTGCGCACGTGTGGCCAACCCCAACTGCCCCTATCTTATCCATTAAGCTAGAATATGTCAAGGGTGAATTATAAAGATTGTCTTAAATCTTTGGTTTATGCTTAATCGCGTTATCCGCAAGGCACTGCGGCTGTCCCTCAATATGTGGGGGTCTGGCCGCTTGATGCCCGTCCTATACTGGAGGCAGCATAGGACGGATGAGCCACGGAGGATACCATGGCCTGGATGGGGGGCGTTACGGCGGCGAGCGCGTCTGCCGCTGCCCTGCACATGCAGCAACAGGAAGAAGAGGAAGACCTGACCCGCTACACACCGGAAGAACTGGCCGGCGACTGGGAATTTAAGATCGTGCGTTGCATGGGTTCGGCCTTTGGCAGCCGGGAGAAGCTCAAGGCGCTGCTCAAGGAAGAATCGTTGGCCGGCTGGATCATGGTGGAGAAGTTCGACGACCAGCGCGTGCGCTTCAAGCGCCCGGCCAGCGCCCGCCGCCAGGACCACCTGCTGCCCGCCGACATCGACCCCTACCGCACCGAACTCGGCATGAGCGGCGCGGTCATGGCTGCCGTGATCCTGGGCGTGGTCGCCCTGGTGATGGCCCTGGTTATCGTGCTGGTGATGGTCGTCGCCGGGTAAGCGCGCCGGCTGCCCAGGAATACGGCCAGAACCGCCCGCGACGGACCGGGCGCTGCTCAGGCCAGCACTTCTTCCAGCTTGTAAAACAGGACGTTTTTGCTGAGCGGCTTGAGCAGCACGTCGCCCCGGCTGAC
>DAOUEM010000435.1:0-15110 GCA_034430555.1 Anaerolineae bacterium | reverse complement strand
TGCCTCGCGTTCCAGGGTGGACACTTCGCCCAGTTCGTTCAGGATCACCATGTGACCGATCTCACCGGCCAGCCCACCGCCTCCCACAAACAGCCGGCCACCGATCACAATACCGCCGCCAATCCCGGTGCTGATGGTGATGTAGATGGCATCCTGGTGCCCCCTGGCCGCGCCGTTGTACACCTCCGCCAGTGCGGCGACATTGGCATCATTGCCCAGGTAAGTAGGCAGACTGAAGCGCTCCTGGATCAGGCGACCCAGCGGCACCTGGACCCAACCGGGCAGGTTCGGCGGCGACAGAATGATGCCTTTGCGCGGCTCGATTGGCCCCGGCGACGATACTCCTATGGCCATGATCGGCGGCTCGGCACCATCCGGCAGGGCCGTTTCGATCAAGTCCAGCAGGCGTGGAATCACCACGGCAGGCCCTTCATAGGCGCGCGTCAGGTCCTCGAATCGATTCAGCAGGCGGTATTCGTCATCTAAAACGGCGACACGCATCCGGGTACCACCCAGGTCGACGCCAAGGATCCGCTTGACCATCGCGACAAAATCCCTTCTGAATTTCAGGCGACAAGCTGTTGTGACTCAAGGACAGCATGTTAGAATACATGGCGAATTGTATCGTGTCCTAATGATTGTGCCAGATGTGCACAAAAACCTATGCCAAAAATCACGCCTTTACGCCGCCAATACTTAGAAGTCAAAAAACAATTCCCCAATGCGATCGTCTTTTTTCGCCTGGGCGACTTTTACGAAACCTTCGACCAGGACGCCGAAGTCGCGGCGCGGGAGCTGGACCTCACCTTAACCAGCCGCCCGGTCTCCAAGGGGCAGCGCGTGCCCATGGCCGGCGTGCCGCATCATGCCGCCGAAAACTACATCGCCCGTTTGATCGACAAGGGCTTTCACGTGGCGGTCTGTGAGCAAGTCGGCGACACACCCATCGACGGCCTGGTGCCGCGCGAAGTCACCCGCGTGGTCACCCCCGGCACGGTGGTCGAACCCGGTATGCTGGCCGAACGACGCAACAACTACCTGATGGCCGTGTATCCCGAGCGCGAGCATGGACACGACTGGCGCCGGGCCGGCCTGGCCCTGGTAGACATCACCACCGGCGAATTCGCCGCCACGCAGCTTGAGGGGGAACACACGCCGGTCCGCGTGATGGAAGAGATGGCTCGCGTGGGGCCGCGCGAGGTGATCTTCCCGCAAAGCTGGGCCGAGCAGGGCATCACGCTGCCTGCCGGGACGCACCTGACTCCATTCCCCGATTGGCGCTACGAAACCGGGAACGCCCGCCAGGCGCTGCTCGAGCACTTTAACATGCGCGACCTGAGCGGCTTTGACCTGGAAGGCCAGCCGCTGGCCGTCAACGCGGCAGGCGCGATCCTGCAATACCTTCAGGAGACTCAGCGCAGCACGCTAAAACAGCTGACCAACCTGCGCGTTTACTCGACCGAATCTTTCATGCTGCTGGACGCCGCCACCCGCCGCAACCTGGAACTGACGGAAACCATCCGCTCCGGCCAGGCGAAGGGCAGCCTGCTGGGGGTGCTCGACCACACCGTGACGGCCATGGGGGGCCGCCTGCTGCGCCATTGGGTCAACCAGCCGCTGCTGGACTTCGACCGATTAGAGGCGCGCCTGGAGGCAGTGCAGGCGCTCTACGAGCACGTGACCGTCCGGGCGGAGCTGCTGGATACTCTGCACCGGATCAGCGACATGGAACGCCTGGCCAACCGGGTCATCACCGGAATCGCCGGCCCCCGTGACCTGCTCGCCTTGCGCGACAGCCTGGAAGCCGTGCCGGCACTGCAAGCGCTGCTCGTCTCTTTGCCCGCGCTGCAAAGCCTGCACGATGCCCTCAATCCTTGTGAGGACGTGATTGAGCTTGTCTCGCGGGCCATTTCCGACGATCCGCCCGCCACACTGAACAGCATCGGCGTGATTCAAGCAGGTTACTCGCCGGAGCTGGACGGCATCTACGAAACCAACCGTAATGCCAAGGACTGGGTCAGCAACCTGGAAAGGACCGAACGCGATCGGCTGGGTATTAAAAGCCTGAAGGTTGGCTTCAACAAAGTATTTGGCTACTACCTCGAAATCAGCAAAGCCAACGCCAACCGCGTGCCGCCAGAGTACATCCGCAAGCAGACGCTGGTCAACGCCGAGCGGTATATCACCCCGGAACTGAAGGAGTACGAGTCGCTGATCCTCAACGCCGAGGATCGCATCCAGGAGATCGAAGCCAGGCTCTTCCAGGAAGTCATCCGCCAGATCGCCGGCAGCGGCGAGCACCTGCTGCGCACCGCCCGTGCCCTGGCGCACCTGGACGTGCTGGCCGCCCTGGCCGAAGTCGCCGCCCGCGAGCGGTACGTACGGCCCACGCTAACCCAGGATGACGTGCTGTTCATCCGGGAAGGCCGACACCCGGTTGTCGAGAAACTCCTGCGTGACGAGCGCTATACACCCAACGACGTCCTGTTTGACGAGGAGCAGCGGCTGCTGATCGTCACCGGGCCGAACATGTCCGGTAAGAGCACCTACATTCGCCAGGTCGCGCTGATCACGCTGATGGCGCAGATCGGCAGCTTCGTGCCGGCGGCGGAGGCCATCATCGGCCTGGTGGACCGCATCTTCACGCGCATCGGCGCCCAGGATGAAATCCACGCCGGGCAGAGCACATTCATGGTGGAGATGGTGGAAACCGCCCGCATCCTGTCGGGCGGCACGCGGCGCAGCCTGGTCATCCTGGACGAAGTCGGGCGCGGCACCAGCACGTACGACGGCATGTCCATCGCACGGGCGGTCGTCGAATACCTGCACAACAACCCACGCCTGGGCTGCAAAACGCTCTTCGCCACCCATTACCATGAACTGACCGAACTGGCCAGTATCCTGCCACGCGTACGCAACTACAACGTCGCCGTGGCGGAGGAAGGTGACAACGTCGTATTTCTGCACAAGGTTCTACCCGGCGGCGCCAACCGATCCTACGGCATCCACGTGGCCCAGCTGGCCGGCATCCCCAAGGCTGTCATCAACCGCGCGAACGAAATCCTGGAGGAGCTGGAAGAAGCCGGCAGCGATTTTTCGGTCCGACGTGGGGGCGATGGTCCGACCCAGATGTCGCTGTTTTCGATGGACCCACCGGTGGCGCTGCAAGAGCTGCGCGCGCTAAAGATCGATGAACTCACCCCGCTCGATGCGCTCACCAAACTTTACGAGTTGCAACGGTTGGCCCAGGAGGAAGCATAATCCATGCCCATGTACAACTATCACTGCCTTGATTGCGGCACAGCGTTCACGGCCACCATCGCCTATGCGGAACTGGACGAGGCGTTGCCCAAATGCCCGGACTGCGGCAGCACCAACTGCCAGCGCGGCCTGAGCAACGTCAATATGGCGCTGGGCAATACCGAAGAGCCGTTCCACCTGACCCACGAGCACGTCCAGGCGGCGGCTGGTATGACCGGCCTGATGCAAGGCGGCGGGCACGATCATGGCGGCGGCTGTGCCTGCGGTGGAAGCTGCGACTGCACTCACTGAACAACCCACAAAAACCGCCGGTTATCGCTGCTAAGGACAACCGGCGGTCTGAGTTTGTACCTAACACTGCCGCGGTTAACGCGCGGCGACGGGCGATTCGGCCCTGGCGGCTGCCGTACGGTGCGATCGTTCCGATGCCAGCACGCGCTGCAGCGCCGTGATTCCCACCTCGATGATCGGCTCATCCGGTTCGTTGGTGGTCAGCCGCTGCAGTGCCAGGTTAGGCGTGATAAGCGTCCGGATGAAGGGGCGATCCAGCCGCGCCGCCGTGAACTTCAGGTATTCGTAGGCGATGCCGGCGATGACGGGCACCAGCAGCACGCGCGAAAGCAACAGCCACACCAGCGGCGGACGCCCCAATACGGCAAACACCAGCACGCTGATGATCACCACGTTCAGGATAAACCCGGTGCCGCAGCGCGGGTGCACAATGGGATAACGGGCGACGGTCTCCGGGATCAGCGGCGCGCCGGCCTCGTAAGCGTTGATGGTTTTGTGCTCCGCGCCATGATAGCGGAATAACCGCTTGATATCCGGGATGCGGCCAATCGCCCAAATATAGCCGATGATCAGCGTCAGCCGGATCAGACCTTCCACCAAGTTTGCCAGGAAGTTTCCGTCCGTCCCGAGACCCAGCAGATTCTGCACCCAATCGGAAGCCGCCGCCGGCAGCAGGAAAAACAGGCCAACGCCCAGCGCCAGTGAGAAGATCACCGTCCCGATCCCGACCGGGCCGTTGAAGTTGATATCTTCCTCCTCACCCAGCGCCACGTCCGCCGACCACATCAGCGCCTTAGTGCCCAGTCCGAGCGCATCCCAGAGCAGGGTCAGGCCGCGCAGAAACGGGATTTTGCTGATCGCACCGCGATATAACGCGGCGTTCAGCGGCTCCTCGTGGAGGACGATCTCGCCGTCCGAGCTGCGGACGGCCACCGCGGCGTTGTAAGCTCCGCGCATCATCACGCCTTCGATCACCGCCTGCCCGCCATAAGAAAAACTGGGACGCGCCTCGTCCGGCGCTTCGTGGGAATCGGCCTCCGGCTCCACGGTCAGCAGCCTGAACAACGTCAAAACCGCCCCAATACCTACCCAACGTAAGATACCGCGCCAGCGGCGATTATTGCTGTTCATTGTGATTTTCTTTCTGTTGTCGGTTGTATGCATGGATCGTTTTTTTGTTACTCCTGGTTAGCCAAACACCTGCTAGCTTGAGGCGTGGATATCCTTGATATTCATCTGGGGACGCCGGCGGCCATTCCACTCGTTGACCTCAAAATGGTATACCACGTCAATCCGGCGGGGCAGGCCATCCTGCCAATACCCCTGGCGAAAGGCAATCCCATCCAGCCAGAAACCCGCCTCGCCCAACCTCAGCTTAAGGTGAGCGCTTTCTTTGCCCACGGTACGCGAGTCGAGGACCGGGACATTGTAGGTGACGAACAAGGGCTGGGGATTCTGATGGCCAGTTGGCTCCAGGCGCTCCAGTTCCTCCGCCAGGGATAGGTTCAGCCAATCGAGCAGCACTTCCGCGTCGACCGCCAGCGAAGGGCGCAGTTCTTCCCCCCGCAGTGACTCCCCGGCCATTTCAAAGAGATGGTCGCGCAGGGCGAACAGGTTTTCATTACGGATGGTGAACCCAGCAGCCTGGGCATGCCCGCCATGCCGGACCAGCAGATCGGCGCATTTGTCTAGCGCATTGATGATGTTGAACTCCGGAATGCTGCGGCATGATCCACGGCTTTCGCCTTGCGAACCCTGCTCGACCACCACCGCTGGACGGTAGTGTTCCTCGGCCAGCCGCCCGGCGACCAGGCCGACAATGCCGGGCAGAAAAGACGTATCAGCGGCAAATATCAGGGGGGTGTCGACGTCTTCCAGGTCGCGCAGCGCCAATTCCGACGCCTTCACCTCCGCCGCACGAGTCTCCTGCTGCCGCAGGGTGTTCAACTCGTCCAAGCGCTGCGCCAGCCGCATCGCCTGGCCATAGTCGGCGGTCATCAGCAATTCATACGCATCGATGGCGCTCTCCAGGCGACCGGCGGCATTCAGGCGCGGTCCCAGGCCAAAGCCGATGTTGGACGCTTTGATCTTGCCGGGACGCAGCCCGGTTACGTCGGCCAGCGCGTAGATGCCGGGCCGGCGGGCGGCGTTCAGCACATCCAGCCCTTTTTTGACCAGGGCGCGGTTCTCCAGCCGGTTGAGCGGGGCCAGGTCGGCCACGGTACCGACGGCTACCAGGTCCAGCAAGTCTTCCGCCTGCAAACCAGCCACGGACTCGCCGGCCTTTTCGGCAGCCAGTAGCAGCGCCTGCGCCAGGCGATAGGCGACCCCTACCCCGGCCAGCATATCTTCGCCATATTGGCAGTCTTCACGCTTGGGATTGACCACGGCCAGCGCCGGGGGCAGCTCCGTGCCAACCGAGTGATGATCGGTCACGATGATGTCCAGCCCCAGGGCCAGACCGTCTTTGACTTCGGGGATGGCGCGAATCCCGCAGTCCACGGTTATGACTACACGAATACCGTCCTGAGCCATTTGCATCAGGGCGGCGCTGCTCAGACCATAGCCGTCTTCCACCCGATCGGGGATGTACGGCTCGACCACCGCCCCGAGCGCGCGCAGGGTCTGCACCAGCAAAGCCGTCGAAGTCACTCCATCCGTGTCGAAGTCGCCATAGACGGCCATCGGTTCCTGCTGGCGCACGGCCTGGCGAATACGCGCCACGGCGGTGTTCATGTCCGCCATCTTAAAGGGGCTGACCTCGGGCATCTCTCCATCCAGGAAAAGACGAGCGTCTTCCGCCGTGTCATAGCCCCGGTTGTACAGCACCTGGGCCAGCACCGGGTGGAACTCCCGTAGCCGATTTTGCACGGAGGGTGGAATACGAGGCGCTAATCGCCAGCGTTTGGTCTGCGTTTTGTCCATCACCGTCATCAATCTGGTAAACCGCCGCCATCTAGAACTCTAGAGTAACACGGGAGGTCACCGTACACAACAAACCTTGTCGGCCAAACGGTTCTAGGTTAGCATCTGCTCTGCCCTGTCCGCAGGTAACCAGGGACTTTCGCCTGCTTCCGGGGAAGCTGAATCGATCGGTTACAATCTATGCACCAGGAAAAACCAATGACTCGTGTCCTGTACATGGGAACGCCGGATTTCGCCGTGCCAGCCCTGCGCTCCCTGATCGATCTGGCCAGCTTCGAGGTCGTCGGGGTTGTCACGCAGCCGGACCGGCCCGCCGGGCGTGGCCAGGCCCTGCGTCCCAGCCCGGTCAAGATCGCGGCGGAAGCCTCGTCTCTGCCGATCTTCCAGCCGCAAACGCTCCGCACACCGGAGGCGATCCGCCGCCTGCAAAGCTGGCAGCCCGACGTCATCGTAGTAGCGGCTTTCAGGCAGATTCTGCGGCCAGACGTACTTGCCCTGCCCGCGTACGGCTGCCTCAACGTCCACGCCTCGCTGCTGCCCCGCTGGCGGGGAGCCGCGCCCATCCAGGCAGCGATACGTGCCGACGATTCACAGACCGGGATCACCATCATGCAGATAGATGCCGGGCTGGATACCGGCCCGATGCTCTCCCAGCGCGCCATCCCGATCGGGCCGCGTGAGACCGGCCAGACCCTTCATGACAAGCTGGCCACGCTGGGCGCCAGCCTGCTGATCGAGACACTACCCGGTTACATCAACGGCGACATCCGGCCACAGTCTCAGCCCGAAGACGAGGCACTGATCACCTACGCGCCGCAGATCAAAAAAGAAGAGGGGATAATCGACTGGTCAGATAGCGCCGCAGCCATCGACCGGCTGGTCCGGGCGTTTACGCCGTGGCCGGGAACCGCCACCACCTGGGGGGGACGCCGGCTCAAGATCATCAGCGGGCAGGCCGTCGATGGCACGGCCCCACCGGGGCAGGTCATCGCCTACGACAACGGGATCGCGATTGGCACCGGCGCAGGGTTTTACCGGCCAGACACGCTGCAACTGGCCGGCAAAAAGGCACTGCCGGCAGCGGACTTCCTGCACGGTAACGCGGCCATCATCGGCAGCAAGGTAGGCCAGCGTCCATCAGATCAAACCGTCCCACCTAGGTAAAAACACTCTCCAGGCAGGGCACCAGCTCAAGCGCGCTGGTCAGCGGACGGGCGCAGTCTAGCCGCAGGTAAAGGCCGGCTTCCTTAGGGTTGGCGTGTGACCAGCTGCCGATACGAAGCTGCCGCTCGCCGATGATCTTGTACCCGCCCAAGACCGCAATGTGCCCGGAAAGCAGGACCTGCTGCATGACGGGAGCGCCCTCCGACCACGTTTGCAGGAATCGTGCCAGCACCCGATCATACACATCCTCCTCCATACCGCGCTCATTGAGCGTATAAAACGCATCCCACAGCAGGTTGAAGTCCTCGTCGTAATTGAGGGCTAATTCACGGAACAGGTGATAATAACGCGGGTCGTCCGGCCCGGAGACGGACAGGTTATGGCGCACGGCGTCGTCATAATCGGCGCCGGTCGTCTGCCGGTACTCCCGAAACAACACCTCCCAGCCGGTCTGGGCCAGCGCGGTATCGATCCGGTCGACCAGGGCCTGATGGCTGAATTCGGCCAGCGTCTGGCGATGGTCCGGCAACGCCGCCAAGGGAGACGCTCCGCAGTGGGCGATCATCACGCCGGCAGCCGTCCGCACGTAAAACGGCAGCCGGTCGATAAAATCAATGACGCGCAGGCGCACCTCCGGCCCGGCCTGGGTCAGCGCCCGCTCAAAGCGCGGGGTGTAATCGATCGCGCCCTTGCTCAGCGTGAACCCGTAGACGTGCGGGAACTCGTGGTTCCCGGTCAGCATGGTGACCACATCCGGGCCAAGTTCGGCTTGCAGCCGGATCACGTCGAGGATCATATCCAGGCTGCGATCGGTATGTTCCGGTCCTTCCTTATGGATCAGGTCACCGCACAGCAGCCAGCGATCCACCAGACCCCGGTCATGCAGGTACAAAAATCGGTCGCGATAGCGCGCATAGGCGTCCCAGTCGCCGTGCAGATCGGTGACGACCATGGCGACTCCGCCTGTAATGTCCACAATTCTCCGGGGCACCACATTCTCCTCATCAGCAAAAAGAGCGTCCGCCAGGGTGGCAAGACGCTCACTATCTTATCGCTTAAGCACCATCCGTGCAGCGGTACTTCTAGGGCAGCAAGTCGGCAACGGCCTCCCGTTCGCCGAGCAGTTCATCGGCGGAAACCTGGAGTTTGCCCCTGGCAAAAGCGCTGAGATCAAGCCCCTGGACGATCACATAGGTACCATCACCAGGCGAACGCAGCGGGAAGGAGTAACAAAGGCCTGCCGGCACCCCGTAAGAGCCATCGGAGATGACGGCCGCGCTGAACCACTTACCGGCCGGAGTCGGTGTATTCAGACTCTGGAGGGTATTAACGGCCGCGTTGGCGGCGCTGGCGGCGCTGCTCTGGCCGCGCGCTTCGATGATGACCTTGCCGCGCTGCTGGTTGGTGACCAGGAAGTCGTTCTCCAGCCAGTTGCGGTCGGTTATCACCTCGAGCAGCGACCGGTCGCTGACCCTGGCCTGTTCAAAATTGGGGAACTGCGTGGCGCTGTGGTTGCCCCATATGGCCAGGTTGGTGACTTCACTGACCAGCACGCCAGCCTTGGCCGCGATCTGGGCCTTGGCACGGTTTTCGTCGAGGCGGGTCATGGCAAACCAGCGCTCGGCGGGCACATGGGGCGCGTTACGGTGGGCCACCAGCGCATTGGTATTGGCCGGGTTGGCGACAACCAGCACCCGGATATCCGCGGCGGCATGCTCGTTAATCGCTTTGCCCTGATCGGCGAAGATACGACCGTTGGCCGCGATCAGGTCCTTTCGTTCCATATCCTTGGTGCGCGGACGCCCACCAACCAGCACCGCCCAGTTCGCATCCTTAAAGCCGACTGCCGGATCATCCGTCAGGATAACGTCGTACAGCAAGGGGAAGGCACAGTCATCAAGCTCCATCTTGACGCCCTGCAAGACGGCCATCGCCTGGGGAATCTCCAGGACTTGCAGGATGATCGGCTGGTCCGCACCAAAAGCTTCGCCGGTGGCCAGCCGGAAAAGCAAACTATAACCAATCTGACCGCCACCGCCGGTGACAGCTACGCGAATCGGGTCCTTCACAAGTTTATCTCCTTCACATCTTGCTGGAAACCAGTATTGTTTACCAACAACGACCTGCATCATAGTGTTTGATGCAGCAAACCACCCGCTGGTAACCAGATTCCTCATTAACCCTTGTATTCACATTAGTATACCGTGTTTATCCGGTATCATACAGTTTTACCCGGTGATATGTGCATTTTACCCGATTCTAGGTGATGAACGCCGTCCCACTTGATTCCGGTCGCAGGTCAGGCGGCAGGTGCGAGACGTCGGCCTGCAAGATAACCTGTGCCGCCCGTCCTGTCGCATCGATAGCGATGACGGTACGTGAAGCATTGCCCGCCGGCGATCCACCCTGCCACAGCCCGAAAAACCGCAGAATCTCGCGGAGCAGCCCCCCGTGCGTGACCAGCAAGACGCTTGTTCCAGCGCAGATGGCCAGTATGTCTGATAAACCGGCCAGCACCCGTTTGACCAGCCACTGCTGGCTTTCCCCACCGGGGATCTGCACCTCAAACGGGCGATCCCGGTACGCCTGGTATTGGACAGGGTCCAGGGCGTCCAGTTCCGTCCAGGTCAGGCCCTGCCAGTGACCATAATCGATCTCGCGGAAGCGGCCATCATACGTGACCGGCAGGCCCAAACCTTCGGCGATCGGGGTCACCGTCTGGCGGCAGCGTATCAAATCGCTGCTGTAGATGGCGGCAAAGGTTGGTCCGTCGGCGAGCGCCCCCGCCAGGCAACGCGCCTGGGCCAGGCCGCGGGCGCTCAACGGGATGGGCGCATGACCCTGGTAGCGACCCAACCCATTCCACTCGGTATGGCCGTGCCGGATCAGCGTCAGTTGGGTGGCCATGAGTCCTCCAGAGCGGCGCCTACGTGCCCAACTCAGGTGGCAGGTGCGACATGTCGGCCAGGCGAAGCAGTTCAGCCGGGTGGTCTGCCGGCAGGCGGAGCACCGTGCGGGACGTGTTCCCGATCGGCGGCATGTCCGATCCCCAGAAGCGGTCCGGCCAAAACCCGTAGTGGCGCAGCACCGCCCGGATAGGCCCGCCGTGGGTCACGATCAAGAGATGACCGCCTGCGCCGTCCCGAAGCAGGGGAAGGAGCGCGTCGAGAACGCGTGCCGCCATGATCTGGCTGCTCTCCCCGCCCGGCATCACCATGTGGGCGCTGTCAGCCCGGAAAGCAGCGGCGTTGTCCGGGTCGTACAACTGCCGCTCGTCGCCGGTCAAGCCCTGCCAGTGCCCGATATCAATCTCCCGGAAGCCCGGCTCCAACCGTATCTCCAGCCCTAAAACCTCCACCAGCGGCGCCGCCGTCTGGCGGCAGCGCATCAGGTCGCTGGCATAAAGCGCTGTAACCGGGTTCGCCCCCACCTGGTCGGCTGCGAGATGGCCGGCCAGGCGGGCGGCCTGTTTTTGCCCAAGCTCCGACAGCGGGACCTGCGCCTGTCCCTGCGCCCGTCCATCGGCATTCCAGATGCTCTGTCCGTGCCGGACAAGCGTCAGTAAAATATCTGCCATCGCCGCTTTCCGCCTTCCCTCTTCACGTGATCAAGTCCTCCGTCAAAAAAGAAACGTCTCCCAGCGCAACCAGGGTGGCCGTTCCATCCCCGGCAGTGGTGCTCATGCAATCCCCCTGCACCAGATTCTGATGGTCTTCACCGCCCGGCGCTAAAGCCACCAGCCTAGCGGGCCAGGCGGCAGTTGTCAATCTCAAACTGGAGATTCGCGGTATGCTCATTTTTACAAGCCAAACAGCAGGGAATATGCTATGCTTCATATAGTTAAAGTCGACTGTCTGTCTGGCAGGAATAGCAGGGCAACCCCCATGACACACACCCCTACCCCACCGGCCCCCGCGGCAACCAGCACCCAGCGTGGACGGCGGATCATGGTCCGCCGCGCCCGCATCGAGCACCTGTCGATGGAGCTGCTCAGGCTGGCGGAAGCCCTGCGCTTACCCGTCCCGGTGGACGCCATCTGGCACACGCCGCCGGCAGGTCTCTGGCTCCCGCCGGCTTCCGGCCAGCAGACGCTGGTGGAGGATGCCGACAATCCTTACCTGCCTCGCTTCAGTACCGCGCGGGACATTGCCCATCTGGTCAACGAGAGCGATTGGGCCATCAAAAACCGGCTGCTCGGCAGCAACCTGATGAGCAGCGACGAGCGGACGACCTTTGCCATCGCCCTATTGATGCCGACCGCCCTGCTGGCTACACTTGCACGGCAGCAGCTCCGACCTAACCTGGTGGCCCACATTTTCCAGGTGCCAGAAGAGCTGGCCACAAACCGCCTGTATGATCTTGGTTATCTCTAGACCACAGCCGCCGCACCTGCCTCTGGTAAACCCGCCGCCCGAAGGATGACCGTTGGCCGATGCCCCATATTCCCGATCCCGAACTGATTAGCGATATGCTCCAGGCCGCGCTGCTGAAGCCCGAAACCAGCGTGGTGCTGGCCCTCGGCGTTTTACCCGGCACTGTCGCGCCGACCGTGATCTGTCGGTCCACAGGACCGATCATCATCCGCTACGGCCTGGAATATTTGCAGCGCGATGCCGTACTGATACCCGGCCTGTTCGCGGCGGAATACGGCGGCATCCTGGTGGGACGCGAAGCCTGGGATTACACGGTTCAGCACAGCACGCTGCATCCCCGCGCCGACTTGCTGGGGCTGCGTTCCGACGGCGTCGAGGACCAGGTGCGGCTGCGCGACCTGGATTTGGGACGCCCGGCAGCCGTGCTGGCCTACGAATCGGCGGACGCCCGTCTGCCTCTGGCCCGCCTGGACGGCTACTGGCTGGGACCGGAAGCGCCGCCCGTCCCGGACCTGCTGCAAGCCACGCTGCCCAGGCTGGAAGCCCTGCCCGCGGCATGCTACGCCGGCCAGCCTTAGCCAGATGGGACACTCAATCAACAACCGTCACAGTGCCGATGGTGAAGTGATCGGCCAGCGGATATCCCTCATTTCCCATAAGGTCGAGGCGGTCTCCGGTACGGAGCAGATAAAAGCCAATAATCACACGATAGGCGCCGGGCGGCGCATCCGGCCTGAGACGCAGTTCGTAGCGGTCGGCGATCCGCTCGCCCGGCAGCCAGTCAGACGTCGCCAGCGTGCCTTGCAGCGGGTACGTATCTACCTGGCCCCATAAATCGCCATCAGGCCCGACAATCTGCACGAAAACCGTATAATCGTCTTCCGGCGTTACCACGGCCGTCCACGTGGTCTCCACCACGATCAGATCGCCTGGCCAGGCCCGATCCGAGTTTAATTCAACCTCGTCGAGCGAAAACACCCCGCCAAAATCCGCCAGACCGTCAGGCGCGGCGGTTCTCGGCAGAACGGCGACCGGCTGCCCGTCGACCGTCATCTGCACGGCAGGACAGTCGCTGGCCCGGCAGGCGACATCGATGGTCTGACGGGTGGTTCGGCGTTCGCCCGGTTCCAGGTCACCCAGCGCGATCTCCGACGAAACGGCTTCCCCGGTGCCAGGCGCGTCACCGACCGGCAGCAGCGACAGCGTGAGGGCGTAGTCACCGGCAGACAGGGCCAGCCAGTGCATGATGATTGTATCGTCCACCAGGGTACCGGTTTGTCGGTCATACCCCAGCAGCAAAAGCCCGGGCATTACCGCCTGGTCGAGACGCACTACAGGCAGCGGCGGGTCCGGATCGGGCAAGATGGTCACAGCGGCCAGTTCGAACCACTCGCGGCCATCCGCCAGCGGCAATCCCCCGCTGGCATAAGGCTCAAACACCCCGACTTCCAGTAGCAGCGGTTGACCGGTCGCCAGGCCGTGACCAAGCGACAGCGCATGGTAATCATAGACAACTTCGTCCGGCTTCCAGGCGTTGGCGGGGTACATGCCCCCGGCAGCGTAAGCGGCCTCCTGCCAGACCGGCTCATCCACCCCGGCCCACCTCAGCCTTATCCGGATCTCGTAGCCGGCGGCGACTTCACCCACCCGCTCCCAGGCCAGTGTAAACGGGATCGAATGGCCTTCCTGCCACCCTGCGGTCGGCAGCCGGGCAGCGACCAGCGACACCTCACCGCCAAAGACGGCGCCGACCGGCTCAAAATCGATCCCCGGCGTTTCTGGCGGCTGGTTCCGAACGGTTATCACGGGACCGGCGCTTGACAGGTAAAACTCACTTTGCAGGTCCGGCAGGTACCGCGCCAGATACACCGGCCGCCCGGCGCCCAACGCTTCAGAGAGGCTTTCCCGGTAGCCGGCTTCCTGAAACCGCACGACCATCTCCTGCCCCGGCGCCAGGCCCTCGACCCGGTGCACGTATTCCAGAGACGCGATTTTTTCACCATCGGCCAGGATCACCGCATTACCGGCGGCGGCGCTGATGACCTGCCGCGCCCAGCTTTCGCCGCCATCGCCGGCCGATCGATCGACCTCAGCCCAGTTGACGGCCACCATTGCCAGGGGCAGCAGGGACATAACCAACACTACCAGCACCGACAGACTATATCGACCCGAGGATAAGCGCGGCAGCATGCGGCTGAGCCAGCCGGGTAACCCGTCCGCTAAAAACGCCAGGCCAGACGCCATCCACACCACAGCCACCACCACAGCCGGCAGGATAAAAACGTCCACATCGGGCACGTTATAGGCCAGCCCGTAGGTCAGATAGAGAGCGGCCACGAGACCGGTTACCACTCCCCACAGCGGGCGGCGCAACGCGGTCACGACCAGCCCCAGACCGGCCAGCATCACACCGATGGGGCCAAGCTGCGCCAGCACAATACGGGCGATAATGGACCAGCGCGCGGGGTCGAGCAGCAAGGACCATTGCAGCGCGCCGGCGTACTGCTGTCCGGTGATGTAGGCCACGAAGTCGGCGGGCGTCATCCCCTGGCCGGTGATGGCAGGCCAGCGCAGCGGGATATAAAGGACGATAGCTGCTCCGGCGGCGCAGAGGCCGGCAGCGGCCAGCCATTGGAACCAGGCCAGCCGGGGACGCGTCGCCAGGAGGGCAAGCGCTATCGCCGGCACCAGCAGGATGATCGTCAGGTGGTGCGCCAGGCCCAGGCCCACCGCGGCGGCCAACAGGTAAACGACTCGCACATCGCGCCTACCGGCTGACAGCGCATACAGGCTACCCAGCACCAGCACGACCAGCAGGGCGTTTAAGGCGTAGACCTCCGCGGCCGTGGCCGCCCGCCAGAACGTCAGGCTGAAAGCCAGGGTCAGCCCGCCCAGCAAGGCGCCGGTGAACCCAGCCCCCTGCCACCTGGACAGCCCGACGATCCCGCCGACGGCAGCCGCAGCCGGCAAGACAGCCGTCAGGTTGACCCGCCAGGCCACACTGCCGACCGGGATCACCCAGGCAAACAGATGCCCCAGCAGCACATACAGCGGATAGCCGGTCGGATGGGCAATGCCCAGTGAATACGCCGTGAC
>DAOUEM010000434.1:0-1871 GCA_034430555.1 Anaerolineae bacterium | reverse complement strand
CTGACATTATCGTGACAGTATGCCCTATGTGCCAGCTCAACCTGGATGCATACCAACCTCAGGTCAACCGTGCATTTGGCGCCCAGTTTGACCTGCCTGTGCTGTACTTTACCCAGATGATGGGCCTGGCTTTTGGTTTGACACCGAAGGCACTGGGCATCGGCAGCGAAATTGTTTCCGCGAAAAAAGCGCTCGGCAAGATCGGCCAGGATGAAGAAGCTGCCCACCAGCCCAAGGAACGGCGGGATAAGAAGGCGCTTCCCATGCCGGAATTGTAGAGACGCGAGGGCGAAAGGACGTTGACACCATGACTGAAGAACGCGTTGGCGTTTACGTCTGCCACTGCGGGCACAATATCGCTGGGGCAGTAGACGTTGAGTCAGTTGCGGAATGGGCGGCCACGCTGCCCAATGTCGCAATTGCACGCGATTACAAGTTCATGTGCTCCAGCCTGGGGCAGGAACTTGTTGAAGAGGACATCAAGGAACAAAAGTTGACCCGTGTAGTTGTGGCGGCTTGCTCGCCGCATATGCACGAGCCAACTTTCCGGGCGGCCTGCGCACGCGCCGGATTGAACCCTTACCTGATGGAAATGGCGAACATCCGCGAGCATGCCAGTTGGGTGCATCCCAACGATATCGCCAGTGCCACCGACAAGGCGAAAGCCGTTATCGCCGGGGCGGTGCGCCGGGCACTGGAGTTGGAACCGCTGGAGTCGTTTAAAGCTGCCATCAAAGAAGAGACGCTGATCGTCGGCGGCGGCATCGCTGGTATAACGACGGCACTGGAAATCGCCAATGCCGGTCATCCGGTGATTATAGTGGAGCGGGAGCCCAGCATCGGCGGACACATGGCCCAGCTGGACAAAACCTTCCCCACGCTGGACTGTTCCGCCTGTATCCTCACCCCCAAGATGTTTGACGTGGGCAATCACCCCAATATCACCCTGATGACCTACGCCGAGGTTGAGCAGGTCGACGGCTACGTGGGCAACTTCACCGTCCGCGTACGCCAGAAGGCGCGCCACATCAACGAGGAGCTGTGCACCGGCTGTGGCGACTGCTGGGGACGCTGCCCGGCCAAGGTGGTCGATCCGGTGTTCGAAGCCGGCCTGGGCTACCGGACGGCAGTGTATCGCCCCTTCCCGCAGGCCGTGCCCAAGTATCCTGTCATTGACGAGGAAACCTGCATTTACTATAAGAACGGCAAATGCAAGGCCTGCGAAAAGTTCTGCCCGACCGGTGCCATCGACTTCGACCAGGAGGATGAAATCAAGATCCTCAGTGTCGGCAACATCGTGCTGGCGACCGGCTGGCAGATGTTCGACGCCCGCCGGATTCCGCAGTACGGGTACGGACGGTTGGCCAATGTCTTCACCAGCCTGGAGTTCGAGCGGATGTTGAATGCTTCCGGCCCCACCGACGGCAAGGTCGTGCTGCGTGATGGCGTGACACAGCCCGACAGCGTGGCCATCGTGCACTGCGTCGGCAGCCGTGACAAGCGCTACCACACTTACTGCTCGACCACGTGTTGTATGGCGGCACTGAAGTTTGCGCACCTCGTCAAAGAAAGGACGGGGGCCGATGTCTACAACTTCTACATCGACATGCGCACGGCGTTTAAGGACTACGAGGCGTTTTACAACCGCATCCTGGAAGAAGGTGCGCACCTGATCCGCGGGCGTGTCGCCGAAGTCACCGACGCGGCCCGTAAATCTGGCGAAGAAGGCAAGCTGATCGTTCAGGTGGAAGACACCATGATCGGCAAGCAGCGCCGTATTCCGGTCGATATGGTCATCCTCATGGGTGCGATGGAACCGCAGCCGGACGCCGTCGAACAGGCGCATCGTTTTGGGATGGGGTGCTCGGAGG
>DAOUEM010000433.1:0-5509 GCA_034430555.1 Anaerolineae bacterium | reverse complement strand
CGTTCGCGGCAGCGGGCGTCGTGGCTGTGTGACGGTCAGGTTGTCAGTGCGTGGGGAAAACCCTAGCCGACAGCGACAGGCGCACGCTGCACGTGGTTGGCACACTCAAGCACTTTGGCACCCATACAACGCCTCCTGTGGCTGGTGATGGGCGGCGAGCGCCGCCCGGAAAATACCGCGCACACTATAGCACACCTGTTGGGCCGGAGTCAATGACGGGGAAAAATGTTCTCACCACAGAGGTATGGTCAAACAACGAAAACCGGGGTTGGCCGGCGCCGGTGGGCGGTACACGCGCGCGATCACACCCCGGCCCCACGTCATTCTTCGGCGACAAAAACCTCGGTGCCCGCCTTGACCTCGTGGTCGACTCTTAAGGCGACCTCGTCGCCCGGCCCGGCGGCCTCGATAGATTGGTGGTTGATCTGCATGGAGGTAACCTCCTGCTCGAACAGCGAATCCCCATGCCGGACAAACAGCACCCAGTCCCCCAGATACAGCTCGTCTTCCAGCTCGAGCACGGCGACCCGGATGCGATCGAAATAGTGCGTGACATGCCCTACTTTTGCCATGGCGCGTCCTCCCAGACTGACAGCCAACGGTCAGCCACAGTGCAGGCCGGAATGGTAATCATCGGACGGTACCGCCCGCGTCTACCGACAGGGTATCACGAAATCACCGCCGGTGGAATCGCCGCTGGCCAATCCGCTGATAGCGGCCCGGGTGGAGGATCACGGCGCGGCCCAGCGCGGTGCGCCCATCTCATCGATGCAGGCGGCCTCCGGCGGCGTGCGCGGATCGGCCAGGAAGGCGGCCATCATCGCGCGCGGGCACGTCCCGGCGGCATAGACGCCGTGCCCCACGCCGGGGAAGGTGTAGTGATAGGCATTGGACAGCGCCGCCGCCGCTTGCGCCGCCCAGACCGGCGGCGTGATCGGGTCGTATTCCCCGGAGAGCAGCAGCACCGGCACGTCGCTGGTCACCGGCGCGTTTTCCAGAGGGGCCGCCGCGCCCACGTCGACGATGTTGCACACGTTCAGCACGGACTGCTCCAGGCGGTAGCGGGTCGCCAGCTCCGGGTAAGCGTCCAGCGCGGCCTGGAATTCGGCCAGTGAAGTGAAGGGCGCTTCCTCGTGGCACTGCACGGCGTAATACATGCCCAGGCTGATGCCCTCCAGGTGATTGACGGCCAGGTACAACTGGGCCACGGTATCGTAATCCTCCGCGGCCACCTCGTAAATGATGCCGGGCAGCGCCGGCAGCAGGTCGGTGATGTACAGCCCGTTGAAGATAAAGTCCACCAGCCGCCCGCCATCGAGCAGCATGGCATATCCCTGGCTGGCCCCCGGCAGCCGCGTGGTGATGATGGCCGGCAGTTCATCCAGGCGCTCCACCGCCTGGAAAAAGACCGTCCGCAGGTCCGGGTAGGCGGCGTTGCAGGCCGGGTCGGCGGCGCAGCCTTCGAACAGGGCAGAAAAGGCGCGGTCGGCGTTGGCCGGCCCCTGCACGTAGAGGTTCACGTCGGGCGGGTACACCGAGTCGATCACGGCGCTGCGCACGATCGACGGGGTGTCGCGCAGCACGGTCAGGGCCAGCCGCGATCCGTAGGAAATGCCCCACAGGTTGAGCTGGTCGTAGCCCAGCACCTGCCGGAGGTCGTTAATGTCGGCGGCGCTGGCGGCGCTGTGATAAGCGGCCAGGTTCGCCCCGGCGGCCAGGCCGTCCAGGCAGGCGGCGGCCTCGTCCCGGAACAGCCCGTCCATCACGTCTTCCGCCAGCACGCGCCCGTCCAGCTCCCAGTCCAGCAGTTCCAGGAACAGGTCCTGATAACCGGGACAGGCCAGCTGCGGCTGCGAGAACCCGACTCCCCGCTGGTCGAACAGGATCAGGTCTCGGTCCAGGGCCAGCATCGGCGCAAAATAACCCACTCCCTGCTGCAAGTTGGCCAGGGCGCTGCTGCCGGGGCCGCCGCTGAGATAGACGATCGGGTCCGGCTGGGAAGCCCCGCCCGGCGGACGCAGGATCACCACCGCCAGCCCGATCACGCGGCCCGCAGGATCGGCCCGGTCCTCCGGCACGATCAGCGCGCCGCACTGGACTGCGCCGCTTTCCCGCCGGATGGGCGTCATTGGGAAGGGGCACGGCGTTTCCTCAAAGCGAGGTAACTCGCCGCGGGGCCCATCGCCCTGCGCGGCTGCCAGCACGGCCGCCGGCCCGGCGATCAGCCACGCCCCCAGCAGCACGACCAGCGCTAATCCCCCCCGCAGCATCTTACGTGTGAACATGGGCGTCCTCCCTACTGGTAGATAGCGGGCGCTGTGCACATCCTGTACCCGCATAATACCGCAAGATGGGCCGTCCGCGGCACCTTGCGACCGGCGGGCGGGGCCTTTGCGGCGCGACTTCCCCCGCCGCTGTACGTAGAATACAGTGTGAGGGGCTTTTTTAGGTTGAGTCAGCCACACCAAAGGAAAAAAGTTGATGACCGAAAATACCGTTACCACTATCGATCTCGCCTTCCCGGCAGAAGGCGATGCCACCCTCAAGCTGGGGGTGGGCGCGTGCCGCATCAGCGTCAAGCCGGGCGGCGAGGCCTGGGTCTCCGGCACCTACCGCCACCCGTCCGACGCCCTGCCGCTCAAGATCACGCAGGAAGGCGGCACGGCCACCATCACCCAGGAATACAGCATGGCCTGGAACCTGATCGGTCACCTGGGCAACATCCCCGAGTTTGACCTGTCCTTCGGCGCGGGCCAGCCCTACATGCTCAAGCTCGACGGCGGGGCCAACGAGGGCCAATACGACCTGGGTGGCCTGCCGATCACCCGCCTGGAGATCAACCAGGGCGCGGGTCAGATGACCTTCGACTTCTCCGCCCCCAACCCGGAGGCCATGAGCCTGTTCGAGGTGGAAGCGGGCGCGGTGGACCTCAATCTCAAGAACCTGGCCAACGCCAACTTCAGCGAGATGACGGTGAAGGGCGGGGCCGCCGCCTACAAGCTGGACTTCGGCGGCGACTTGCAGCGGGATGCACACGTGCGCGTCGATACCGGCGTGTCCGGCGTCGAGATCAAAGTGCCCGCCGCCACCGCCGTCAAGATCACGTCTGAGGCGGTGCTCGGTCACGTGGACGTGGGCGATGGCTTCACCCGCAAAGAGGGCGCGTACTGGAACCAGGCCGCGCTCGACGGCGGCAGCCCACTGCTGACCGTCAAGGCTAAGGTAGCTGTCGGCTCGCTGTCCCTGCGCCTGACCTGATCCCGTAATCCCCACGAGCCGCTGCCGACTCAGGCGAGTCGACGGTGGCCCGTTTGATTCCCCACAGTTGACCGGGTATCACACCGCCCGCCTTAAGCCGCGCGCCGCCGCTTCGATGGCTGCTCTTGCGGATGCTCCGCCAGCTGTTCCAGCGGGCACTGGATTTCGGTCAGCAGGTCCGCCGCATCTTCGACGTCGGCTGACGTGTTGAGGTACACCTCGCGGCTGGGACCGCAGGCGCGGTAGCCGTGGGCCGCCATCCACCGCCGCAGGGCGCGGTAGCTCCAGCCGAGGCTGCTATAGTCACCCCGGTGCACCAGGCAGGCCATGCGCTGCACCGGGGGCAGATCGCGCGTGGTCAGCGCCCCGCCGTCGGCCAGCGGCACCGACCCGGTAAAATCCCCCGGCACGATCACGCCCACCTCCAGGTCGACGCTGCTCGCGCCGTCGCCGTGCACCAGCGCGATCCACGGGCCGCGCTGGAAAGGCAGATCGTGGCGGCGCAGGGCGTCCATGGCGGCGTTGTACAAGAGGGGAGGGCTGCTGGTGACCCGGCGCGTGGAGAGCACGCGCACGGCCCGTACTTCCTTAAACACGATAGCCTGTTCGTTCATCTGCCTCGTCACTTTCGGGTACAAAACCTACCAGTGGGGGATAAAAGCCTGCCGCCACCGCCAGATATAGGGTTTTTGGGCTATTGATTACCGGACGAAATGGGAAGAAAATGGGTATGTGGACGACCTGAGATGGGCTTGCCCTGCCGAACAAATACGCGTATAATACCAGTATACGCCGAACACATGTTCGGATCAAGGCCTGGACCTTAAAGTTTCCGGGTTTTACCTCCCGGCAGACGGTCCCACAGGGGATCAACTTTTATTGGTACGAGTAAGCGAGTGGGTCGATGATCAAAGAAATCGAAGCGAAAGTGCTGCTGTCCCACGTCAGGCAGCCGGACGACTGGTTCGGCCTGCGTTACAACATGAACCTCTACCGGGGCTGCCAGCACCAGTGCATCTACTGCGATTCACGCAGCCTGTGTTACGGCATCGAGAACTTCGAAGACGTGCTGGTCAAGGTCAACGCCATCCCCCTGCTGCGCCAGGAGCTGGCCAGCAAACGCATCAGGGACACCATCGGCACCGGCTCGATGAGCGACCCCTATACGCCGGTCGAAAAACAGTACAACCTGACCGGCCAGGCGCTGCAAGTCATCGCGGAATTCGGCTTCCCAGTGCACATCATCACCAAAAGCGACCTGGTGCTCAAGGACCTGGCGGCGCTGCAAACCATCAACCGGGTACACGCCGTGGTCTCGTTTTCGCTCACCACCGTCGACGATAAGCTGGCCAAAAAGCTAGAACCCGGCGCGCCGCCGCCTTCGGCCCGGCTGCGGGCCATGGAGACCCTGGCGGAAGCAGGCATTCACACCGGCGTCGTGCTGATGCCCGTGCTGCCCTTCCTGGCCGACGATGCCGCCACCCTCGCGGCGGCGCTGGCCGCGGCCCGCGATCACGGCGCGTCGTACGTGCTGCCCAGCTTCGGCATGACCCTGCGCGACCGCCAGCGCGTTTACTACTACGGCAAGCTGGACAAGCTCTTCGGCGGGCTGCGGCGCAAATACCAGCGGACCTACGGCAGCCAGTATCACTGCGCCCCCCCCCACGCCGACCGCCTGCGCCGCCAGTTTTACAGCCTGTGCGATCAATTCGGGCTGCGTGCCAAAGTGACCCGTTACGAGCCGGCGTCCGGGCCCCAGCAACTGCCGCTGTTCTGAAACCCGGCCCAGGCCGGGCGCGGAGCAGCCTGTCAACCTTCACCAACGCCGCGCCCAGCGACCCGCCCGGACGTTCTGTGGATAACCTTGGGTAATTCTGTGGATAACTACCGCCCGTCTGTGGATAGGGCCGGGACACCCTTGGGAAATCCGGGGAAAAAGCGGGGATATCTCCGCCATAAACCGTGGATTCCGTGTGGATAACCCGGCGAATGTTTGGGAAAACCGTTTTCCAACGGGGGATAACCCGTGGACAACCGGGCCGGTAACCGGTGGATAACCGCCCAGAACCGGGCATTACCTGTGGATAGTTTGGGGACGATTGTGGATAACTGATTGACGAATCAGTTCAAAAACGGATAAACAAGGTTGTAGCCATAGCGGTCGAGAAATGAGCTTTCAAAGAGATTTGACTTCAGATGCCGTTCAAAGGCATCGGCGAGTTCAGGAAGTTTAGGGGTGAGATGATTTGTG
>DAOUEM010000432.1:0-28197 GCA_034430555.1 Anaerolineae bacterium | reverse complement strand
GTTCGGTTAGATTCTCAATGAGGCAACGTATGTTCGCAAAGTTAGATTTTATGTGAGGCAATTCGGGGTGTTGTGCGAATGTGTAAGACGGGGTACTCTCGTTACAGTCTTTTATATGGACATATAGTATCCGCTTTTGCGCCTGTGAAACCCCTGTGCTATAATTCACAACCAATCACATAAAGGCGCTTGATGCTCTTAATTGAGGAGACAGCCTGACCCATGACCACCAGTGCCACGCCAAAACCGGCTGCTCGCTCCGCCAGGGCGCAGCCCACGGATGAGCAACCGACAGAATACAGCGGGATCAACCGCCGGGAGTTTCTCTATTACATTTGGGGCGCGTCGATGGTTATGCTGGCCGGCGCTACGACTGGCGCGCTGCTGTGGTACATGTTGCCGCGTTTCCGGGCTGGCGAGTTCGGCGGTGATTTTTTCCTCTCCGGAGACAATGTCCCCGTTCAGGGCAGCCTACCGGCGGATAATCCCCAGGGACGCTTCTGGCTGACCAATACCGAGGCCGGCGTGCAGGCGCTCTACAAAGTATGCACCCATCTGGGCTGCCTCTATAAGTGGGTCGGGACCCACAACCGCTTCGAATGCCCATGCCATGGTTCCAAGTTTCAGTTGAACGGCTTATATATTGAAGGGCCGGCGCCTCGCAGCCTGGACCGCTTCGAACTTACCGCTGTCCTGGCGGACGACTCCGAGGTCAATAGCGACGAGCAGGGCATTTTGAACGTCGATGATGTCTCTCAAATCAAAGAGCTTATTGTCCGTACCGGTGCACGAATCCAGGGACCATCTGCTGGACAAGCATATACGGCCTAGGCAGAACAAGCCTGCAAGCCCGTCGGCCGGAGGTGCGCCGCCGCGCCGCCACCAGACCCGGCTGCGGCTCCAGGGCCTTCCTGCAAACCTGTGAGGAGTCTATAATGTCTGTTTTGCCTTTCCCTTCGTTTCTTGATGATGTCAAAGAAAAAGGGGCGCGCAAAGCCGTATTGGACCTGGTCGACGAAACCGTCGTGCGGGTCACGGCCGGGCTTAACGTCAGGGACTTGCGCGAGGTGCTGCGCGGCGATAAGCCCAGCCGCCGGCCCAACCCGCGCCTGACGCCCCACGCCGATGCCTTCTGGATGCACATGCGCCCCAGTTATTACCACGCGTCGGTGACCGGCGTATACCCGACCCTGCGCCTGGGCTGGTTGACCACTTACTTCTTCGTGGTGGAGATCATCACCGGCATGTTTTTGATGGTGTTTTATACGCCGTCTCCACTCTCCGCCTATGAGAACATGCTGAACATCTTGAGCAACGTGCCGTTTGGCCAGCTTATCCGCGACCTGCATCGCCTCGGCGCGGAAGGCATGGTGCTGTTTGTGTTCCTGCATATGCTCAGGACGTTTCTCACCGGCAGCTACAAAAAACCCCGCCAGTTTACCTGGGCGACCGGCGTCATTTTGCTCTTTACCACGCTGTTCCTCAGTTTTTCCGGCTACCTGCTGCCCTGGGATCAGCTGGCTTTCTGGGCGGTGACCATCGGCACCAGCATGGCCGAAGCCGCTCCGCCGGAGATCGTCGGTGCCAACTTGAACCTGCTGCTGCGCGGGGCGCCGGATATCGGCGCGGGTGGCTTGCTGCGGTTCTACCTGCTGCATGTGTTCGCGCTGCCGCTGGTCACGATCATTTTCCTGGGCGTGCATTACTACAAAGTGGTGCTGCATGGGCACAGCCTGCCGCCGGGTCGGGAGGATGTCGGCACGGATACGGCCAAACGTGTCCCACTGGACAACCGCGTTTACTTCCTGCCGGATATCCTGACCAACGAACTGCTGTGGATTGGGGCGACGAACTTCATTCTGATTGTGCTGTCGATCTGGTTCTTCCACGCGCCGTTGGAAAGCCACGCCAACCCGCAAGTCACGCCGCTGCATACGACTGCGCCCTGGTATTTCCTGTGGCTGCAGGCCATGCTCAAACTGGGCGACAAGGTGCTGTTTGGCGTGGTCATACCCGGCATTTTACTGGTGTTCCTGCTGGCATACCCTTATCTCGACGTGGGTAAGAGCCGCCGTTACGCGCACCGCCGCCTGGGCCTTTCCCTGGGGATGCTGGCCGTGGCCGGTTTCGTGGTGCTCAGCTGGATGGGTTCGCCGGAGTGGGGCGTCGATACCGCCGGCGACCAGGAGATCGCGCAGGAACTGGCCCCGATGGAAGGCGTGGGGCCGGTCCGGACGATTCCACTGGACCAGCTTGTGCCGGGCACGTATCACACCGCCGCCATGGACGATGCCGCCGCTGCCGCCAGCCTGACCGGGCTGTTCGAGGCGGAAGGTCGTAACATGGAGAACTTTACCATCTCGCCGGTGCCGGAAGATGCCCCGGTGCTGCTGACCGTGATGGAGGAATTCGAGCACCTGAACGAGCGTTGGGGCGCGGATTTGCCCAACGTCTGGGGCATGCTGATCGTCGACGACTGGCAGGACAACCTCAAGCGCGTGCAGATTTACATCGAGTGGGATACACCGCAGGTGGATACTGAAGGTAACCTCATCATGGATGCCGAGGGCAATGTTCTGGTCCAGACCGATGACAGCGGCCAGGCTCTGCGCACGAACTCCGGGAAAACGGTGTATGTCCATGCCGATTCCGGGTACTTTGGCGGCGGGCACTAGGGGGGTAGGGAAACCAGCTATGAAGATCGAACAAAGAATCGTTCTTGGCACCGCCTTTTTCTTCGGCATTCTGCTGCTGGTCGGCTGGGTGTTTATCAATGAGGATGGCCGCATGGCCGACTTCACAGACCAGTATGCGGCGCGTTCGGTCGAGCGCGGCGCGACCCTCTTTGAGAGCAACTGCTCCACCTGCCATGGTAATGCCGGGCAGGGTATTCCCAGCCGCGCGCCCGCCCTGAATAACCCCCGCCTGTTTAACGGGGAACGCCTGACCGAGATGAGCTGGACCGGCGGCTTGTTTGACTACATCGAGAATGCGGTGGCGGCCGGTCGTCCCAACAGCGGTTCCTACTGGAATAACAACGTCATGCCGACCTGGGGCCAGGACTTTGGCGGTCCGCTGCGCAATGACCAGGTGCTGGACCTGACACGCTTCGTGATGAACTGGGAATCCTCGGCGCTGGATGAAGAGGATCCGCCGCCCGTCCTGCAAGATTTTATCCTGCCGGGCGCGGAGCAGGCCGGCGATACCGGCGACGAACAGCCTGCCGCCGCCATCGACGTGGCCAGTATCGTGCTGCCGGAAGGTAACATCTCGGCTGGCGCGCAGCTCTATACCGAGCAGGGATGCATTGGCTGCCATATGGGAGGCGCCATCGGCCCGAATGTCGTAGGCACCGGCGGCCGGGTGGCCGAGCGCATTGTGACCGTGCCGGAACTGGAAGGTTACACCGTCGACCTCTACCTGTTGGAGAGCATTGTCGCGCCAAACGCCTATATCGTGCCCGGTAATCCCAGCTACGTCGATGGCAGCGGGAGCAGCCTCATGCCCAAAACCTACCGCGACCTGCTCGATGACCAGGCGCTGGCCGACCTGGTGGCCTACCTCAAAGATCAGTAAGCCGGCTGCGCGGTTAAGCGAGATCGATCCGACCCCCGGACGTGTCCTGCCGGGGGTCTTGCCTTGACGAGGGATCGCGGGCATATTCATAGGGACGACTTTGGGGTGAAGATCATCTCAAACGAAAGTGATAAGCGGTCGCTGCCTGACGCCGTGACATTTGTTACATTTAAGACTGCAAAAGGAAGGAATTGACATGGCCAACCGTGTGCTGGCTGCCGTGCTGGTGTTGGTGGTGATTGGGGCGGCTGTTGCCCTGGCACAGGAGGACGGCAACGCCGTCCGGGGCGCGGCGCTGTATGCCGAATACTGCCTGGCCTGTCATGGCCCACAGGGCGAGGCGCGGGCGTCGCAGGAGGCGTTCGCCGCCGCCATCCAATACGACGTGTCCTTTGAGGCGCTCGTGGCGGAAGGGGTCGTGGACACGTATATGATCGGGTGGAGCGAGGCCAACGGCGGCCCGTTCGACGAAGGAGATCTGGTCGATCTGCGGGCGTATGCCCAGACCTGGCATACCGACGAACTGCCGCCGCTGCCTGCGCCCGAAGTGCCGGAGGACCTGCCAGCGATCGGGAGTGGCGACCCGAACCTGGGCGCGGCGTTGTTTATCGCCAACTGCGGCGGCTGCCACGGTCCGGCAGGTGAAGGGCGCGATCTGGCCGCCTTCCCGGCCATCGACCCGGATGCGGATGTCCTGACGGCCACGCGGCGCGGTGTCGTGAATCTGCTGGCCGTGAACCGGATGCCGCCCTTCGCCCAGGCCAATGGCGGCCCGCTCGGCGAAGAGAACCTGGAAAATATCATGGCTTACATCCGGACCTGGGAGCGGCCAACGGCACTGGAAGCCGCAGCAGAAGAGGCGCCAGAAGGCGCGGGCATGCTTATCCTGCTGATCGGTATTGGCGGCGTGCTGCTGGTGGGTGGCGCCGTGCTGACGCGTCGCCCCGGCTAAGTGCGATTTCCATCGGATGTATACCGGGCGGCGTGACCCAACCCGCCGTCTGCCGCCCGGGTTATCACAGACCTCGTGCCTTATGGCAGGATAAAGATGGGCAATGCGGGTAGTTTTAAGCAGATTCTCACCTGACTCTCAGGGAGACACGGTATCTTCAAGTTATGCCGCTAAGTGACCAGTTATGGGGGAGGCGCTAATCGTGACACAGTCCTCGACAACGTGGGAAAAAACCGACCAGACACTCGCCCCGTCGCGTGCCGGCCAGCGCGCCCGGTTTCTGGTGGGGGGGGTGGTGATCCTCGTCGCCATCGTTTTTCTCATCTTTAATGGCACGCTGAACAACGCACAATACTTTATCACCGTGGACGAACTGCTGACCCGACCGGAACTGGCCGGGCAGACTTTGCGTATTTCCGGCGCGGTGATTGGCGACACGATCAACTACGATTCGGATACCCTGACGATCAGCTTCACGATGGTGCATATCCCCGATCAAACGGATGATCTGGCCCGCACGCTGCACCTGGCCGTCAACGATCCCGCCGCTTCGCGCATCGACGTGGTGGTGACCAATGAGCCTATGCCGGACCTGCTGCAGCACGAGGCGCAGGCCATCCTTACGGGCCAGCTTGGCGCGGGTGGCGTCTTCTACGCGGATGAGCTGCTGCTCAAGTGCCCCACCCGCTACGAGGAAGCCGTGCCCGACCAGGTGGAAGAGGCGAGTTCCGGCGGGTGATGGTGCCGATGACCCGGTAGCGATTGTATCGGCGTCCGTTGGGGTGTGTCCGTGATACGCCCCAGATATTGTTCGTCCAGGCCTCTGAATGCCGGGGTAGCAGTTGGCGGTGACTGCCGCTGCCGGACCGGAACCTTCATCAATCCACCTGCAATGTAGTCTCGTCGATAAGGAGACCTTATGCTTGCCGAACTGGGCATTATCACTACGGCGGTGGCACTGATTCTCGCCTGGTACGCCGTCCTATCCAGCGTGTTTGGGGCGCAGATGCGCCGTGATCGCTGGGTGTTAAGCGCGCGTAATGCTGCCCTGCTGACCTGGCCACTGCTGACCACGGCCTGCCTGGCGATGATCGTCAGCCAGGTGAACGGCGACTTCCAGATGGAGTATGTGTGGGCCACGACCGAACGCTCGGCCGATTTGTTCTTTAAAGTGACGGCGCTGTGGGGTGGGCAGGCCGGCTCGCTGCTGTTCTGGTCCTGGCTGATGAGCACCTTCGCCTGCGGCGCGCTGGTGCTCAACTGGCGCAGCGAACGCCGGCTGATGCCCTACGTCATCGCTTTCACCATGGCGACCCTGGGCTTCTTCCTGATCCTCAACGTGCTGGTGGAGAGTCCCTTCTCCCGCTTCTGGCAGTATCCCGGCGAGCAGGTGTTCGTCGCCGTGCTTCAGCCAGCCGGTGCGCTGCCGGCCATCCAGCCGGACGGGCTGGGTCTGAACCCGCTGCTGCGCCATCCGGGCATGGTCATCCACCCGCCGACGCTGTATCTCGGTTACGTGGGCATGGTGATCCCGTGGGCTTTTGCCATGGCAGCGCTGGCCTCCGGCGAACTGAGCACCAACTGGATCCGGGCCACGCGGCGCTGGACGCTGGTGGCCTGGCTGTTCCTCAGCCTGGGCCTGATCCTGGGCGGGCGCTGGGCCTACGACGTGCTGGGTTGGGGCGGTTACTGGGGCTGGGACCCGGTCGAGAACGCCGCCTTGTTGCCCTGGCTGACGGGTACCGCCTTCCTGCACAGCGTCATGATCCAGGAAAAGAAGAGCATGCTCAAGGTCTGGAATATGGCCCTGATCATCATCACTTTCCTGCTGGTCATCCTGGGCACCTTCAGCACGCGCAGCGGCATCGTCAGCAGTGTACACAGCTTCGCCCAGTCGCCCATCGGCCCGCCGATGTTCGTCTTTCTGGCGACAGCCACTCTGCTCAGCGTCGGCCTGTGGCTGTATCGCTGGCAGCGCGGTGAGCTGGCCTCCGAGCACCACCTGGAAAGCTGGCTGAGCCGCGAATCGCTGTTCATCCTCAACAACATGTTTTTTATGGCCATCACGGTGGCCGTCTTCTGGGGCAGTTACGCCCCGATCTTCACCGAGTTGTTCATGGGTGAAAAAATCACGCTTGGCCCGCCGTACTTTAACAGCGTGACCGCGCCGCTGTTCGGCGCGCTGTTTGTGCTGATGGGCATCGCGCCGCTCTCCGCCTGGGGCCGGACATCGGTGCGCCGCCTGGGCCGGGCGCTGGTGGTGCCGGCTGTGCTGACGCTGCTGTTGATCGTGCTTTTGGTGATCACCGGGATGCAGAACGTAGGCGCAATCATCGGCTTTGCTTTGATTGGCCTGACCGGCTTCGTCACGTTGTACGAAATCTGGCGGGGCGTCAAGGCCCGCGCCAGGCGCGAATCGTGGCCGGTGGCCGCCTGGAAGCTGTTCGGCCGCAACCGGCGGCGCTATGGCGGTTACGTGATCCACCTGGGCGTGGTGATCATCGGCATCGGTGTGGTGGGCAGCACGGTCTTCCAGCAGGAGACGCAGCAGACCCTGGCCGAAGGTGAAGCGCTGACCCTGGGCCGTTATACCATGGTCTACGATCAACTCTCCCGTGCCGTCGCCACCGATGGCCGCGTGATGACCGTGGCCAATGTCGAGGTCTACGACGGCAGCAATCTGGTGGCGAATCTGCGCCCGCGCAGCGACTTCTTCCCGGAAGCGCGTGGCTTGAACCAGATGACCATCGCCGGCTCTTACAGCACGTTGGAGAACGACTTTTACGTGCTGCTGGTGGCCTGGGAGGACATCAGCCAGTCGGGGGCGACCTTCAAGGTTTACCTGAATCCGCTGGTGAACCTGGTCTGGTGGGGCGGCCTGATCCTGATGGCCGGCACCGCCGTGGCGGCCTGGCCTGCTCCTGATAAAACGCGGGCAGCCCGCCAGATGACGGCCGTCGACGGCGTGCCGGTACGGGTATAGGACATGGTCTGATGATGAACACACACACGACTGATCCGCGACTTGTTCGCGCCGTACGTTTAGCCTTCTGCCTGGTATTCACCCTGCTGGCCGTGGTCGTGCTGGCAGCGCCGGTCGTCTCTTATGCGCAGGGCGGCGAGGAGTCGCAGCCGGGGCGCGAGGTGACCGACGACGAGGTCAACGCCATCAGCCACGAGCTTTACTGCCCGGTGTGCGAGAACGTTCCACTGGACGTGTGCGGAACCGAGGCCTGCGCCCGCTGGCGCGCCCAGGTGCGTACGTTGCTGGAAGATGGCGCTTCGCAGGAAGACGTGATCGACTACTTCGTGATGCAGTTTGGCGACCGCGTGGTCGGCACGCCCCAGGACCCGACCCTCAACCTGCTGTCCTGGGCGGTGCCCCTGGCCGGCGTGATCGTGGGCGCGGCCATCGTGGCCGTGGTGCTGGTGCGGTGGCGGCTGGGCGGCGCGGCGATGGTAGAAGTGGAACTGCACGACGACGAGTCCGGTGAGAATGACGAATATCGCGCGCGCCTGGAACGCGAGCTAGAGAGTCTGGAATGAGCGAGCGGACGACCATCCCTGCCGAAAACATCGAAAACGATGAGGCCCCATCCCAGGCAGCACCCCAGCCGCGCCGCGCGATGGCGGTGCTGTCCTGGGTGGTGTTGGGGGCAGCCGTCCTGCTGTTGATCGTCCTAGGGCTGCAACTCGGGAATACCTTTATCTCCCAGCCGGATAGCGGCGCTGCCCCGGACTTCACTATGCCGATCTTTGAGGAACTGGGCGGCGGCGAGTTCGCCCTCGGCGAGCATCTTGGCCAGGTGATCGTGATCAACTTCTGGGCGAGCTGGTGCGGCCCCTGCCGGGTGGAAGCGCCCGCCTTGCAGCAGGTGTGGGAGGCGTACCGGGATCGCGGTGACGTGATCCTGGTCGGGGTAGACTACGTGGATAACACCCGTGACGCCCTCACCTATATCGAGGAGTTTGGCATCACGTATCCCAACGGGCCGGACCTCGGCACCCGCATCTCGGATGCTTACCGCATTCAAGGGGTGCCGGAATCGTTTGTCATCGGTAAAGACGGCCAGGTATTCCAGTTCATTTACGCCGGCGTGAATGCCCGCGAGCTGGCAAACGTCATTGATCGGGCTTTGGCTCAATAGCGCCCGCTTTGGCCAGGCCCGCGGGTAGGAGAGAAGGTAACTGTGGCAGTTGAATCCCTGATCCTGGGGGCGATCATCGCGGCCCTGACCGTGCTCATCGTGTTCTGGCCGTTTATGATGGCGCAGGCTAAGGACAAACGTAGCAACAACTCTGAACTGGAGGTCCTCGTCGAGCAGCGCGACGCCATCTACACTGCCATCCGCGACCTGGACTTTGATTACGAGACTGGCAAGCTGGAGGATGACGACTACCATCTCCAGCGGGAGACCTGGGTGCAGCGCGGCGTCGAAGTGCTGAAGGCCCTGGACGTCCTGCAGCCGGCGGCTGGCAACGGTTATGCGCCGGCCCCGGAAACCGATCTGGATGTGCAGATTGAAGCCGCCATATCCTCGCGGCGGCATACCACATGACCACCTTGACTATGAAAAGAATCCGACACCTCTTATTGATGAGTCTCGTGACGACCGTCCTGCTGGCCGGCTGTGGCCTGTCCAGCGAGCCGGAGATTGCTCAGGAAATACCGCTACCCACGTCTCGGCCGGAAACCGTCGCGCCTGCGCAGGCCCCTGATCTGACGAGCGGGGCGGCCTTTTATGCCGAGCACTGCGTGATGTGCCACGGCCCCGGCGGTCGTGGCGACGGCGAGATGGTGGCCGATGGCCGGCTGCAGAATCCACCCCCAGACCTGGCCGACGCTTCCCGCAGGCGCGACCTGTCTCCCGGCGACTACCTGGTGGCCATCACCGAGGGTAACATGCTGTCCGGGATGCCGCCCTTTGGCCGCTACACGCTGACGGAGCGTTGGGACGTGGCCGCTTATGTCTACACCGCGCCGCTGACTGCCGAAGGCCTGGCCCTGGGCGAGCAGGTTTATGCAGTCGAGTGCGCCGCGTGTCATGGGCCGGCAGGCAGGGGCGATGGCCCACAGGCTGCCGAGATCATGCAGGACCTGACCGACTCGAGCTTCTGGGCGGCGCGCAGTGACGATCAGTTGTTCAGCGTGGTTAGCGAAGGATTCCTGCCGGAGATGCCCGCCTTTGCCGATCACCTCAGCGCTGACGAGCGCTGGGCCGTCGTGGGATATGTGCGATCCCTGGCGGTGACGGGCACGCCGGGCCTGGCCGACCTGGGGCCGGTTGAGCAGGCGGCTGCCCCGACCGACGTGCCGGTGACCGCGCCTGAAACAGTCGCGCCTGAAACAGTCGCGCCTGAAACAGTCGCGGCAGATAACACGCCGGCGGATAGCGCTTCCCCGGCTGCGGCAGGGACCGCCGTGGCCGCCGCGGTAGAGGAACCGGCCCTGATCGCGGTGACCGGGCAGGTGACCAACAGCACCGAGGGCGGCAGCCTCCCGGCAGGCGCGACCATCACGCTGCACATGTTCGACCCGCCGGATTTCATCGAAACCACACTTGAGACCACGGTCGGCGCCGACGGGACTTACGCTTTCTCCGCCGTGCCCCAAGAAGCGGAGCGCGTCTACCTGCTCTCTTTGCAGGTGGACGAGGTGTTCTTTAGCAGCACGGTTTACGGCCTGGAAGACCCGGCGCAGCCGTCCATTGAGACGAGCGTCGAGATATTCGACCAGACGGACGATCCGTCGGTCGTCACGATATCGGCCGGCGTGATGCGCGTCACCTTCACCAGCTTCGGCATGGAAGTGGTCGAGGTGCTCAGCATCGAAAACCGGTCCGACCGGCTCTTCCTGACGGACGAGCGTTACAGCGAAAACCAGCGCATCGCGCTGCGTATTCCGCTGCCGCCGGGCGCGGGCGGTGTCGGCTTTGAGCCGGGCATGCAAAACACGCGTTATTTCGTCAGTGAAGACGGCGCCACGATTTACGATACCAATCCGCTCCGTCCGGGGACGGATGAATTTTTCATCAGTTTTTTCATACCCTATGATGACGGGGCGATCATCGAGCAGGAGCTTCCCTATGCCATCGACGGCCCCTTCCACCTGCTGGTGGAGGCCAGCCAGGTATCCCTGACCAGCGAGATGTTCCTGGGTGATGGCGAGCGGGTTGACATGGGCGGCCAGCCTTTTGAAGCCTACGTGGCCGACCTGGACCTGCCCCCTGGTCAGGTGATCAGCTACACGGTCAGCGGCCGGCCCGAGGCCGTGGCGGCGGCCCAGCAGGCCCAGCAGGGCGGCGACAGCGGAGGGCTTTCGCCGCTGGTGTTGGGGTTGGTCATCATCGGGCTGCTGTTTATCGGGGCGGGTGGGTTCATGTTTCTCCTGCGGCAGGGCAGCCCCGACCCCAGGCAGGCGGCCATCGATGACCTGCTGGACCAGATTGCCGAGCTGGATGACCAGAACGAGCGCGGGCAGCTCAACCACGACTACTATGGGCGCAAGCGCGCCGCATTGAAGGCGGAGCTGGCCGACTTGATGCAGCAGCAGGCCGACAATCAGGACGGTAACGCGTCATGATCGAGGTGAGCGGACTGGTCAAGGCCTTTGGTTTGCTGCCCGTGCTGCGCAAACTCGACCTGCATGTGTCGCGCGGCGCGTTTCTGGCGCTGCTGGGGCCGAACGGCTCCGGCAAGACGACGCTGATGCGCATCCTGGCCGCGTTAAGCAAGCCCACCGCCGGACACGTGTCCATCGGCGGCTGGACGCTGCCGGGTGAGGCTGAAGCCGTCCGGGCGCAGTTGGGCGTGGTCGCGCACCTGCCGCTGCTTTATGATGACCTGACGGCTGCCGAAAACCTGGCCTTTTACGGCCAGCTCTACGGCCTGCCGCGCCGCGATCGGGAGGCGCGCATCACTGCCGTGCTGGAACGGGTGGGGTTGGCGGCCCGGGCCAACGACCTCGTGCGGACGTTTTCGCGCGGGATGCAGCAGCGCCTGGCCATCGCCCGCGCTATCCAACACGAGCCGCACGTGCTGCTGTTCGATGAACCCTATACCGGCCTGGACCAGGACGCGGCGGCCATGCTGGATACCCTGCTGCGCGACGTGGCCCGGGACGGCCATACCATCATCATGACGACGCACGACCTGAGCCGTGCCCTGGCGCTCAGCACGGAGGTCGCGATCTTGAGCCGGGGTAAGATCGGGTATCATGGCCCCAGCGCAGACCTCAGCCCGCAGGCGTTTCCGGCGCTGTACGCCGAAGTCACCAGCGCCGCTTCGGTGCGCTGAGGGAGGGGCAAGAGATGAGTGATATAGTGAGCAAACCAACCTCATCCCCGGCAGCCGCTGCGCCAGAGCGGGCCCGTTTTAAGACCGGCCTGCTGCGGGCATCGCTGGCGATCACCGCTAAGGACCTGCGCGCCGAACTGCGCGGCCGCGAGTTGATCAATGCCATGCTGCTGTTTTCCGTGCTGGCCGTCTTGATCTTCAGCTTCGCCCTGGAGTTGGATCGCCAGGCCCGGGAAACTTCGATTGCCGGTGTGTTCTGGGTGACCGTCATCTTCGCCGGGATGCTGGGCCTGAATCGCAGCCTGGCCGCCGAAAAAGACAAGGGCAACCTGGACGCGCTTTTGCTGGCGCCTATCGACCGCAGCGCGCTGTTTTTCGGCAAGATGCTCAGCAACCTGATCTTCATGCTGATCGTATCGCTGCTGTTGATGCTGCTGGTCACCATTTTGTTTAATATCTCGTTGTTCGTGCCCTGGCTGGTTGCGGTGATCCTGCTGGGTACGGTTGGCTTCGCCACGGTGGGCACGCTGCTGTCCAGTATGGCCGTGCATACCCGCGCCCGCGAGACCATGCTGCCGATCCTGCTGCTGCCGGTCAGCCTGCCGATCATCCTGACGGCGGTCCGGGCCAGCACGGCCATCCTGACGGCGGTGCCGCAGGAGGATTGGATTGCCTGGCCGCAGATGCTGCTGGTGGCCGATGTGATTCTGCTGGCCCTGGCCTACATCCTGTTTGATTTTGTGGTGGAAGAATAAACGCACTCATTTAACGAGGGGGACAGAAAGGATGCATACATCATGACCGACACAACCCTCCCTGCTCAAAGCCGCGTCCTGCGGACCCTGACCATCGTGGCTGTGCTGATGTTTGTGGCCGCGATTCTGATGGCGCTGTTTTACGCCCCTACCGACTCGCAGGGGCACATCCAGCGTATCTTTTACCCGCACCTGGGATCGTTTATGGGTGGGGCGCTGGCCTTCCTGTTGGGCGCTATTGCCAGTGTGATGTACCTGGTCCGGCGCACACCGCGCTGGGACACGCTGGCCCTGGCTTCCATCGAAGTGGGCCTGGTCTTCACCGGCTTTAACATCGTCAGCGGCTCCATCTGGGCCCGCCCGATCTGGAATACCTGGTGGACGTGGGACCCGCGCCTGACGTCGGCGGCCATCATGTGGCTGGCCTATGCCGCTTACCTGATGCTGCGCAACGGCCTGGAAGACCCGGACCGCCGGTCGCGCTTCGCGGCAGTGTATGGCATCCTGGCCTTCGCCAGTGTGATCTTCACCACGGTGATCACCCGCGTGCGCCCGGATACTATCCACCCGGTGGTGGTCGGCCCCAGCCCCCAGAATGCCCAGGGCAGCTTTGAGATCAACAGCAGCGCCATGACCGTGACATTGGTCTTTAATATCCTGACGTTTATCGTGCTCACCCTCACCCTGATCTGGCACCGGGTCCGCCTGGAAGCGATTTCCCAGCGCGTGCAGGCGCTCAAACTGCGGATAGTGTCGCAGTAACATGCCGGTTGTCAGTCGAGTACGCCCGGTAAAACCCTTATGACGTAAAGGACCAACGGATGTTATTACAAGAAACCGGTATTCCTGATAACCTTGCCTACCTGGTACTGGGCATTGCCGTCCTGCTGACCATCATCGGCGGCTGGCTGGTTAGCTACTTCTTGCGGCTGCGGAACTTGCAGCGCGACATGGTCATGTTTACGCAGCTGGCGGAAGATGACGGGGTGCCCGCCCGGGTGGTGGAGCCAATCGAAGCCGATCCCGATAATGCCAACGCGCCCAGCGCCCAGCCGACTTAGCCAGGGCGCTGCGGTTAGCGACCGCAGTGTGCGGCAGACAGTCCAGGATCATCACGGGGACGACCTGTGCCGTTCCATAAAACAGACGGCGGGGTCGTCCTTTGTTGGTTTTTACACCCCAACAGAGGCTTATTTACGGTCACCGGTTGCCGGCATCTCTGCCTCTTATTGTTAACAAATCTTTATCTATGTAAAAAAAGTGCAGTGTTTTGTGCAGAGGATACCGGTAGGCCTTGTGCCCCTTGTACCAAGCACGCGATTCCTATACAATGGCAGGTGTCGTTTTCGAGTAATCGTTGTGTACTGAATGAGAGCAGGAGAGAGCAATGCGTAAGCTTGTCATTTCTGTAACGATATTGGCTATGCTCGTCACCGCCGTATCCGTCTTCGCGCAGGGTGCCATGGACGACGTCGTCATGGTTCGTGTGTTTCATGCCGTGCCGGGCACCGGCCTGGTAGACGTATTCGTCAATGGTGAACTCAGTGATGTTCAGGCGTTGGGTTTTGGTGACATGACAGCCTGGTTCGAGATGGCTCCCGGCGACTATGATCTGGCCGTCGCCCCGGCAGGCGGCAGCCTGGAAGACGCGGTCATCACCCTGGATGGCGCATCAGTGGCCGCCGGCGACTGGGTGACCATCGCGGCCGTCGGTTCGGTTGAGGTCGGTGACGCCTTCTTGCAGGTTATTGTCGAAGATTTCAGCGATATCGTTTTTGGCGAGACCCGGCTCACCGTGTTCCACGGCGTGCCCAATCTTGGCCCGGTGAACGTCCAGCTTGACAGCGGTACGGTTCTGATCCAGACGCTGGCTTTCCCGCAGACGCTGGGCGAGAATGATGGCGCCGTGTCGGTCGATATCGTGGCCGGACCGCGGACCATCCAGTTCACGCCGTTTGACGACTCCGAGACTGTGTTGATGTCTCTGGACAACGTGATGCTGGCCTCCGGCAAGAACAACTTCGTGGCGGTCATCGGCCTGGCCGCCGGCCCGGTTACCGTGATCGTCCCGACCAATCCTGCCGATCTGAGCGAAGTCGTCGAAGTGGCGGAAGAGGTCGACCCCGGTGAAGGCTCGGTGCAGGTCCGTCTGTTCCACGCGGCGCCTGGCGCGGGTGGTGTGGACGTCTACGTCAATGGTGAGTTGGCTGAGGAAGACTTCTTCTTCGGCGAGATCACCGACTGGTTAGAGATGGACGCCGGCTTCTACGACGTGGCGCTGGCCCCGGTCGATACCTCGCTGGATGACGCGGTTCTGGAAGCGGAAGTCGCTCTGATTGCTGGCGAATCCATGACTGTCATCGCCTATGGCTCGGTGGAGCTGGGCATGGCTGATGTGATGACTGTCAGCGAGGACTTCAGCGAGATTGGCGCAGGTGAAGCCCGTATCTCGTTCCAGCACCTGATCCCCAATGCCGGCCCTGTCAATCTCCAGTTGGCTGACGGCACCGTGCTGTTCCAAACAGTGGGCTACCCCGGCTCATTGAATGACAATAACGGCTACGTCTCCGTGGACCTGGTGGCCGGACCGCGCGTCTTCCAGGTGACCCCCTTCGACGATCCCGATACCGTGCTGTTCGAGGTCGAAGCACCGATGCTGGCCGGCGATCACTACTACATCGCGGTGGCTGGCTTGGCTGCGGATGCCGTCACGGTGGTGACCAATACCCGTATGGGCGAGTAACCCTGCAGCGGTAATCTGAGTTAGAGCTTGGACGAGGTCGGGCAGCCCCCGGCCTCGTTTGCCGTTATGGGTGGCTTGTGGGGGGAGGTCTTGCTATACTGCCTGCCATGACACTAACACGACCGCGTTACTTCCTGCTGCTGTTGTTCGGCCTGGTTTTTGCGGCGTTAACGGGCTGCGGTTCATCCGGGCCGTCCTCGATCGAGGCCACGCTGCCGCCGGTCACGCCGCCGACGGTTACGCCGGGGGGCATGATCCTGATGTGGCTGCCGACCGAAGGCCCGCGTCCCACTCCTACCCCGGAAGCGCTGCTGACCACCCCCAATTACCTGCTGACGGCGCTGCCCGCCGGCGAAGACCTGGTCGAGTGCCCGCCGCCGGACAATCCCTTCCCCCCGGATACGCCGGCCAGCTACAACCTGTACGCCGCCACGATCAACGACTTCCTTTCTTCGGGCGGTTCGATCGCGGCGCTGGCCTCGATTCTGCGCGGTTGGGAAGCTGTCGGCGACGAGGTGGGCCTGGTGACCGATTCCTATGACCTGACGGGCGATGGCGTCTACGAGATCATGGTCATTGTTGCCGACCCGTTTAACGCCGGGATTTCGCCGCAGCCGGGCCAGCTGCTGGTTTACGGCTGCTTTGAGCAAAACTATCACCTGCTGTACAGTTCCGATTATGGGCCGGGTTTTGGGCTGCCGACCATCCTACACGTAGGCGATATGAATGCCGATGCCTCGCCGGAGCTGGTGCTTTTCCAGCAGCGCTGCCAGGGGAATTCCTGCGTGCAGACGGCCCAGGTGCTGAGCTGGAGCGCGCCAAACGATGGGTTTATCACCCTGAACGTCGATACGGTCGGGTCGCCGGATGGCCGCTTTGCCATTCAGGACCTGGACGGCGATGGCGTGCTGGAGTTGATGATCACCGGCGGCGGGACGTCGACTAACGTCAGTGCCGGGCCGCCGCGCAGTTCGACCACGATCTGGGATTGGAACGGCCTGAACTACGTTCGCGCGGTCACCCGGCTTGATCCGCCCATTTACCGCATTCATGTCGTGCACGACGCCGACCGCGCCCTGGAGCAGGGTGATACCGAAACCGCCCTGGCGCTCTACCAGGACGCCCTGGATAACCCGCGCCTGGGATCGTGGCAGGTGCCCAACGAACCGCTCATGCTGCGGGCTTACGTGCAGTACCGGATGATCACGGCTTACGCCTATCTGGAAAGGGACGGCGCTGCCCTGGACGTGCACTCCACCCTGATGGCTGAAAACACGCCCTCCCTGCCGAGTTTTGCCTATGCCGCGCTGGGCGATGCTTTCTGGCGGGCGTTCCAATCGTCCCATAATATGCATACCGGCTGCCTGGCCGCCGCCGAGGTGGCCGCCGTGTATCCCCAGGTCGCGCTGTTCCTCAACAGCTACGGCCCGGCCAACCGCACCTACCAGATTCCCGACCTGTGTCCATTTTAGGTGGGCCTGACAACCAGCCTCAGCCCGGGACTATCCGGTAGGGCAGTCGGAGGCCGGTCGTCTCGCCGGCCCGCATGTTGGCAGGATACCTGCCAGACGCCGCGTATAGCGCTACAATCGGCCCTTAAACTGATCGGGATGATGCCCCTGGCCGGCGCGCCGGTCCGGGTACGATAGGAAGGACGACGGGATTCATGAGTGACCTGCTAGCCGACTGCCGGCAATACGAAGGCGAGATGGTGGACCTGCTCAAGGTTTTGATCGAGGCCGAGTCATACAGCAGCGAAAAAGCTGCCGTGGACCGGCTGGCGACCGACATGGCGGCTCGATTTGAGGCGCTGGGAGCGGCCGTGGAGCGCTACCCCGAGGAGGAAGTGGGCGACATGCTGCTGGCCCGTTGGAATATCGACGCGCCCGGCAAGCCGATCACGCTGCTCATTCACCTGGACACGGTCTGGCCGGTGGGCACGCTGGCCCGCCGCCCGGTTCGTATCGAGGATGGGCGCCTGTACGGTCCCGGCTCGATCGACATGAAGGCCGGTATCGCCGTGACCCTCAGCGCGATCAAGGTCTTGCAGGCGCGCGGCGAATTCCCGGACCGCCCCATCTGGGTGCTGACGACCACCGATGAGGAAGTGGGCAGCCGCTACTCGGAAGGCCTGATCCGCAAGGCCGCCACGCAGTCCGGCCTGGTGCTGGTCATGGAGCCGGCCACGCCGGAAGGCGCGCTCAAGACGTGGCGCAAGGGCATCAGCAATTTTGTGGTGCGGGCCAGCGGCCGGGCTTCCCACGCCGGCGGCGCGCCGGAAGCGGGCATCAATGCCATCGTGGAACTGGCCCACCAGATCATCAAGCTGCACGGGCTGAATGACCTGCCCAACGGCACCTCGGTCTCGGTGACGATGGTCGAGGGCGGCCATACCAACAACGTGATCCCCGACCGGGCGGAGGTTTTTGTCGACATGCGCTACCTGACCATGGCCGCCGGCGAGCGCGTGGCCGCGCAGATTCGTGCTTTGCAGGCGGTGACGCCGGGCGCGCAGTTGTTCATCGAGAGCCGCGAGAGCCGCCCACCCCTGGAGCGCGACGACAAGATGATCCGGGCCTTTACCCAGGCCAAAACCATCGGCGAGAAGCTGGGACTGGCGCTGTACGAAGATGGCAGCGGCGGCGGTTCGGACGGCAACTTCACGGCCTCGATTGGCATCCCGACGCTGGACGGCATGGGTCCGACCGGGGAAGGGCTGCACGCCGAGCACGAGAACGTGCTGATCAGCAGCCTGCCGGAGAAGACGGCCCTGGTCGCCGCCATCCTGCGCGATTGGCGGATGTAGCTCTATCGCGAGGTAGGGGCGAGGTGATAGCTTCGCCCTGAGGCGCCGGCCTCGCCCCGCGAATACCCACAATCACCCGGTGGTGGGTTCACGGCGTCTCTCCCCGCGCCGTCTCGACCGCCGCCAGTAGTTGTTCTGTTGTGGTGATGACCCGCACCGTCGCCAGGAAGTCGGCCAGCGAAGCGCTCAGGCCGCGCAGTTCGGTCACCGCCGGGCCAATCGGATCGTCGCCCGCCGTGCCGAAGTTATCCTCCGACTGGTAGCCGCCGTAAAAGGCGAAATACGCCTGGTTGATCTTGCGGATGGCGTAGCCGTTGGTATTGAAGAAAACGCGCCGCTCCTCCATGTAGGCTTCCGCCTCCTGGACGCGCCCCTCGGCCAGCAGGTCATCCACCGTGATGCGCGTCTCGTGCATTTCCGCCGACAGGCTAAAGGCATCCGGGTCGGGCGTGGGGGTAGGCGGCGGTGGGGAATCCTGGTCGACGGCGGGGGGCGGCTCCGGCGGGACCAACTCCGGGTAGTAGCGGCGGAAGACCTCGCGCGCGATCTCTTTGCCCATAGTTTCCGCCGTGGTCTCGTTGATGGCCCGCGTGTCGGGGTTGGTATCGTCGAAGTAATTCAGGCCCAGCGGGTAAAAGAACAGGTAATGGTGCACCCACTCGTGGGCGGCCGTCTCTATGCTCCAGCCGAGATAGTCGGTCTCGCCGACCATGCTGGGGTACAGCGCCATCCCGCCGATATCCACCACCAGTGAAGCCACGTCCAGGTCGGCGTCGACAGCGGTTTCCAATGCCTCGCGCCGGTCGGCGGGTAGCCCTTCCAGGCTCAGCGAGGCGCTCACGCGGATTTCGTCACGCGGGGAGATGATGATCACATCTGGCAGCGGCGTGAAGCGCAGGGCCACCGGCGGCAGCACCTGCCCCAGGAAGGCCAGCCCTTCGTCGGCCAGCACGACCGCGATCTGCTCCTGGATGATGCTTTCGACCGTGCCCTGGCGGTTTAGTAAGTCGGCGCGTAACGTTTCGCGTGCCGCACGGTACTCGGCGCTGGCCGCCTCGGGATCGTCGACCGCCGGGTCGACGTACAGCCCGGTGATCGCGTCTTCCAGCCGGAACAACTCGTCCAGGTCCGTCATATAACGGCGCACGACATCCGAGCGATTCGTCTCGGCCATGTACGCCTGCACGCCGAACACGGCGTCGAAGGCCTTGTTGACCAGCGCGTCCAATTCCCATCCGACGTAGTTGAACAGGCTGTCGCGGGCGTGCGCGCCGACGCCGGTGTAGAGGTCGCCGGGCGGCGGCGTGCTCGCCCGGAACAGGACCAGCATGCCGGCGCAGATCGCCAGGACGCGGGCCAGCTTCCAGAAGAGCGGCCAGTTCAACGAGCGCCAGCAGGTCAAGGCGTGGTTCAGCGTGCCGGTCAGGGACTTCATGCAGGGTTCCCCCGGTAGTGGTCGGTTGCAAACAAACAGGGAGCCGTGCTGGCTCCCCGATTATTTTAGCAAGATTCGCGTGCTGCCGGTGGTTTTCTCACCGCCTTCTTATTCATAGCGGAAGCGCCGGATGCCGATCACGAAGAAGACCAGCGCGAAGCCGAGCAGCACCAGCACCGGTACGATGACCTCCGGGATGCCGCCGCCGTCATACAACACAGTGTTGAAGGCATCCATGCACCAGGCGATGGGCGAGATATGGCCGACAGTCCGCATGAACTCCGGCACGATTTCCAGCGGCCACCACGCGCCGCCCAGCGGGGCCAGCGTCATGGAAGCCAGCAGGGCGAAGCCGCTGGCCTGTTCCGGCGTGCGGGCTACAGTCGCCATGAAGATCGCCATGGCCGAGACGGTCAGTACGTAGACCAGCGAGATCAGCAAGACTGCCGGGATGTTCTGGCCGAAGTTCACGCCCATAAAGGCTCCGAACCCCAGCAGGATGGCGAACTGCAGCAGGCCCAGGCCATAGCCGCGCAGGAATTTGCCCGCCAGAATCTGGCCGCGCGTGATTGGCATGACCAGCAGGCGAGGCAGCGTGCCGTCCAGGCGTTCCTGCACCAGGGTAGCCGCCAGCCCGACCACGTTGATCATGGCGTACATGGCGGCCATGCCCGTCGCCGATTGGTTGAAGCCACCGCTGAATCCGCCTTGCGTGTCCTCCTCGACGGTCACGTTGGCGACTTCAGTTGTGACCGTGATTGGCGGGGGCGGTCCCCAGGCCGCTTCGGCCTCGGCATAGCGGGCGGCGTAAAACTCGTCCCGGTTGTCGTCGCTGACCAGGTCGAGTTCGGCGGCGGCTTCGGTGCTTAGATTGGCGGCCACGATTGAGCCGCCGACACGCGTGATCACGCTCAGTACGGTGTTCAGGGCGATGCCGGGCGCGCTCAGGGACGGGTCGGCGCGGAAGGTCAGCGTGACCTCTTCGCTGGCGAACAGCGTATCTTCATACCCGTTCGGGATGGTCAGCGTGGCGAATACGGTGCCGTTTTGCAGGCGCTCGTCCGCCAGGGTGCTGTCGATGCTCACGCCTTCATCAAGGGCGCAGGGAGCGTCGCCTTCCACGTTGGAACCGATGGCTGCCGGGCACACGATGACCTGTGGGTTGGCATCGGCCAGGGCCTCCACCAGGGCCGCCGAAGCCGGGCTGTTATCGTTGTCGAGCACGTCCATACGGACGATGGTATTGTCGCTTCCGGCGGTGAAGACCGAGCCGATGACGACCACAAAGATGATCGGCATGACGATCAGGAAGATCAGGTTGCTGCGTTCCTGGAAGTAAACGAGTAAGTCGTTGCGGGTTATGGCCAGGATGGCTCTCATGATGCTCTCCCCCCTAGATGTCCAACCGGCGGCGGAACTGCCACAGGCCAATGACGTAGAACAGAACTGCCAGGGCCAGCAGGGCCAGCACGTTGGGCAGGATGTCGATCACGGTAGCGCCGGCGGCTAACTGCTGGTAACCGTTCACGCCCCAGAAGTGGAAGGTCAGGCGCGGCACAAACTGTAAGGCATCCGGCATCGCCAGGGTGGGGAAAAACACGCCGCCGGCCAGGCCCATCACGAATTGGATGAAACTGCCCAGGTTACCGGCCTGTTCCGCGTTTTTGGCGAAGGCCGCGATGGCCGCTCCCACGCCGCTGGCCGCCGCGACTGCCGTCACTGTGATCAGGGCTACGCCCAGGATATCTTCGCCCCAGATGACCGTGCCCGGCCCACCCAGGACCAGGCCCACCAGCGACATCGCCGTGATGAGCACGATCATTTGCAGGATGCCGCCCACGTAAGTGCCCAGCATCTTGCCCGCCAGGATGATAGATTTGGCGGTCGGTGTGGTGACCATGCGCTGCAAGGTCCAGTCGTGCTGTTCCTGCAGGATGGAGGCCGTGCCGAGCGTCACTGTGAAACCCATGAAGAAGATGGCGAAACCCGGCGAAAAGAAACTCAGCGGGTCGAAACCGTCGTCTACTGTTTCGCCGCTGAGGTCTTGCCGGGTGATGCGGATCGGGTTGGCGCTGGGTTCGGATGCTTGTATCCCGATTTCCATCAACATATCATCAAGTTCACCTGACATCACCTGCGGACGATAACTTGGATCCTCAGCGATTAGGCCCATGACCGTGGTCGTTGGCGCGATGTTACCATTTGCTATGCCGTTGGTAATTCTTTGGACTGCGTCGAGGAAGATCGCCCAGTTAATCTGGGAACGCCCGTTGTAATAGATGTTTACTTCGGTAAATCCAGCTAACCGGTCCGATTCATTGGATGCACTGCCAAGTCCCATGAAGGACCTTAGATCAGGCATTAACGAAGCAGAGAAATCTGGCGGGATGACCACTATGGCCGTAAGCTCACCGTTTTCGACCAGTGCCCGAGCCTCCGCTTCATTGTCGAAAGTTCTTGTGTCGAACATCTCAAACAGCGGATTGTCGTCCTCGGCGGAGGCGATCTCTACTGGATCGTCGTTATCTACTGTTGATCCCTCTTCTGTGGGAGGAATCATTATTTCTTGGTATCTGTTCCCCAAAGTCCCCCGATCAGAGCCTTCGTCCAGGTTGACGATGCCGACCGGGATATCGAGCGCCGGTACGTCGGAGGGACCGGATAGGTCGGAGAAGGCCAGGCCCATGATCGCCGACAGCACCAGCGGCGTGATGAACATGAAGATCGCACCCGTCCGGTCTGTAAACCGGAGGTAGTTCTCTTTCCAGATGATTGCCAGGAGTTTACGCATCAGTGATCACTCCCGAAGGGCGCGGCCAGTGAGGTGGAGGAAAACGGCCTCCAGGTCTGGCTCTTGAATGCTGACCGAGCTGATATCGATCTCGGCCTCGTTGGCGAGGTGGATCAAATCCGGCAGGGCTTTGCGACCGCGTTTGGCCGTCACCATGATCTCGCCGTCCTGCTGGGCGACGTGCGTGACGCCCTCTATCTGGCCATATTTCTCGATCATCGCTGCCGGCACTTCTTGCTCGCCCACGCGCAGCTGCAGGTGATCCTGTTCGCCGACCATCTGGATCAGTTCGCCCGTGCTGCCCAGGGCGATGATCTCACCGTGGTCGATGATGGCTACCCGGTCGCTGAGTTCTTGAGCTTCTTCCATATAGTGGGTGGTGTAGAGCACGGTCATGCCGAAGTTTTCTTTGAGTTCGATGACGGCATCCAGGATGCGGCGGCGGCTTTGTGGGTCGATGCCGACCGTCGGCTCGTCCATGTAGACGATCTTGGGGCTGTGCAGCAGACCGATGCCGATGTTGACGCGGCGCTTCATGCCGCCGGAATACGCCTCGATCTTTTCGTCGGCGCGGTCGCTCAGGCCGATGAAGTCCAGCACCCGGTCCATCGCCCGGTTGAGGTCTTTGCCGCGCATCCCGTATAACTGGCCGAAGAAGCGCAGGTTCTGGCGGGCGGTCAGGCGCGGGTAGAGGGCGATTTCCTGCGGCACGACGCCGATCACCTGCTTGACAGCGGTCGGATTCTGGCTGATATCATGCCCGTCGATGATGGCCGTGCCGCTGGTCGGCTCCAGCAGCCCGCTGATCATGGAGATGGTGGTTGTCTTGCCGGCGCCGTTGGGTCCCAACAGGCTGAATACTTCGCCCTCCATGATCTCGAGGTTTACGTCCCGGACGGCCACCGGGCCGTTCGGCGGGTTATAGTGCTTTTTGAGATCGGTAATGGTGATGATAGGTGGCATTGGTCTCCTCCCCAGGTACCGTGCGTGGCGGCGAGCTTGATCAGGAACGGCTGTTTTCCCCGTGGCCGCGCGGTGTGGTTGTAGCGTAATATCAACATACAGCGAAAGCTTGAGGCGAATCAGGCTCACAATGTATACGCAGATGCGACGCTGCCGGTTGCAAAAGTGCAGAAAACCAGACCGTTGTAGGCGCGGTAATGTGCGTTACAATTCGCGCCATCGCCTGTTACCGCTATGCAGGAAGGACCTATGCCCGATCAAACCTTCCACTACCGGCAGCGCCAACTTCATATCGACGATGTGCCGCTGGACGTCCTCGCCGATGCGGTGGGCACGCCGCTTTACGTCTACAGCCAGCGCCGCTTGCTGACCCAATTGGCGGCCCTGAACGCGGCTTTTGCCCCGCTCGATCCCGCCTGGCACTACAGCCTGAAGGCCAACGCCAACGGTCACCTGGTGCGGGCGCTGGTCCAGGCCGGCTGCGGCTGCGATGCCGTCAGTGCGGGCGAGATTTTCCTGGCGCTGCGGGCCGGCTGCCCGCCGGGGGGCGTGGTTTTTGCCGGGGTGGGCAAGACGGCTGCCGAGATCCGTTATGCGCTGGAACAGGACATCGGCTGCTTCAACGTGGAAAACGCCGGGGAACTGGCCCGCCTGGAAACGCTTGCCGCCGAGTTGGGCCGGCGTCCGCGCGTCGCCCTGCGCCTGAACCCGGCCCTGCAAGCCGATACGCACCACTACATCGCGACCGGGCACGAGGGCGCCAAGTTCGGCATCCCCCTGGCGGAAGCGCGCCAACTGCTGGCGGCGCGGGGGGCGTTCCCGCATGTGACCATCGACGGGCTGCACGTGCACATCGGATCGCAGTTGGGGCGTCCGGACGAGAGCGCGCAGGCGACGCAGGTGGTCCGGGACCTGGCGCTGGAATGTGGGCTGCCGCACCTCAACCTGGGCGGGGGGTTCCCGGTGGCTTACGAGGGTAGGGCCGTCATTCCAGTCGAAGATTTCGCGGCGGCGCTGCTGCCCGTGTTGGTTGGGCAGGGCCTGTCGGTGGCCTTTGAGCCGGGCCGTTACCTGGTTGCGGAGGCGGGTGCGCTGCTGGCCACGGTGCAGTACCTCAAAGGGGAGGGGCGTACCGTCGTCCTCGATGCCGGCCTGACAGACCTGCTGCGCCCGGCGCTGTACGGCGCGCGTCACCCGGTCTGGCCGCTGGCGGCGAGTGACGAGCCGCGGCAGACATGCCAGGTGGTCGGCCCGATTTGTGAGAGCAGCGATGTGCTGCATCCGTCCGCCGAGCTGCCGCCGCTGCAACCGGGGGATCGGGTGGCGGTTGGCGTGGCCGGCGCTTACGGCATGAGCATGGCCTTCAACTACAACGGGCGTCCCCGGCCTGCCGAGGTGCTGGTCGACGGCGATGAATGGCGCTTGATCCGGCGGCGGGAATCGTTCGAAGACCTGGCGCAGTGGGAAACATAGCGCGGTTGGGACTGAATCTTTTTGGGCGTTATTGTGGAGGGAGGCACTGGAGAGTCCGCTGACCGCCCGACTGGCCGCTGGTCGCCAGACGGTGATCGTTTCTTCAATCGGGGAGGCGTGACGGCTATCACGCCTGGTGTATCACGCCCCCGCCGTGGTCGTTTTGATTTCGATGTATTTTTTCCACGCGTCCGGTCCCCGGCCCATCGTGATCACGATGTAGCTGGTGCGCGGGGTTTTCGGCTCCCAGCGCAGCTTCATGCCGGCTTCGCTCTCGGTGCGGCCACCTTTGCGATGATTGCAGCTGTAGCAGGCACAGGCCGTATTGGTCCAGGTGTCCTTGCCGCCGCGTGACTTGGGCAGGATGTGGTCGACGGTGAAGTCTTTTTTGGTCAACACCAAACCGCGCTGCCCCTCGCCCGGATGCACCCCGCAGTAGATGCAGGTGAAATTGTCACGGGCCAGGACGCCTTTCCGGCTCCAGGAAGCGTGGCGGCGCGGGACGTTGATGTAACGTTTGAGCGCGATCACCGAAGGGACGGGAAACTGCGTCCGAACCGTCCGCAGCACCCGGTTCGTTTGTTCCACGACGATCGCTTTGCCGGCCAGCAGCAGGTTAATCGCGCGGGGGACGGTGATGACGGACAGGGGTTCCCACGTGTTCCCATTCAGCAGCAGTACTTGCCCGTACAAAATGAGGCTCCTTTTACCTCTATTATAAGGACGGTCCATACCGATTATAGCCGAAACTTGTTAAGTTATGGCTAAAAATGTGTGAGAATTGGCCGAAAATCGCCAGCGGAACCATGACTAACGGCGCTTTTTACGCTTGGTTCGCTTATTCCCCCAACTTTTGCGGTCCGGGGCCATCTTGACGATGCGCGGGTGAAACTCGGCCAGCGGCTCGACCAGGTCGGCCTGGGCTTCCATCACCTGCCGGATGTCTTTGTAAGCGCCCGGCACTTCGTCTAACCCGGCGGAGATCAGGTCGACCTGGTTTTCCTTCAGGCGCGGGTTGACCTGCTCCCAGTTAAAGCGGCGCTTGGCTTCTTTGCGGCTCATCTGGCGGCCCGCGCCGTGCGCCGCCGAATTCATCGAGTCGGCGCTACCTTTGCCGCGGACGACATAACTCGGCGCGCTCATGCTGCCGGGGATGACGCCCAGTGCGTCCGTCCCGGCGGGAGTCGCGCCCTTGCGATGCACGATGGCCGGTTTGTCATCCACCATTTCTTGCCAGGCGAAGTTGTGGTGATTCTCCACCGACCCCAGTACTTCCAGCCGCAGCGCCGCCTCGATCCGCCGGTGGATGACGGCATGGTTGGCGCTGGCGTAGCGCCCGGCAAGCTGCATGGCCCGCCAGTATTCATCGCCGTCGCCGTCGCCGCCCAGGTCCAGCCAGGCCAGGTTGAGGTACTCCTTCGGCAGGCGGTTTTCGTGCAGGCGCTTGGCGATCTGCGTGTAGTGATTGGCCGTCTCGAAGCCGAAGCGCCGGCTGCCGCTGTGCGAGAGCACCGCCAGGTAGCTGCCCGGCGGGATTCGTCCCACCTGCTGCCAGACGGTCAGCGCGCCGAACTCCACGAAGTGATTGCCGCCGCCGCTGGTGCCTAACTGCTGCCAGGCCTTGTCCTTCAGGCGGCGCGCCACCGGGAGCTGGTCCCATTCCGCGTCGTCCATGACGGCGTGCTGCTGCGGCGTTTCCCAGGCCACGCCCTCGCCAAAACGCGTATTGCGCTCGATGATGTCGCGCAGTTTGTCGCGTTTCTGGTCGATCAGGTGCGGTGCGGCGTTGAAGATCGTCATGCGCACCCGGCAGGCGATATCCACGCCGACTGCATACGGGATCACCGCGTTGTCGGTCGCCAGCACGCCGCCGATGGGCAGGCCGTAACCCAGGTGAGCGTCCGGCATCAGCGCGCCGCGCCGGGCAATCGGCAGGCGGACAGCCAGGTCCATCTGCTGTAAGGTGTTCTCGTCGATGGCCTCGCGCCCCCAGATTTTGTAAGGCGCGACTTTGCTCAAATCGTGTGGGGTGCTCATGGTTCGGCTCCCTCGCCAGGCCTCGCCTGGCATCCTATCGAGGCCGGTTTGTGCCCCGGTTTTGTGTGAATCAGCGTCCGGTTAAATCAACCGCCGTCGTTTTCGCCCGTCAGGCTGCCTGCCTGTCGTCAGGCGCGAACGCGGCTCCCGGACCAGGCCCGGACCGGGCAGTCAGGTCAGGAGTGGCGTTCGTAGGGAGTCGAACCCAACAACAGCCGTCCGAGCGGCGCCCCGCGTCAGTCCGACGTGAGGTCCCCTGCACCTGAGCATCTGCAGGAACATAGCCGCCTTTCTTTTCCTTCGAAACGAACCCGTCATCCACCACGGCCAGACTCGCGTCCAGCCACCCCGCCCACCCGCGTTCAGGTTCGCTGTTAAGATCGGCCCAGGAAGGAGCCAACACTCGTTTTATTTTGCCGCACCCGCTTCCTGGACCGATGTCCGGTAATTGCCTGCTTTACTTCCACTAAGTCGTCATTCCGTCGTGATTGTTGTCGTGTACGCGTTCCGTTCCGATAAACCTCGCCCGACTGCTTCATTCGGTAATCTGTAGGGGTTCGATTCGGTTGAGATGGTGCTGTTCTATTGAGACTGCTTGCTTCACCGGCCACACCATCTCGCCCGACCGATTCCCCGGTCAGGAGCGAGTGGCGTGCCGGCCCGGCAGATATGGGTTGGCCGGTAAGACCCGGCGTCTACCCCGTGCGGGACTGGTAAGGTCCGTCCTCGCACCCGATGGGTCGCCAGATTTGTCTGATGCCGTCACGTCTTTCTCCTTTGCTGGTAGTGCCGTTACCCCAAAAAAAATCAGGGCGTGAGATTTTCGGTCTCACGCCCTGAGGGTAATCAGGTTCCGGTGGCGGGATGTTACGCCGTCAATGGAGGCATGAACACCGTCCGGGTGAGTGAGACCGCTGGGGCAGGCTTGGCGCCGAGGTTATGTTAGCTGCCTCGACCGGCATGATGTGCGTATCACAAGAATCGCACCAAGCTGCCGCAAGGATACCCAAGTAACTGCTGCTAGATTGTCTGCGGAATGATAGGCGGGCCATGATGGCCTCTCCACTAAACACTGCGAATCCCGTCACATCGGTCTCGGTCGAAAGTTATGTTGCTTAACTATGGTCGCGTCCAATCTCACCAGTTTAATCGTCTGTTGATCTGTTTTATTGGCAAACGCGCTCCTGTTAAGCCGAAGGTAGCATAGCATGGGTGAGCGGGTGCTGTCAAGGGGTGCATACCAGATTGGGGGCAGAAAGGAGTAGACTATAAGCCGACAAAGAGGAGGGGACAACATGGGACAAACCAACGATGAGCTGCGGGCGGAAATGAAAGCCAAAATGGAAGCAATACTTGACGAATTGCTGGTG
>DAOUEM010000431.1:0-18137 GCA_034430555.1 Anaerolineae bacterium | reverse complement strand
CGGTGGCGTGCCCGCGGGCGCGCCGGATGCGGCATCTGGGGGCTGGTGCTGCTGCTGGCCCTGGCCGCCTGCCAGAACCAACCGGTGGCCTCAACCCCGGTCCCGACGGCGATCCCCGTCTACTGGGATGAGCGCGCCGCCGTGGCCCTGATCCGCGCCACGCGCCTGGTGGAGCCGGTAGCGGACGCGGATTTTGTCGCGCCGGTGCCGGGGTGCACCGTCTACGGCGACGAGCGCGCCCGCTGGGTCGCGACGCCCGACGATGTGCCGCCCGGCGGCGCGTTGGGGCGCCTGCTGGAAAGCCCGGTCGATGGCGCGGCGCTGGCCGACCTGGCGCGGGCCGTGGCCGACTCGGGCTTCTTCGACCTGGACCCGCGCTACGGTGAGGACGTCGGTCCGGTGCGCGAACTGCACGTCCGCCTGGAAGGCCTGGGGACGCACACCGTGCGCGTCGCCGAGGCCGTGGCCGCGCCGCCGGCCTTCCAGCAATTGTTCGGCCTGTGCGATAGCCTGCGCCAGCCCGAAAACGCCGAAGAAGTGCTGCCGGATGGCGGCTGGATTTACGCCTTCCCCCTGGCGGCGCCCGCCGAATTTCACCAGGACTGGCCGGACGGGGAGGTCCCTGCCCTATTGAACTTCGTGGATCAGCCGCGCTGGCTGGACGGCGAGGTGGTGACCGAGGTGTGGATCGCGGCGCGCGATCACGGGGCGCGGGCCAGCTTCGCTAGCATCGAGGAAGCTTACCGCGTGGTGGTGCGCGTGCCCGGCATCTCGCCGGATACGCCGCGCCGTCCCCGCGATACCCAGGCCTTGATGGAATCGCTGGCCCCCTGGTCCACCGAGCCGGGAAGGCCCATCTTCACCGCGCGTTTTAGCGGTGGGCTGCCTACGTCCTACCGCTACATCGGCGCCAACGCGGTCGATGCCTGCACCGTCTACAGCGATGGCCGCGTGATCGTCAGCGAACTGCCCATCGGCGAGGTCCTGGAGGGCCGGCTGGGCGTCCGCCGCCTGACCGGGTTCATGGAAGGCTGGCTCAATGCCGGTTTTCTGGGCCCGCCCCCGCCCGACCCGACGCCGATTCCCGCCAACATCATCGTGCAGGAAGTGACCCTCGTCCTCAACGATGGCTCCCATCCGACCCGCATCTTTGCGCTGAACACGCCCTATGTCAGCAGCGTGCGCAACCCCTGCGCCCTGCTGACCGAATTCCACCCGGTCGAGGTCAGCGGCGGCTACCTGTGGGCGGAGGAAATCGGGCCGATGACGCGTTTTGTCAACGATCTCGATTATGCGCTGGTGCAGTGGCCGCAGGATTACGAGTCGCTGGAAGACCTGACCGAACCGCTGTGGCACGGTAGCGATGAGGATGATGACGGCAGCGATGAGGAGAACCCCTACGCTGGGCCATCGGCGGAGGCGCTGCAATTCGCCTGGGCCAATCTGCACGGCGGGCATGAGCGCCCGACGGTGCTGTTCGTCGACGACGGGATGGCTTATGCCGTGTATGCCGACGTGCCGGGCGTGACCGTGCGTGACGCCCCGCGCTTCACCGCCCACTCGTCTCCCGCGACTGAGGAGCCGGGCGAATAGGGCCTGGCGGCAGGCGCTGCTGGCCTGAATCACAAACACCCGGTTGGGGCCGGGTGTCTCTCTGTGCCGAAGGTGGGAGTCGAACCCACACCCACATAATGTGGACTACGCCCTGAACGTAGCGCGTCTGCCAATTCCGCCACTTCGGCGTGGTGGTGAAAATTGTAGTCCGCCTCGCGGCGAATGTCAAGAGTCGACTGCCGAAGGGTGCATTTCATGGTCCGGTGTTGGTAGGGGCGCAGTAGGGGCGTAACATGTCACGCCCAATTGGGCCATCAAGGAGCACCCCCATGACCGACCAACGCGATTCCAAGGCGCTCTCCCAAAAACGTTACAGCCAATATGCGGCGGGTTACGTCTCCAGCCAGTCGCACGCCAAAGGCGCCGACCTGGACCGCCTGCTGGCGATTGCCGAACCGGCGTCCACGTGGGCGGTCCTCGACGTGGCGACCGGCGGCGGCCATACCGCGCTCAAGTTCGCCCCGCGCGTGGCCCGCGTCACCGCCACCGACCTGACGCCCAATATGCTCGCCAAAGCCGAGGTCTTCATCCGTGGGCAGGGCGTGACCAACGTCGACTTCCAGCCGGCGGACGCGGAAGACCTGCCCTTCGACGCCGCCGCTTTCGACCTGGTGACCTGCCGCATCGCGCCGCACCACTTCCCGCAGGTTGGGCGCTTCGTGGCGGAAGGGGCGCGCGTGCTCAAGCCGGGCGGTTTGCTGCTGGTGCAGGATCACGTCCTGCCGGATGACGAAGAGGCCGCCCGCTACGTCGACGCCTTTGAGCGGCTGCGCGATCCCAGCCATCACCGCGCCTTCAACGCCGGCGAGTGGCGGGCCATGTTCGAGGCGGCAGGGCTGGCCGTGGCCCACACGGAGCAGGTCATCAAGCGGCACGCGCTGATTCCCTGGGCGGAGCGGCAGGGTAACTCCCCGCAAACTATCGCGCAGTTGATCGTGCTGCTGCGGGACGCGCCGCCCCTGGCCGCCGCCTGGCTGGATGGTCAGAAGCTGGACACGTCAGAGGCCTCGTTTGTCAACCACCACATCCTGATCGCCGGGCGCAAGGGCAAGTAGCCGCTACCCCTCCGCCTCGACCGGCAGCCCTTCCATCCGCATGATGACCAGGGCGTTGGTCGTCGGGCAGGGGCCGGGCCGCAGCCGGTAGTCGAACAGCATCCGGCCCTCGGCCACCGTCTCCTTGAAGTGGTAGTTGGCGATCTGGGGGATGTCGTTTTCCAGGTGGACCAGCTCCAGGTCGTGAGTCGCCAGCAGGCCCGTCCCACCGCCCCCCGCCAGCGCCCGGATGTAGGCCCGGCTGCCGACCAGCCGTTCGCGGTTGTTGGTGCCGCGGAAGATCTCGTCGATCAGGAAAAAGAGCGGCGGGCCATCCGTTTGCTCTAACGCCTCCAGCAGCGCCTTGAGCCGCTTGACCTCCGCGTAAAAATACGAGATGCCGTCGGTGACCGAATCGGTGACGTGGATGGCCGTGAACAGCCGGAAGAGCGGCACGTCCAGCGCCGCCGCGTCGACCGGGCCGCCCGCGTAAGCCAGCCGCAGGTTCACCCCCACCGTGCGCAGGAACGAGCTTTTACCGGACATATTGGAGCCGGTGATGATGGCGATCTCGCCCTGCTCCAGCGAGAAGTCGTTGCTGATCTTCTCCGGGTACGGGATCAGGGGGTGGCCCAGCCCGCGCCCGCTGAAGCCCTCCGCCTCCGGGGAGAGGGTTGGCAGGGTGTAGTCCGGGTTGAGGTAGGCGAAGTTGGCCAGCCCGTTCAGCGCCTCTAACTCAAACCACACGTCCAGCCAGGCGGGCAGGCGTTTTTCCACCGCCGCTTTGAGGTGATTCAACCGGGTGGCGAAGATCATGTCCCAGGGCACGATGGCGTTGATCGGCAGCCACAGGAAGGGGTTGCCCTGGATGCTGGCCGCCGAGGCCACCAGGTTGATCTGGCGCAGGGCGGCGCTGGGACGGTCTCCGGCCTCGGTCAGCGGCGCGCACAGGTCGCGCAGGCCGGGGTGCTGCCCGTAGGGGTAGCGTTCCAGGTAACCCAGGGCGGCGTCCAGCTTACGCAGCGCGGCCACGAAGGTCAGCGTCTCCTCGAACAGCGACTCGAACGCCTGCCGCCGCGAGAGGTACACCGCCGCGTAGATCAGCAGCGTGATCCCCCAGATAGGCGGCAGCACGCCCCACGTATGCAGCCCGAACAGGACGATGTTCAGCGCCGCCAGCGCGATCAGGACGATCAGCCAGGGGCGCAGCGCCGCCGGCGGGATACGGTCGGCCAGCCAGCCCAACAGCCGACGCCCTTCCCACGGCGCGCCGCCATCGGACGAGGCCAGGGCCGCCGTCAGCGTCAGCTTATCGCGGAAGCGGGTGAGCGGCGTCAGTTCCCGGACCAGCGCCTGCCGTCGTTGGAGGGTCGCCGGGTCGGGCCGGGTGTCCAGCAGCCAGTCCATCAGGCGGCGGCTGCCCTCGCGGGTGACCGCCGTATCCAGCAGGCGATGCAGCGAACGCTCGCCCACCATGTCCAGGTCCAGGGCGAAGGGATGGCCGTCCGGCGGCGGGTCTTTGCGGGGCCGGGGCAGGTGTTCCCAGTCGAGGTGGATGCGGGCTATCTGCATCCTTTTGATGCGCAGCCAGACCTCGTGCGCCTGGATGCTGGCCTTGATCCGCCGGTGGACGCGCACCACCGCCGCGAAGATCACGACCCATACCGCCGTGAGGAGCGCGCCCGGCCCATTGCCCGCCAGGAAGAAGGCGAACCACAGCGCCGGCCCGCCGACCACGACCAGTAGCAGCCGGATCGTCGAAAGACGGTCGCTGCGGCGTTGGCGATCCTCTAACTGGCGTTCCACTCGAACGATGTGGCGGGCCAGCGCGTCGAGCCTGGTTTGTTTGGTAGGCAAGAAGGTTATCCTTTGTTTTTCAGGTTGTCTTTCACGTCAACAGGCGGGTATTATAACAGGGTGTTCTCGGTTGACTCCAACCGCCGCCCCAAGGATTGCGCGCCCGTGTACGAAGTTGTCGGCAACCTGCACGTTCACACCACTTATTCTGATGGCAGCCAACCCCATGACGTGGTAGCCGCCGCCGCCGTCCGCGCCGGGCTGGACTTCCTGGTGATCACCGATCATAACGTCCGGGTGACGGGCATCGAGGGCGCTTACCAGACCCGCAGCGGGGGACGCGTCCTGCTGCTGACCGGCGAAGAGGTTCACGATATGTTACGCCAACCCCAGCGCAATCACCTGCTGGTCTACGGCGCGGCGGAGATGGCGACCTCGGCCCAGGGGCAGCACCCCCAGGCCCTGCTGGACGCCGTCAACGAGGCCGGCGGCTGCGCCTTCCTCGCCCACCCGACCGATCGTAAAGTCGCCTGGATCAACGAGCGCTCCTACCGCTGGGATGACTGGGACATCGCCGGTTATGCCGGGCTGGAACTGTGGAATTACATGTCGGTCACCAAATATCACATGCCCGATCTGGCCCGCGGCCTGCGCATGGCCTTCGACCCGGCGGGGGCAATGGACGGGCCGGAGCCGGAAGCGCTGGCCCTGTGGGATGACCTGCTGCGGCAGGGGCAGCGCGTGGCTGTCATCGGCAGCGCCGACGCCCACGGCACCCGTTACCGGCTGGGGCCGCTGCGCAAAACGGTGTTCCCCTACGCGTTTTTGTTCCGCTGCGTGAATACCCACGTTCTGCTGGAAGCGCCGCTCTCTGGCAGTTGGCAAGCCGATGCGGCGGCCATCTACCGGGCCATCGCCCTGGGGCACGCCTTCGTCGGCTACGGGCTGCCCGCCGACCCGCGCGGCTTTCGCTTCGAAGCCCGGCCAGCCGCCGAGGGCGCGCCCGTCGCCATCATGGGCGATATGGTCCCCCTGGATCAAGCGGCGGCCCTGCACGTGACGGCCCCGGCCCCGGCCCACCTGCGCCTGATTCGGGACGGCGCGGTCGTGGCGGAAGCGTCCGGCCAGACCCTCACCCACAGGCCCGACCGTCCCGGCGCCTACCGCGTCGAAGCCTGGAAGTCCTACCGGGGGCGGGCGCGCGGCTGGGTCTTCAGCAACCCGATCTACCTCAGCCCCGCGCCCTGAGCGTTTGAGGTCCAAATCATGTCCATCACAATGTACCCCGACATCGACGAAATTCTGGCCCAGTTATTATCCGAGATGCAAGCGGTTCTTGGTCAAAAACTGCTCGGCTTGTATCTCTATGGATCGCTGGTCAGCGGCGATTTTGACCATGACATCAGCGACCTGGACATGTTAGCCGTTATCGCCTCGAACCTTGACGAACAGGCGGCGGCTGCCCTCCAACATATGCACGAGGATTTTGCGCGCCGGCATCCCCAGTGGCAGAACAGAATCGAAGTCCAGTATTTTTCTACGAAGGGGTTAAAAACATTCAGGACACAAGCCAGCAAGATGGGCAACATCAGCCCCGGTGAGCCATTCCACATCATCGACTCCGGGATCGAGTGGCTGATGAACTGGTATTTTGTCCGCGAGCATGACGTGGTTCTTTTTGGCCCCTCGTCGCGTCAGTTCATCCCTCCGATCTCCAAACAAGAATATCTACAGGCGGTTCAGGACCATGCCCGACAGTGGACCGAGTATGTAAAGAATACGAACACGTCGTGGTACGGTCAGAGTTACGCTGTCCTGACCCTGTGCCGGGCGCTGTATAGTTATACCAACGGCGAACAGGCTTCCAAGAAAAAAGCGGCGGCGTGGGCGGCGCAGCAGTTACCGGAATGGACATCTTTGATTCAAAAATCGCTCCGATGGCGAAAACATTGGAAACCCGAACAAAGCAGCCCTGAAGCCACCTACCCGGAGACCGAACGTTTTGTTGATCTTGTGATTGGACGAATTCTCGGCACTTGATAACGGGCGAAGGGCGCACTCGTCCGTGCACGGAGGGGCGATTGTGCTCACCATCGCCACGTCAGGCCCTGACGATCCACCCGGCTGCCTGGGAACCCATGAGAACTCCGTACGAAACACCGTGTTTTTCCGGCAAGGGCGTATACATTTTGGGCCATCCGCACGTTGACGGTTATACCGGTCTTTAAGTCTGTTGGAGGAAAATATATGTCGCCGTTTTTACAGTTAGCGCTGGCGCTGGTGATCATCATCACCGCGGCCAAGTTGGGCGGTTACCTGAGCTACCGGCTCGGCCAGCCTTCGGTGCTGGGCGAACTGCTGGTCGGCGTGATCCTGGGGCCGTCGCTGCTCGATGTGCTGCACCTGCCCTTCTTCGAGGGCGGCCACCTCGGCGAGACCGTGCACGAACTGGCCGAGTTCGGCGTGCTGCTGCTGATGTTCATCGCCGGCCTGGACCTGCACCTCTCCGACCTGGCCCGCTCTGGCAAGGTGGCGGCGCTGGCCGGCGTGCTGGGCGTGATCGCGCCGGTGGCGCTGAGTTTGGCCGTGGTACCGCTCTTCGGCTTCGATGCGGAAGTGACGCTGTTCATCGGCCTGATCCTGGCGGCGACCAGCGTCAGCATCTCCGCCCAGACCCTGATGGAGCTGAAGGTGCTGCGCAGCCGGGTGGGCATCAGCCTGTTGGGCGCGGCCGTCTTCGACGACATCCTGGTCGTGCTGGCGCTGTCGGTCTTCGTCGCCCTGGTGATCGGCGGGTCGGCGGGGCTGGGTGGCGTGGTGGTGATCGTGCTGCAAATGGCCGGCTTCCTGGTGGTGGCGACTGTGCTCGGTTTCCTGCTGCTGCCGGATCGCCTCACCCGCCGGGTGGACCAGCTGCCCATCAGCCAGGGCCTGACGGCTTTCGTCTTCACGATGATGCTGCTCTACAGCTGGTCGGCGGAGGCGCTGGGCGGTATGGCCGCTATCACCGGGGCTTTCCTGGCCGGCCTGATCTTCGCGCGCAGTCCTTTGAAGGACCGCATCCAGGCGAGTATGTCCACCATAGCCTACGGGCTGTTCGTGCCGATCTTTTTCGTGAACATCGGGCTGGGGGTCAATGTCCGCCTGCTGACGGGCGACAGCCTGACGCTGATGCTGGCCCTGACGGTGGTGGCCGTGGTGAGCAAGGTCGTCGGTTCCGGCCTCGGGGCGCGCCTGGGCGGCCTGACCAACAAAGAATCGCTGCAGTTGGGCGTCGGCATGATGTCGCGCGGCGAGGTCGGCCTGATCGTCGTCACCGTCGGCATCGACGCCGGCCTGCTGGGCCAGGATGTGTTCGCCAGCGTGGTCGGCATGGTAATCCTGACCACGATCCTCACCCCGCTGCTGCTGCGCAGCCTGTTTGTCGGTCAGACGCCGGCGGCCAGGTCTGTCGCTGAGCCTACCCTAGGAGAAGTCTCATGAAACAAATGGTGATGATGGTTCTCAACAATCCCGATCACTGCACCACGCTGCTGGAAGCCTGGGATGCCGCCGGCGCGCCCGGCATCACCATCCTGGAGAGCACCGGCCTGATCAATATCCGGCGGGCCGGCGCCCGCGACGACCTGCCGCTCATGCCCAGCCTGCTGGACATGCTGCGCAGCAACGAGGAGCACCACCGCACCATCTTTTCCGTGGTGGAAGACGAAGCGGCGGCCCAGGCGCTCATCGCGGCCACCGAGGAGACCTTCCAGCAGCTGGATGAGCAGGACCGCGACGAGAGCGGCATTCTTTTTGTCGTGCCGGTCGCGGAGACGCGCCGCTTCGCCACCGCCCGCGCCCAGCGCCGCCTCCAGGAGCAGCCCTAACGTGCTGTTGATCGCGTTCCGAACCATTTCGGCCTGAACCGTTTCGGCCAGGGACCCGCCGGCAGGTGGGTTTTCCTGGCTGCCCCGTCGCCCCGGACGGCGGGCGCGCGTGACACATAGCCCTTGACTCCGCTCACCCCGCCGTCTATAATCCCCGATGTTATTGGTTAGCATTCGGGCTTTGCCGCAGACTGCCGGCGTCCGCGCCCAGAGGCACGGGCTTAATCTCCTGCCGAGGCAAGGGCTACAGACACACGAATCTGCCATGCCGCGTGGCTGCTAGAACCGTGAGCAGCGGCGCGGGATGTCCGTGGTCGGCCTTTGTTGAGTTGTCTGCAAAGGCCGTTTTGCTTGCCAGGAGATCGAAGACCATTTCCGACTAGCACGACTAGCAAAGGAGGCAGGACGCTTGCCTATCTCCAGACAGACGAAAGAGGAACTGGTCGCCAAATACGTTGACCTGCTGAACGACTCCCAGGGCATTATCGTCACCGAGCACCAGGGGATGGCGATGCCCGACTTCAACGCCCTGCGCGCCAGGATGCGGGAGGTCGGCAGCACCTACATGGTCACCAAAAACACCCTGCTCCAGCTGGCGCTGGAAGAGGTGGGCATGCCCATCGCAGAAGACTTGATCACAGGGCCGGTGGCAGTGGCCTTCGCGCACCAGGACCTGGGCGCGACGGCCAAGGCCGTCCTGGACTTCCACAAAGAAGTCGAGCTGTTCCTGGTCAAGGGCGCGTTGGTCGGCGAGACGGCATACGACGACAATGGCGTCGATGCGCTCTCTAAACTGCCGACCCTCGACGAACTGCGCGGCAGCCTGGTGGGCCTTATCATCGCTCCCTCTACCGGGCTGGTGTCGCTGTTCGGCACGGTGCCGCAGGAACTGGTGAGCGTGATCAACGGTGGCGCGACTCAACTCCTGAACGTGGTGGCCGCTTATGCCGCCAAAGACCAAGCCGCTTAGGCGTTATTTCCTGAAAAGCAAGTTTAGTATTCGCGCCGATAGCGGCGCAGACGATGAAAGGACACCTTTATCATGGCCGATCTGGACAAGATTGTAGAAGAACTCAGCACTCTGACCGTTATGGAAGCCGCCCAGCTCAAAGATATGCTGGAAGAGGCGTGGGGCGTGACCGCCGCCTCCGGCGCGCCGATGATGATGGGCGCCATGCCGATGGTCGGTGCCGTTGGTGAAGCCGCCGACGAGGCTGAAGAAAAGACCGAGTTCGACGTCGTGATCACCGACGTAGGCCCCAAGAAGATCAACGTCATCAAGGCCGTTCGCTCCTTCACCACCCTGGGGCTGAAGGAAGCCAAGGAACTGGTCGACAGCGCGCCCGCCACCGTGCTGGAAGCGGTCAGCAAAGAAGCCGCCGAAGACGCCAAGGGCAAGCTGGAAGCCGAAGGCGCCGCGGTCGAGCTCAAGTAGTTCTGCCGGTTTTTTTGCAGGTAATTCACCGCCGGAGGGAGACACTTCCTCCGGCGGTTTGGATTCGGCGGGGATGTGGGGCGTGGCGAAACAGGCGGTGACTGTCTACTCCACAATCGCGCCGCGCCGGGCCAACGCCTTACGGGCGCGCTCGTCGGACAGCGCCAGGTTATCCACGATCACGCCTTCCAGGTTGGCGTGTTTCAGGTTAGCCGCTTTGATGTTGGCCTGGCTGAGGTCGATGCCCTCCAGGCTGGCCGTGCCGAAGTCGGGTCGCCACTGCGGGCTTTTGGCGCGGGCGTTGTTGAAGGCCGGGACGCCGCGGTCCCGCATAATGAATACCAGGTCTTCCCCCTTACGCCAGGGGCCAAAGCCAAACATCTTCTTAAATGCACGAGACATCAAACTGCTCCTCTCCTCGATGGTCGACGCCATCCGCAACTATTGATAAGTCTATTATAACCGCTGTAACGCCTCTTCCAGCAGTGGCCCGGCGCTGGCTTCCAGGTCGTGCAGGCGCTGTGCCAGCCGGACCGCACCCGCGCGCCGCTGGGGCGTCTCCACCAGCAGGGCTGGCCCGCGCGGCGTACCGATGACGCGGCCCAGGTCGGCCAGGCCCTGCCGAATGGTGGGTGACTCCGGCAGTTGGTAGCGGTAAGCGCCGGTGCCCGCCACAAAGGCGAGCAGCGTTTCGGAGTCGGTCATGGCTGCGCTGCGGACCTCCCAGTTACGGGTGAGCAGGGTGCGCGCCCCATGCGCCGCCGACCGGTACAGGTCGATCAGGGTGGCGGGGGCATTCCCGGCCCACGATTCCAGGTAGAGGGCGGCCAGGTCGCGGTCCCAGGCGTATTGAGCCAGCAGGGCGTCCAACTTCCAGGATAGATCAGGGTCGCCCAGGTCGCCCGCTTCCAGGTCGGCGGCCAGCGCTTCAAAGGCGGCCAGCCCCTGCTGCGCCGACCGGACCTCCGACGCATCGCCATAAGCGACCGGGTCGCCGTGTTGCACGTCGAGGGCGCGCTGCAGCGCTGCCCGGCGTTGGGCGGCCTCGCCCGGCGGATCGTAGAGCGGCCCCCGGATGACCAGCATCGGAAAATCGACCCAAAACGGTGGGCCGGTGACCGGGCCATTCCAGGCGGGATCGTCGGCCAGGTCCAGGGTGCGGTAGGGGGTAGCGGCGCTCGGCACGGCGGCGGCCTGCTGGCTGCTGAGGCGGTCGTCGTCCTCCTCGTAGCCGACCAGCAGGCAGAATCCGCCGTCGTCGCCGGGCAGGCCGCTGCTCAGGATTGGTTGGCCGATCTGGGCGTGCGCCTCCACCTGCCCGCGCACGTGATCCAGCGTGGCGTCCGGCACCCATTCGGCGCGCAGGCCGCAGGCGGCGTAGGCCAGCGCCAGCGAATCCCAGGGCCGCAGGTCGCGCAGCGGCGCGCGGGCCAGTCCCCGGTCGTAGACGAACTTGAAGGCGTCCCCGCTGCCGCCCGCCAGGAAGGGCAGGCCGCGTCCTAAGCCGACCACGCTCAGGGCAGCCTGCGCCGCCAGGAAAGCCCGGTTGCCGGCGGCGGGCTCGTGCTTGAAGGAGGGGACATTGTTGATGATGGGCATAGGACGCGCTCCTCTGGGGGTGCCCGGACCCATTCTAACAAATCTGGCCCCTGATTGCGTCCCTCCCCTTGGTGGGATTCGCCTGCCCTCTGACCGGCGGCCGCTGACCCGGCAGGTTTGTACCCGGTTTGCCCTCCCGGCCCGATCAATGCTACCATAGACCTTGTTTGTTGGGGAATCGCGCCGCGGCCACTCGTCCACGCCGCCACCGGAGGCGGACGCCGTTCTCTTTCCAAGGAGGGGAGGCGTATGGGGTCTTCGATTATTGAAGTCGGGATCGGCCTGGTCCTGGTTTATGCCATTTTGAGCCTGCTGGTCTCGCAGATCAACAACATCCTCAAGAACCTGCTCGACGTGCGCGGCTCTATCTACCAGCAGGAGCTGGGCCGCCTGCTGCGCGACTCGGACTTGCAGGAGGCCATCCTCAGCCACCCGGCGGTTAATATGCTGACCGAGGCCATCGACAGCACCGCCGTCAAAAACATCTCCTCCAGCCTGCTGACCGAAGTCCTGATCGATTTAGTCGCCGGCAACGGCGAGACCATCGAAATGCTGGAAGGACTGACCAACAGCGAGCTGGTGGACCAGATCGTGCAGTCGGTGGATAACCCGGAGCTTCAGGAACGGCTGCACGGCGTGCTGCGCGCTGCCCGCGACCTGGCCAACGCCAAAGACAAGATCGCCCAGTGGTTCGAGACCGGTCTGAACCGCGCCAGTGAGGTCTACAAGCGCCGGATGCAGCTGCTTTCCTTCCTGTGCGGGGCGGTCCTGGCCATCCTGCTCAACGTGGATACGCTCTACGTGGCCCAGGCGCTGTGGAACGACCCCGTGCTGCGCCAGGCGGCGGTCGATGCCGCCAATACCACCGGCGAACAGGTTGATCCAGGGGCGACGACCGAGGATTTGCAGGAATCGTTCGAGGCGGCGCAGCAGACGATGAGCAACCTGCTCGATCTGCGGCTGCCCATCGGCTGGTACAACCAGGCGCTGGACGATACCAGCACCATCTCCAACCTGGTGAACCCGGAGACGGACACCCGCAACCTGTGGAACATTTTCCCCGACGGCAATGAAGGCTGGCTTGGCCTGCTGATCACCAAGATCGTCGGCCTGCTGCTGACGACCATCGCCGTGATGCAAGGCGCGCCCTTCTGGTTCGACCTGCTGCGCCGCGCCACCGGCAAGTAACGGCCCCGGTACGCGGGGTCTTCAGTCCATTTTTGTTGACGCACGCGAGACGGGGTTCGCCCCGTCTTTTTTATGTCGCGTCGACGATCGTGCTGACAAAGCCTGACGGGGTTCGCCCCGTCTTTTTTATGTCGCGTAAATAGCCGGGTTGACGCAGTTTGGCAGGCGTTCCCCGCGCAGGCCGGCCAGCAGGTTGGCCGCCGCCATGGTCGCCATCTTACCGCGCGTGGCGTGGCTGGAACTGGCGATATGCGGCACGATGAGGCAGTTGTCTAGCGTGAGCAGCGGGTCATCCGGCGGGATCGGCTCCGGCTCGGTGACGTCCAGCGCGGCGTAGGCGATAGTGCCGTCACGCAGCGCCCGGTGGAGGGCCGCCGGGTCAACCACCCCGCCCCGTGCCGTGTTGACCAGTACTGCCGTCGGCTTCATGCGGGCCAGGGCCGCCGCGTTGATCAGGTGGTGCGTCTCGGTGGTGAGCGGTACGTGCAGGCTGAGGAAGTCCGACTGGGCCAGCACGGCGTCCAGCGGCATCAGCTCGACGCCGAGGGCCTGGGCATTGGTTGCGGCGGCGCTGTCGCAGGCGATCACGCGCATGTCAAAGCCGCGCGCCCGTTGAGCCATCGCCTGCCCGATGCGCCCCAGCCCGACGATGCCCAGCGTCGCCCCGTGGATGTCCTGGCCCATGAGCAGGGTCGGCCCCCAGGTCTGCCACTGCCCCGCCTTGACGTAGGCCGCGCCCTCCACCAGGCGGCGGGCGGCGGCCATCAGCAGGGCGAAGGCGCAGTCGGCGGTCGTTTCCGTCAGGACGCCGGGCGTGTTGCCCACCGGCAGGCCGCGAGCCGTGGCCGCCGGGATGTCGATGTTATCGGTGCCGACGGCGAAATTGCTGATCACCTTGAGGTTGGGGGCAGCGTCCATCAGCGCGGCGTCGATATTGTCGGTGAGCAGGCACAGCAGCCCGTCGACCTCGGCCACGGCCCGCAGCAGGTCGGCGCGGGGCGGCGGCAGCTCGTCCGGCCAGACGCGCAGGTCGCAGGCGTCGGCCAGCAGGTCCAGCCCGGCCTGCGGGATGCGGCGGGTGACGCATATACGGGGTCGGGTCATGGGGGCATCTCCTTCCGTGGTGGGCGTGCACGGTCAGAGTGTAAAGCATGGTGGCGTCCGCGCCAACAACCCGGCGCGAGCGTCGGTCGGGTAGTGATAAGGGGATGCTCTTCCAGCCGGAGACGCCGGTGTACGAGCTAGAGGCGTGGGCGGGATTTCACCCACAAAAAATGCCAGCGGCGGATGCAGCACTCACCGCGCATCCGCCGCTGCCAGGCACACGTATAAACCCGTACAACCTGACCCAATACCGTTAAAACTGACTCCAGACTTTCTCGTAAGCCTTCAGCCGTGTGCCTGCCACCAATACACCAGACATAAAACCGTGACTCTCCTGATGTAACTTCCTGACCTTATTAAAACACAGCCCGGCCCTCAATGCCTGACGGGCAACTGACGATAACCCTCCGGAATCCCTGCGCCCACCTGACAAATCACGTCAGACAGGCGCTCTGATGGGGTCTGGCGGGATTGGCGGGGGCGGTCAGCACGGCAGGATCAGGGGGCTGTCGCCGAATTCGCGCCCACCGCCATCTGGATCATCGCCGGGCCGGACGTCTTGGCGGCGGAATAGGCGGCTGCCGGGCTGTCCTCCCAAACCAGACAGGTCCTACGGTGAGGCCGTACAGGGTCCCAGCACTTCCAGGCCCTCGATATCCACCGGGGCCGGCGGGCAGTGGTCGCGCACCCAGCGTTTGAGGGCATCTTGCTGCGGGAAGGATTCCGTTTCCATGGTCATGTTGACGAAAAAGCGCACCTCCCCCGCGGCGACCAGCCGGGCGAAGGCGTCGGCGCTCAGGATCGGGTCGCTGCCCCGGTAGCCGCCCACCGCCATGAACGGCTTGCCCGTCTCCAGGATGCCCAGCCCGGCCACACCCATGTCATAGGTGGCGGCCAGGTAGCGCGCCCCCTCGCGATTCTCTTCCAGGTAGGTTATCAGGTCGCGGTCGAGGAAGGGCCTCGTTTCGAATGGCTTGCAGGGCAACGTCCGCGGGCCGCCGGCGGGCAGCGTGCTGTCGACGCAGGTCACCACCGGGATGAGGGTCCACGTTAGCGGCGCGATCAGCAGGGCCAGCAGGCCCAGGGCGAAGGCCGATCTCCGCCAGCGAAGCCCGCCCGACCGTTCGGCGCGCCAGGCCGCCAGCAGCAGGCTCAGCCCGTGGAAGCCGAACAGCCGCGCGCTGGCCGCCTGAATCCACAGGGCCAGCGGCGGTTTGTCCACGGAAATGAAACCGGCGGGGTCCAGCGCGAGGAAAAAAAAGTGCCGCCACCCGGTGAGCATCGACTTGACGGCGGCGGCGTAATACAGGTTGCCGATGCCGTTGATGCCCACCTGGTGGAGACGAAACAGGTTCAGCCAGGCCGAGAGCGCCAGGATGCCGAACAGCGCCAGTCGCTGCATCAGCCCGGACGAGTGCCACCCGCGCCAACCCGTCTGACCGGTGAATTGCTGTGCCATGATCATCCCCCCTGCCCGTGATTGCACTATTATTGATACACGTTTGGGGGCGCGAATCCTTAGCGGGGTCGGTGTAACGGGTCGGCGTCGGCGGGTGTGTTCAGGCGGCTATTCCGAGTGCTTTTTCGTCGATGTTCGTATACAGTAATAGTGACGGCGCGCGCTCATGGTAACGCGTTGCCGAACGGCTGCCAGGGAAACAGGAGCACATGAACCAGGGTACTGATTTTCCATCCGAAGAAGCCGTCCGCGCTGTGCTGGCGGCAGTCGATCCAGGTTGGTCATTGCAGACCGTTCTTCCCCTGGCGGGTAGTTTCTCCAATCATACCCACCTGATCGAAGCAAGGTCAGCCAGCGGGGAACTGGAACGACTCGTCATCCGGCGTTATGCTGAAGCTGGCGGCCACCAGGCCCGCAAGGCGCAGGTGGAGTTCCGGGCGCTGGCCCTGCTGCAAGGGCACGACATCCCAGCACCCCAACCGCTGGTTCTCGATGGCGATGGCGCGTTGTTGGGAAGTCCAGGTATCGTCACCAGCTTTGTGCCCGGCTGCCAGATTATGGCTGCTGACGACCCGCCAGCCTGGGCGGTTGTCTGCACGAACACAGCCCGAATGCTGGCCCGCATCCACGCGGTCCCCTGCGATGAACAGGCGCAGGCGTTTTTGCTGGATGCCAATGCCGAAGTCGTGTGGTTCCTGAAGTACGGGGAGCCTCCCGGTTACATGCAAGCCCATCCCGATGGCGCGATGGTCTGGAATGCCGTCCACGATCTGCTGCCGGGCATTCAGTTTGCGCCATCCACCCTGGTGCACATCGACTACTGGTGCGGCAATATCCTGTGGGAGAACGGCCAGATGTCCGCCGTTGTCGACTGGGAAGAAGCCGCTTACGGCGACCCCGGTTACGACGTGGCCTACTGCCGGATGGAAATGTACATTGAAGGGCTAGACGCTGCCGCCGATTCATTCCTGCGTACCTATGAGTCGGCAAGGGGGCAGCCGGTGACCAACCTCGGTTTTTGGGAGCTGGCCGCTTCCGTCAGGACGATGACCCACCTGGAGACTTCGCTGCGAACGCCGGTCATGCACGCGCGTTTTCGCCAGTTCATCGCCCGCGCCCGGCAGCGGGCCGGTTATTGACCTGCGCCGGTGGTTTTTCCGAGTGCTTTTTCGTTCTCGTTCGTATACAGGTATAGTGAAGCACGCGCTCATGGTAAGGTGAGCCGGTCCGGCTTTATCCCTGCGGCCAAAGGAGCACCGGTTATGACCCATCATCCACGCGACCCGCATGAATCCGTCGACGAGGTAAGATACGAGGCCGTGGCCCGCCGGGTGCGGCAGCGCGTCCGGCGGCGCATGATCTACATCGCCAATACGACGCTGTGGCTGCTCAGCATAATCGCCATGGGGTCGTCGAACAACCCGTTTAACGAACCGGTTATCATCATCTGGACGCTGATCTGGCTGCTGCATAGTTTCTGGTTCGCCTATCATTTCTGGGTGGAGCGGGCCATCCAGCGCGAACTGGAGCGGCAGGATGTGCGCCAGGCGATGCGCCCGCCGGATCGCCAGCCCTACGACGACACCTACGAAGAATACGCCTACGATCACCTGGCCGAAGACGCCGATCCCGCCGACCTGGATGACCTGATCCACGGAGATGGCGCGGGTCGCAAGCGCAAACGGTCCGCGTAGGGCTATCGTCGGCCAATCGATCCCCTACGGTGGGCCCTGACGTCTACCCAGTTTAGGAAAAGAAAGAAACGCGACGCCTCACAATGGTTTTGAATAGTTGCACCCAATCAAAGCCAAAGGAGACGTCGCGATGCTATCGTACAAATATTGTCAATGCCTGGGGGATCGAACTGCGCAAGACGCGGTTGGTGAACCTGTGTTTGTTGGTGCAGGGGATCATGGTGAGTCAAAGCGGCAGCCTGTCAGCCATCGTGCGAGTATGGCAGGGTGGACCGAGGCGGCACGTGCATCGACTGAAACGCCTGCACCGCTTTTTGAAGAACTCCCAGGTCGAGGTGGAGCCAGTCTTTCGGGTACTGGCGGCTATCGTCTGGCAACACCGACCCGGTGGGCAGCGGACGAAGATGCTGCCGGTGGCGATTGACTGGACGAAAGTGCGGACCTTTCAGACGCTGTGGGCGGCAGTCCCGCGTCGTCGCCGGGCGCTGCCGCTGGCTTATGGCGTGTATCATCACCAACGGCTGCGGCACAGTCAGAACAAGCTGGAACGCGGGTTGTGTACACTGGTGGCCAGTCTACTGCCGCGTGACCAGCAGCCCCTATTCCTGGCTGATGCTGGCTTCGGGCGCACCGAGTTCATCCGCTGGCTGCAGCAGATGGGCTTCGCTTACGTGGTGCGGCTCCGGCCAGAGACCCGCGTCCGCTATCGGGGCCGCTCACTGCTGCTGCGCGAGCTGGATACGGCTCCCGGACTGCCAACCCTCTTCTCAGCCGTTGAGTATCGTGGTCGTCAGCCGGTGACTGTCAATATTGTGGTCAGCCGCCTGGGCGACAAAGTCTGGTACCTGGCGACCTCGTTCACCACCGCCCGCCAGACTGTCGCCTGGTACCGCAAACGCTTCTGGATTGAAGAGATGTTCCGCGATTTCAAAAGCCGCCTGGGGATGCGCCGGGCCTTCCTCAAAGACGAACACCGCCTGGCTCGTCTGCTACTCGGTTTCCAGATCACCTAATCTCATCCTGTGCCTGATTGCCCTCGCCGCGCCCAGGCGTTGGCAATCCTATCTTGCTTCTCGACATCGGCTGGGCCTTGCCTGGTTTGCCCTCCGTGCTCTGGAAATCCTGCGCTTTCATCCGCGCCATCGTTCGGTCTGGCGCAACCGGCTCTGGCCGGCTCTGCTCCTCCAAACTGGGTAGACTCAGCGGTGGCCCGCGGGTGCATACCAGATTGGGGGCAGAAAGGAGTAGACTATAAGCCGACAAAGAGGAGGGGACAACATGGGACAAACCAACGATGAGCTGCGGGCGGAAATGAAAGCCAAAATGGAAGCAATACTTGACGAA
>DAOUEM010000430.1:0-4712 GCA_034430555.1 Anaerolineae bacterium | reverse complement strand
AGGTGGAAATAAGCCACAAAAACACAGAGCGGTGGGGCCGATGGATTATGGGGGACCAGGCACGAATCCACGCTTTCGTCGTAGGGTAATTGCAGCAGGATACGGTTCTCGTTTAGTTCCGCATAATAATTTGGAAGTTGGACCATTGAGTCATCTCCCAAAGGTATGTTCCATGGGCCGTGATAGACCTCGATGATGATTTCGCCCGCGCGGGTTCGATCGGCTGTGAAGGTTAGCGGATACCGCGTCACTTGGGCGGCATTGATCTCCAGCCAGCGAAACAACAAGAATCCGAGAGCGATGCAGATCACACACAAAATCAATACACCTGAGATTACGCCAGTACGCATTGTTTCTCCTCACTCGTACAGCACGCCGCGCCAGATCACGTCGAGGGCGATCAGCGCCGTCAGGTTGCGCATGTTGAAGCCGTAAGCCAGCCCCTCCGGCGTGAAGTTGCCCGCCCCCAACCGCTCCGCCACGCTGGGATGCACCCCGTCCGACGAGAGGCCGTCATCAGGCAAAGTTGCCAGCGCCGCCGCATAGTCCCACAGCGGCACCTCGTAGGATTCCGCCAGTTCGGCGATGATCTCGTTATAGGCTTCGACGTCCTCCTCGTAGCCGCGCTGCTGCGGGATGGTGCTCAGCACCGGCAGCACCCCCGCCGCGAGGGAGGTCTCCACCACCCAGGCCAGGTTGGTCCGGTAAGAGGCGCGGGTCAGGGCGTGCATGTCGTTGGTGCCGAACATGATCAGGGCCACGGCGGGCCGGTTGACGCGGTACTCGCAGGCCAGCGGGCTTTCGTCGGGCTGGCAGAGGGTTTCGTCGGCCAGTTCCGGCTGCCGGACGGCCCAGGTGCTCCAGCCGGGCGCTGCCGCCAGCGAGGGCACGACAAAGGGATTGAGTCCGTCGCGAGCCTCGGCGGCGCGGAAATGGTCGATCACGCCCGCTAGACCCTCATAAGCCCCCAGGGTAGTGCGCCCCACCCCCACCGGCTCCAGAAAGTACACCGCCGAGGTGATGCTGTCCCCCGCTTTGGCGAAGACGTCGGCGCGATTGCCGCGCGCCAACCCATCCAGAAAGATACGGTGCGCCTGGGGCGTCAGGCCGCTGATCACGGTCGCGCCGTCGACGGTGATGGGCACGGCGGGCGGAGTCAGCCCGGCCACCGCGTCCGGCACCGGCAGCGCCTCGATACCCCCGGCCACCGTCACGAAGGCCGCCCACGCCCAGCCCGATTCGCCCGCCCCGGTCCGGGCCGCGATCCAGTCGCCGGCAGTCGTGCGCCCCTCGGCGCGCAGCCAGGCCCCCGCCGCCAGCGTCCCCCGCACCGCGCCCGCCGGGGAAGGCCAGGCCCGCAGCCGCAAGCCGCCCCGGTCGGCCAACACGCGGGCGTTGGGCAGGCGGGCATCGAGCAAGCCGCAGCCGGACAGCGCCAGCGCTGCCAGCATCAACAATAACCGCCGCCTCATACGCCCTCCTTCGAACCGAACCCACGTAGGGGCGTAACATGTTACGCCCACGCCTCATCGACCGGGACCTGTGTGCGTATCCACGCCCGGATCGCGTCGTCCTGCACGGGGATGTCGTAGCCCAGGTGCGCGGCCACCTCCCGCGAGAGGTCGTAGAAGATGTCCATCTGCGCCAGCAAGGACCGCCAGCAGGCGTCCGCCTCGCAGCCGCCGAACAGCGCCGGCAGCGCCTCGACCACGCGCGGGTCGGCCCACTTTTCCAGCGTCTTGGTCCGGTTCAGGCCATCGGCCTGGACCCAGCCCCCCCGGCAGCGGGCGTGCCATTCGATCATGGTCAGCAGGCAGCGCTTCTGGGGCCGGTGCAGCAGCATCTGCGCCTGGAAGACCTCGCCGCGCCGCAGGTGCCGGGCGATGTCCGCCGGCCCATACCAGAAGTCGCCCAGATTCCGCTGAAACGCGTCCAGGCCGGGCGGGCTTCCCGCCGGGACGGGCAGCGCCAGCAGGGTATCGCGCAGCCGGGCCAGGTCGCCGTCATGGTCGAACAGCACCCGCACCCCGTCCCGGAAAATCCGGACAGCGTCATCCCCCGGCGGCAGGTAGGGCAGCCGCCGCAGCGGGCTGGCCAGGGCGCGCCGCCACCAGTGGATCGTCCACAGGGGGATCACGCCAAAATCGACCACCAGCCCGCCCGCGTAAATACAAAACATGCTGCGCGCCATCGGGAAGCCGGGGAAGGGGTCATCCGGCGCGTATAAAGAAGCCCACAGCGTGCCCAGGGCCGGCAGCCAGCGGTCCGGGTCGGCGTAGCGGTCCGCCCGCCGGCAAAACAGCAGGATGTCCACGTCCGAGTGCGCGTCGCCCGCCGCCCGCCCGTAGGACCCGGCCACCAGCGCAGCCCGGATGTCCGGGCGAGCCTCGGTCCAGGTGGTGAAGCGTGTGATAAACGACTCGGCATCCTGTGTCATAGCTTGAAGATCCCCAGATTACATCTTCTTTGAGCAATATAAAAAATAGTCTGGTCGAGAAATATCTCAAAATTCCAGGGTTGTGTGTCGCTCTTCGTATCGGCGCAAATCAAAAAGGAATGCCGTGCAATTACTTGCTCAAAATTATCTCGATTAACTTCGAACCTATTTCACGCACCGATGACGAGTCTGTGACATCGCCGGGCACGACAGGAACGGGATCATCAGGGAAGAGGCGGAGCGCTATTCGCAGGTCGGATACTGACCATGCTTTCTGGTGCTGGCCATTAACAGCAACCAACACCAACGGAATTTGCCAATTCAAGGAGCGATAGTCTTGAAGGAGACTCTTGACCTCCTTAGGCTGCCCCTTCGGATGGGAAATCGGTCGCGTGATTGACAATGGATCCCATGAATTGAAGCGTATAAGGGCGAGCCGATAGCACACTTCTCACGAACACAAATATCGATCCGCGACTCATCGCTCCATTTTCCGATATTTAGGGGTGACAACGATCTAACCAAGACATTTCGCCTTTTAGTATAGCGGTAGTTTGCCATTGGGACGAAGTCTGTCAGGATACGACTGTAGCCTCTCCCAGGCCCAAAAACAGCCAACTGAGTACGCTAAACTGGTGTCTTTCAACCACTGCCAAGAAAATCACCACGACTTCGCCCGAACTAACGACGTTTGTGGAACCTTTGCCCCCCCTCCGGCGTCATATCCGGTGGAGGGCCAGACCCTCCGCCTGAAAATTGTCATGTGCAGTTGCCTGTACAGAAAGAGGAACACACTATGGACCGCAAGATTTCCTGGAAGTTACTCAGCCTGCTCAGCTTGAGCCTGGGCTTCGCCGCTGTGATCGTGCTCGGACTGCTGGTCAGCCTGGTCAGCCCGCGGGCGGCCGCCGCCGGGCCAGCGACTGAGGGCGATTATCCCGCCAACACCATCACGGTGGGCGGTTCGGGCCAGGCCGCCGGCGCCCCGGACGTGGCCTACCTCCAGCTCGGCCTGGACATCAGCCGCGAGGACCTGGGCGAAGCCGTGCGCGAAGCCGACGCCGGCCTGAGCGCCATCACCGCCGCCCTGACCGAACTGGGCATCGCGCCGGAGGACATCCAGACCGTGAACTTCAGCGTGTGGACGGAAGAAGGCCCCTACGGCCCGGACGGACGCCCGGCGGAAGGCGCGCGCCGCTACCGGGTGAACAACATCCTGCGTATCGTGGTGCGGGATACGAACCTGGTCAGCCGCGTGATCGACGCCGGCATCGCCGCCGGGGCCAACACCGTGCAGGGCCTGAGCTTCGGCATTGACGATACGGCTGCCCTGGAAAGCGAGGCCCGCCTGCTGGCCATCGCCGACGCCGGGCAGCGCGCCGAGGAGCTGGCCGCCGCCGTGGGCGCTTCCCTGGGCGAGGCCATCGTGGTCAGCGAGGGCGCGGCGGGCGGTTTCCCCATGCCCTACGCCGAAGCCGCGGTCGGGTTCGGGGGCGGCGGCATCCAGGAAGGCCAGCTTAACGTGAGCGTGCAGGTCCAGGTGACCTACACCCTGCTCCGCTGATCCAGCACCGCATCATCACATCAACCGCCGCCGGGCGACCATGGGAAACCGTGATCGCCCGGCGGTTTGGTGCCCCCGCGTCGAAAATCAGACTGACGTGACAAACCTCATCCGTTAATAGCTTGTCTAATCACCTGCACAGGTCTATACTGATCGCCTATAATTGGGGATCGCCTTCGTCCTGTATCCCCTGTCCCGTTGCGTTGGCGTTCCGGCTTTCGTCTCGTTTGATCGTGCCGCCCGGTCGTCGTGCGGATCGCGGACCGGGTGACCGGCTGCCCCCATCGTGCCTGCCCGGAAAAATAAATTACCTGTAAATTCGGTGATAAAGTATTGGCATAATATGAAGATATGTTCTATCATTTATATAGCGTCAATGCACCATCACCCAGGTAGCCGCGATGACCCAACCAGATTACGGGCAGTTATACGACCTGATCGAAGCACATACCGGTCTCACCCTTGACGAAAACAAACGCAAGGACATCCAGCGCGTCGTCGAGCCGCTGCTGGCCGCCGAAGGGCTGGCCGACGTGCACAGCCTGAACGTGCTGCTGGACGACCTGCCGCTCACCGATGACCGGTGGCGGCTGCTGACCCGCACCGTCACCATCGGCGAAACCTATTTCTTCCGCAACCGCGCCCATTTTAACGCCCTGCGCGACAGGCTGCTGCCCGACCTGATCGCCGGGCGGCGCGCCTCCGGCTTCA
>DAOUEM010000429.1:0-6175 GCA_034430555.1 Anaerolineae bacterium | reverse complement strand
CGACCCTCCGCCAGTATGCGGAGGAACAAGCGCTGGAGCTGGTCAGGGTCTATCACGACCATGTGACGGACCTGGATTACCACCATCCGGCGCTGGATGCGCTGCTGCTGGAGGCCGAGCAGGGCGTATTTGAGGTCGTTATCGTGCTGTGCCCGACACGGCTGGACCTGCGCTCGGAACGGTTCCGGCAGGTTCGCGACCTGCTGGAGAAGGCGTATGGCGTGAAACTGCACCTGGTACTCGCAAACTGCCAGGGAAGGGATGTCCAATGACCACCGAAGACACGTCAGGACTGTCCCCCAAGCGGGCCGCGGCCTACTCCGCGTCTCCTCGGAAGAGCAGACCGAGGGCTGGTCGCTGGAAGGTCAGGAACAGACGATCCGTGAGTACGCGGAACGTCAGGGCTTCGAGATCGCGAAGCTGTACACCGACGACAGATGCCGGATAAACTCCTCTGGCAGGGTATGATAGGGGTAGAGTATGCGTGTATTCCGTTGAAGTCATAAACGAAAATCAACCACCAAGTGGTTTTGTGTCGACTCTTGTCTTGAACCATAGTGTTGAATCACAGTAAAACATGCCTCGAATGGATTACTTGCCTTGGTCTGTCAACTCGCTTCGTTCCCTCCGTTTTCCTCAGTTGTCGCCTGCTCTTGCAGGACAGACTTCATAAAACCGGCGAAGGCATTCACCTCGCGTTGGCTGTAGTTTTCCGCTGCCGGCTTGGCCGCGGTCATCAGCGTTTGAGCACTAGCCTGGTCGAGATAGCCTAAAGGCAGCTTCCGGTTCACTCTGTCATTCTGGAGACGGTACTGCCAATGGAGAATACCTTGCCGGCAGGTTGGACAAACAGTGAGCCATAAGTACACTGCACTATCGAGTTTATTCACTTGGCGGAGGACGCGCGCAGCTCTGTCGTTGGCTGGGTGGACTAAAGCTGTGGTAAGCCGGCTGGCATCCCCTGGCAGCACTGGGAATAGACGATGTGGTTGCATGACGGTCTGGTCGGCTTCACAGAAGGGCGGATCGGTTCTAGGATCATTCATTACTATGCCGATAAAGATTGAGGCGCCAAGTTCCAGCGCGCCTATGAGCAGCACCCCGACTCCCCTTACCTCGATGATGTTGATCACATCCAGGAAGTCCAAAAAGGAAGGGGGATTCCAGCTATAGGACCATTGCGTCGGGCCGCGCATTCTGAGCTTGATGTAGCCCAATATCCCCGGTGAGCCACTTTCGTATTCGATAGTCTGGTCGATGGCAAGCTCCTGTTGTTCTATGGAAAAGTCGGGTCGCAGCTGGATGACATCGGCTCGAATGCCATCTCGAAACTCCTGGTATTCAAACCATTGCCAGGTGAGATAACTGCTGCCGCCCAGAATCGCACCTATCGCCAGAGCCAATACAGTTTGACGAATCACGGCGACCTTTTTCATCACCCCAACGCTAATCCCAGATAGGATGAGAGCGGAGATGACGATCAGGCTCCAAGGGATACGGCTGAAAACCCAGGCGATAGGCAGCATAACCACAACACCGGCGGCAATACCTTTGGCAGCATTCCCCCAATTTACTTTTTCATATAAATGATAGCCGCGCCCGATACTAGATAAGGTCGCGTCCTGGACGGCTGCCATGAATTCCTCTACTTCTTCGGTCTTGGCACACAGGTATGTCACGAGAGAAGCGTTGGCAGGCTGAGAAAAGATAGCCTTCTCTACCGTGCGGACGATATTGGCGCGATCAGTTCTGATCACGTGCTGGATCGCTTGTTGGGGTTTCTCATCACCAGGATAAGTCATCATTAACTCCCTGAAACGTTACCACCGATCGGCAACGGTATGCCCAATGTAAGAGTGTGGGCGCAGTCTATACCATCGAAAAGGCTCGACCGAATGAAAGGTTGCAGGTATTGTGAGTTGGCGATGATAGGAGGGTGATCGTTTCGAGCGATATCTATCAAAGATTAGGCGACATAGGTTCGAAACGCAAATTCATAAGCAGTTCGGCGATCCTGTTTCATATCAGTGTGGGGTAGTCGGGCCGATAGGGCTCAGGTATTCCTCAAGCGGCTTGCTGTTGGACCCCTTCGTCTCGATAAACGGTGACGACGACTTCGTGACGCCAATCCATGACGACTGTAACGCCGATGTATTGCGCGGTGTGCGGGGAAGTCCGGTAGCGTTTGGGGATTGCTCTCAGAGTGAACTTCCGAAACCGATGCCCGTCGCGCCAGGTGACTTCCATGTCACCGTAATCAAGGGCGAAACTCACAGCTTCATTGGAAATGTGACGTTCGAAACTCCGATCCACTGCATGGTACGAGTAGATGCGGATGCACCTCCATGAGGATAGAGAATCGCCGAGCTGCCTATGGACTTGTAAAGGTACAAAAAAGACCAGAGCGCTGACAGTGGCTGCGATCCAGTCTACGGTGGGAAAGATAAGGTCAGCTCTTAGCTGACCTATTTAGCAGTTATAAACGGGAGCGACGGGCATGGACCGCTCGCTGGCTACGTCGCCTGGGGCCAGTTTCTCGATTTTGAACTCGTCTGTCAACACATTGTGAGAACAACTAAGGCTGCGTAATCTTAGTTGCTTAGCCACATACTCACCAAGCTTAGTCAGATATTTCGGTCGATAATGATTCAGACTCGATAATCAGCGAGTAGGAGCCGCCGGTCTGAAGGCCTGCGCCGCTTACTTCGATACGATACAACCCATTGTCTGGTAGAGTCAGCTCAAACATCGAATCGGTGTTCGTACCGGCTTCAATGTCATCACTGAAAGGCTCAGTGCTCCCATTGGCAGGGCTTATTGTAAGTACCGACCCATCAGGAGCAGTGATGGAGAGGAATGTATCAAGTACGCCATTTTCTGGCGTCCCCTCTTCTTCGCTTCGTGTGGCCCAATTGGCCGGATTGTCGGCCATGACACGAACAACAAGCATATCTCCCTCAATACCCTCGTAGATCCATATTTGGGACTCGCCTGTCGCCACCTCGCCACGGTTCACGCCTAAGTGTGCCAGCTCCAAATGCCGGGGAATGATGGTCGGTGTGATTGTTGGATTTGGAATCGTGGTTTCCTGAGCGGAATCAGTATCAGGTGTCAATGTGGCAATCGATGAGGGCAGTGCAGTCGCATAAGGCGTTCGTGTGGGATGGATTCCCTCTTCGTTACAGGGAGGTTCTATCTGATACAAATCCCGTTCACTGCAGTTTAGTTCCCTTACATAACGGTTAGCCAGTGTCCAAGCCATCAACTCATCGGCTGTATCTAGCCGAAATTCTCGGACCACGTGGTTATCACGATCGAACGTGTAAAAACTGTGCCCATCTGGATTGAGGGAGATGCCGTCGAAATCACCTGGGTAAAACCGAATCCGCTCACCTGAGGTCAGATGCCAAAGGTATGCGCCTTCTGGCCCAGTCGACAGGAATGTTTCGCCATCAGGCAAGAATGTGGCGAAGTTGGAAAACTGGTCATGACCGATGTAACGGCGTATCTCCTGGCCTGTGGTCAAGTCCCACAAGATAACCAGGCCGTCCCAGCCGGTAGAGAGTGCTGTCTGTCCACCGGGGTTGAACGCAACGTGCATAATGGCACCCTCGTGGCCATTAAAGTTGGCGTTTAGCCCACCAGTTTCCACATCCCACAAGTTGACTTGTCCGTCTTCGGCTCCAGATAGGGCAGTGCGGCTGTCAGGACTGAAAGCGATGGCATGTACCGCCCCATGGTGACCGACAAAACGCCGGATCTCCTGTCCAGTGGCAACATCCCAGAGGAAGATCAGACCATCTGCGCCGCACGACAGCAAGGTTCGGCCATCCGGGCTGAACGCTGCATCGAGTACAACACTCCGGTGTCCAACGAATGGCTGCGACATGAGGCCATTCTCAACTTGTCCCAAAAACAACTGGCCGGTGCGGTAAGGCATGGCTATTGTGCTGCCGTCAGGACTGAAAGCAGCCCCACTGGCCCCGCTGATATACGGTGCCTGAATGTCTACCTCGCCCAACTGCTGTATTCTCTGACCGGTTGAGAGATCATAAAGAAGATTCGGGCCTGGCCTGTAGGTTGGATCGTCTTGATGCCAGATAGCAGTTCCCAGAAACATCAAGCGGCCATCTGGACTGAAGTCCACCTCAAATGGATTGATGCCAGCGACTTCCGGCGGTAATTCAGCGAAGACAGCGTCCAGTTCAAGGGGAAATCGCGAGACTTCAGCGCCATGCTGTAAGTCCAGAATTCCAATACCGTTAGGTGTGTAATGGATTAGCGTGTTACCGTCAAGGCTGAGCACTGCCTCTGCCAGCATACCTGTAAAAAGGCCACCATTGCCTGACAGCGGGATTTCTTCCAGCCTCTCCAAATCCCACAAATGAATGACTCCATCGCTGGTTAGTGCCGTACGACCATCGACATTGCATGTGGTCATGAAAAACGATTCGTCTTCTGCTTCATAACGCCATATGAGTTCGAATGTCTCAACATCCCACAACGCCAGGGTGCCATCCACGTTTTGTGCACCCGTTAGCGCTCTTTGGCCATCAGGTGTGAAGCAGCCAGAAGTCCAATCCTTATGGGCGTCAGCGAAGACGTGGATTGGATCGCCAGTCTCCAGATCCCACAGGACCCAGGTCCCATCCCAGCCGGTGGTCATCGCCCTACGGCCATCAGAAGTTATGTCCAGGTCTAGTGCGCCAAAGAACTCCACACCCGAAAACTGGCGAGTGATAGTTCCGGTTGCTGCATCCCATTCAACCATCTTAACGCCGTCGTCACGAGTGGTAACACTACCAAGAACGTGTTGACCATCCGGGTGGTAAGCCAACGTCCATACAGGAGAGTTTACTCCTGAAGGAAACTCGAAGCGTTTGATGGCTTCGCCGGTCTCCAAATCCCACATCAGTATGACCTGATCGATGTCAGATGAGAGTGCCAAACGACCGGCTGGGCTGAAGATAGCATCATGGACCAGACTGCCATGTCCCTGTAGATCGTGAATGATATCGCCAGTTACCCAATCCCATAACTGCAGACTGCCGAAGCCACCATTGAGGACAGTGCGACCATCGGGGCTCAACTCAAGCCGGTGGGCTTCCGCTTGAGCTAGATAGCGAACTAATCCTGGAGCATATGCTGCCTCACTCAACACTAATTGTGCCTGTCCTGAGGAAGCGGGAAACCGATTAGCCGCTACAGCAAGGGCAACGGCCAGTTCTAGGTCCTGATTGCCCATGGCGGCCCTTGCACCATTCACCAGTGCGAGTTCTTGTACCTCAGCCGCATTTGCAGCAGCAGCTTGGGCATTGTAATCACTAGTTGCGCGTGCACTGATCGCCGTCGTGCGCGAATCGAAAGCAAATAGCGCTAATCCCGTCATCACAATAGCTAGGGAGATCGCAACGGTCAAAAAAATGTTGCGAAATCTCCGCCGCTGGGTAAGGCGCTGCCGTTCTTCAGAAATGCTTTTGTTTAGGAAGCCTTGCTCCTCGACAGTGAGTGTGACGTTGGTGTAGGATGCCCACTCCTCAAACTGCGCCAAACGTGAACCATGCAGCAGGTAGCTGGAGTCACGATTAGCGCGTTGCCATTCTTCGCTGGCTCGAGCCAGCAGGCGCTGCAAGCGGATATCATTCCGCCCCTCATCCAGCCACTCGCGCAGTTGGCCCCACTCGCGGATGATGGCCTCATGTGCCAGCTCAACGCTGGGTTCGCCGGTGCTGAAGTCCTGGTCAAAGGTCAGCAGCCGGGCGCGGTCGAATGCATCTAGCACCATCTGAGTCGCTTCTCCCCCCACCGACGCCAACTCACTCCTGAGCGTGCGCCGGCGGATGTCTTCGGTGCCTTCACCTAACGTCACCAATCGCAGGAAGACCTGTTGAGCCAGCGCCTGCTCATTGGTAGGTAGTCCGGTGTAGACCGCATCCGCTCGGCGTGCCAAAGCGCCTAGCGTGCCGCCCATGGCCTGGTAGGTGGCCAGGGTCATGGTGCCATTCTCGCGATGGTCGAACAACTCGGTCAGCGCATACTGCAGCATGGGCAGCGCACCTGGCTGCTCGCTGACCTCGGTCACGATGGTGGTGGCGAGGCCCGTCTCGAGCGAGATGCCCACTCGGTCGGCGGGGCCGGTGACGGCGCGCTCCAACTCGTCGGTGGTCATGGGTAC
>DAOUEM010000428.1:0-11375 GCA_034430555.1 Anaerolineae bacterium | reverse complement strand
CAGTTCACCCGTAGATAGGCTACGAAAGCTGCCCGCTGCCGCCAGGCCAACAGGGCGCTCAATAAAGCCAGGAGAACCATCGCCAGCCCGATGCCGCCGGGCGACCAGATATAAAAGCCCTGGCTGGCCCCATACCAGACCAGCCAGGACACGACCAGCAACCCCGTGATTTTCGCCAGCGGATAGGCCCGGTCGGCCAGCCCCGGCAGCAGGACAAACAACGTCGGCCAGGCAATCCACCCCAGCAGCACGATCGCCGCCCACCAGGCAACCGTCGCCGTCACGTCGCTCTGATTCACCGGAGACTCGTGGTCGTACAGTTCCGACCAGGTGCCACCGGCCTGCTGCACATCGAGCATGTCGGACGGCAGCATCAGGGCGGTGGGGCTGTCGCTGGCCTGCGGCGCCGACCAGGGCACCACGCCAATGGTATGCGTGGTATCGGCGTAAGAGGCCAGGTCTGTCGCCGAGGCCAGTTCCACGTCCCCCAGTAGTTGGGCGACCACCTGCGAATCATAGGCAGCAGTCTTGCGGAAAATGAACACCGTCGGATGGTCATATACATGGAAAGCCTCTTCAGCTTCCCACTCGTTGAGCCAGTTGGGTGCATCATAGGTGGGCAGGTATTGATCGGAGATTGCCCGCTGCCCCAGCGTGAAGGTCGAGCTAAACGTCTGGATCAACTCGAAACCCAACTCACCGCTGAACAGCGAGTCGTAGTAAACAACGCTCATCGGAAAACGCATCGGCAGACGGGGCAGCGTATCGTAAAAGCGATTGCTGCTGATCGTCAGGTATTCGGCATCGTCCAGCGTCTCCAGCAAAATATCCCGCTTGGTCTCGTTATCCTCGGCGGCCATGAACAGTTCCAGGCCCTGGTAATACCCCATACCGAAGCCATCGATGCCGTCGCAATCCTCCAGCGAGACCAGCCCCGGCGGCGTCTCCGGCGTCCAGAGCATACCGTCCGGCAGCGCGCAGACCTTCCACGGGATCGGGTCGTCCCAGGGACCTTCCGTGGCGATGGCCGCCCCGGCGACGATGAACGGGGCGCCGGACTCGGCGCGGGTCCGCAGCTCGTACTCGCGCCCGGCCAGCAGGGTGACCGGGTCGTCCAGCATCACGTCATAAGCGCGCCCCAACGCCGAATCGCCCTGGCTGAAGTCCGCGGTCAGCCGCCCTTCACCCAACTGGCGGTTGTCGCCGATGTCCCACAAAGCTACCCACAAGGTTTCCGGGTCGGCGTCCTGCTGCGGGTCGCCCAGGTGCGCGGCGTGGATGCTGGTCACCGTGCCGGTGATCGGTACCGCAAAGCGTGACGACAGCGATTCCCCATCGGCGAAGTAGCGAGTCACGCTACCCAGCAGGGAGTCCTCGCCGTCCAGGGTGGAATTGCCCAGGCCGATATTCACCAAACGCGTGACGCCGTCGGGTGTTTCGATGGTCAGCGAATAATCCGCCGGGATGTTCTGTAAAACCCAGTGGGACGCGCCGACTCGCGTCAACTGGCGGGTGTAGATGCGCGTAAAGGCAAAAGCCCAAACCAACGTGAAGACGGCGACCAGGGCCAGCAGACCAGCGGCAAGCCCGAGACGCAGCCGCCGCCAACGGAAGGACCGCTCCTGCCAGGCCAGCCAGGCCCGGCGCAGCAGGGTCATCAGCGCCCAGGCCGCCAGCACCGCCAGGATGGGGTACAGCGGCATGTAGTAGCGCATGGTCATCACCCACTGCCGCCCCTGCCAGCCGAAATAGATCAAAATCCAGGTGAACGGCAGGACCAGGCGCGCCCAGTCTGGCCGGCCGCGCAGCACCCGGAGCCCGGCCCAGGCCCAGCCGCCCCAGGCCATCAACCCCAGCGGCAGGCCCATGCCCCACATCACCATGTTGTACCAGGCAAAGACGTACGGTAAACGCGACGCCCACTGGTGATTGGGCGGAAAGTCGACCTGGCCGGAGACGAGGCGCTGTGCCTCGCCGATGTTTTGCAGCCAGTTTTGGTTCGGGATAAAGCCGAACAAGGTGGAAAGGCTCGGCGCTTCGAAGGCATAGGGTTGGGCCAGGCGGAACACCAGTATGGAGATCACGGCGGCCAGCATCAGCCCACCGACTTCCCGGTTCAGCAACCGGTTGCGGCGGCTCACCGGGTATCTGGGATCAAAGACCGGCCATATGCGGATCAGAGTCGCCAGGGCCAGCACGACGGCCAGCGGCGCGACGTTCACCCGGCTGGCGACCGCCGCACCTAACCCTACGCCAAAGCCGACGTAGTTGGCCCAGCCGCCGTCATCCAGCACGCGCACGGCGAACCAGAAGGCAATCGCCACCGGCAGGCTGGTAAAGGCATCCGTCGTCCAGAAATGTGAGAGTTGAATCGGCAGGACGGCCCCGGCATAGAGGGCCGCCGCCAGCAAACCGGTCCAGCGGTTGTACAGCCGCCGACCGATCAGGAAGACAAACAGCAGCGTCAGCAGGTCGGCCACCGCCGACACCGAGCGCCCGACAAGTTGAATCCCGTTATAGCCGCCCCAGTTGATGTTATGGGTGAAGTCTACGGTAAATCCGGCAGCCGCCTTTACCACAAACAACGGCAGCGTACCGTAGACGTACAATCCTGCCCCACGATTGTTGGGATTGAGGCTGCTCACATGCGTATCGAAGTACTCGCCGATACTGGAGACCGGCTGAATGCTGGAGGTCACGGTGGTGAGGAACCGCTCGTCGGGGTGCAAATGGGTGTAATCATCCCAGTTTTGCCCGATGAAGCGGAAGTAAGCTGCCAGGGCGACGATCGCGATCAGCAGGCCGGCAACCAGCACGTTTTGCCAGTCGATCAGGCGGGCAGGCGGCGCTGTCGCAGCCGTGACGGGTTGTTCTTCAGGAGACAGGTAATCAGACATACGCTCTTTGGTAGCTCAACCGGTGCCTAACACAATTCATACACGGGGACGCGCCAATTTCCTCAGTCCGCTGCCGGCAAATGTTCCGCCAGGAAACGCGTCAGCCACGCTTCACCCGGCGGCGGCGTCGTGAACGTGTAGAAGTCCTTGACTTCAATGTCGGTGCTCTGCAAGATGCTGCTGCCATTCGGGAACCAATCATGCAGTTGCTGCGGAGTCGCTTCATCGGCCCGGTTATAAAAGAACAGCACGGCCCGGTCAGGGTCAAAGGCATATTCCGTACCCAAGCTATCCCGAATAAACTGCGGCCAGTCGTCAAGTGACAACAGGCCATTGGGCCAGCCGATCCGGCCGCCTACAATCCCGATAGCCCGATGGTCAAACCAGTAGTCATAGGCCACCATGAAGGCATTGCCGTAACTGCCGTTGCTCTCGGCAAAACCTTTGAGGACTCGTCCTGCCACGCCGTAGGGCTGCGCGGCGATCCGGTAGTGGTCGACGTACTGACCAAAGTATAACGCGCTGTTATCGCTGAAGGCACCCAACACCAGCACCACCGCCAACCCGGTGCTGACCAGACGCATGCGCCGGTTCCGCACGACCGCTTCCACGCGCTGCAGCAGCCAAGCCAGGGCATAGGCGGCGATCAGGTAAACGAGCGGCAGCGCCCCACTGGTCCGGGTCGCGCTGGGGTTTTCCACCGGGAAAGCGATGGACAGCGCCGATGGCAGCAGCATGATGAAGATGGCGGGCAGAACCAGCCAGTCGACCAGGTCACGCCAGCGGAACATCCGCACCAGCCAGGCGGCCAGCCCCAGGATCAGCAGCGACCCGGTGATCACATCCATTGCCGGCGCATTGGGCACGCCGTTGATCCAGGCGACATCGCCCTTCCAGTTGAACATCAGGAACACGTTGCGGATGTTGTTGCCCAGCACCGGCAGATTCGCACTAAAGGCGTCGATACGATCTTGCAGGGTGGCGTTTCGTTCGATGATCGCGCCGGTATCGGGATCGGTCTCGGTGATCACGTCATCGCCCAGAATACGCCCGGCGGTACGCATCCAGAAATGATTGGGCGATTCGATCATGAAACGCCCCAGCGGCACGAATATCACCACCGCGACCAGCACCAGCGCCGCCAGGTTGCCGACATAGCGCCGGCGTTCCACCCAGGTGCGCGCCCGAAACAGGAAGGCCAGCCCCACGCCCAGCACGATAACCACCGGGATCATACGAGCGGCCTGGTAGCAGTACAGGCCGATGCCCAGGGCTAGCCCGGCTTTGAGGAAATCCGAGCGATGGTTGTGGCGCATGGCGCGGGCCAGGTAGACCATCACCACGGCCATCACCAGCGGCGTCAGCACGATCCGCAGGGCCAGGCGAGACAGTGACACATGCCAGTAACTCACCGCCACCAGGGCCGCCAGGATCAGACCGACGGCATTGCCCAGGCGCGGCTGCCGCTCCCCGATGAGCGCGCGTCCCATCCACCACAGCACCGGAATGGTCAGCAACCCTTCCAGCACGGATACCCACTTCAGCGTGGCAAACTGCATCCCCAGCCCGCTCACCTGGGAGAAAATCGCCACCAGATACATTTGCAGGCCTTCGCGCCCGCCATTGTTGGGGAAAAATATCTGGTAAGTGCCGTCGAGCACACGCTGCGCATCCAGCAGCTTCTCGACATGATCGCTGGTCATCTCCGGCGGCACACCGGCCAATTCCGCAAAGCGAAAATAACCCGCCACCAGCATGATGGCTATCAGGGCGACCGCAGTCCATGACACGTTGAAGTTCACGTCCCGCCGGAAAAGACGCGTCCACCGGGCTCGCCACTGTTCCGCCCATGTTACCAGGTCGAAGCTGGTGGGAGTAAGCACGGCCAACCAGACCACAATGCTGCTGATCCAGAGAAAAATGCCAAAACCGGTGAAGGCATTGTTGCCATTAAAGGCGTAAGTCGCCAGACACAGCACCACACCCAGGCCGGCCAGCACCAGCCGCGCGGCGTGCACCTCCAGCAACGTCCAGAAGCCGGAGAGACCAGCCGGTCTGCCGGCTGTGGCCGGCAATGATTCCGCCAGGGGTGCGGTTAAGTCGTGGACATCTTCGCCTCCATCGGTGCCGGATGCCTGCCGACGGCGCGCCAGCCGATCCCCCCACCGCCGCAGCCATGCCAGCAGGTCATACCCATAAACCGCCACACCGGCAGCTACCCACATCCCAAAACCGACAATCAACCAGGGCGCACCCGTGTTAAGCTCACGGAGTTCGGCACGGCTGGTGCCGGACGCCAGAATACTGGAGCCTAACAGGGCCAGGGCAAACCCGAGGATCATCAGGCCAACCGGGACCACCGCCTCCCGGCCCCTCAGCCGTTGGGCGACGGCGGCCACATCCTCGCGCAGACCACTGCCTGCCAGGCCACTATCGGCCGCCCTATCGGCATCCATCGAGGTGGCAGGGACAGACAGCGATGGCGCTTCGACCGCAGCGACGGACAGGACATCGTCCGCGTTGACCACCGCCCAAAAGGCCTTCCAGGTCACACGCGGCGCACGTACCCCGCGCAGCAGCACCTCCCACAAGGTCAGGTCGGCGAAAGTCTCCCGCGCCGCCGATTCGGCACGCGCCCGTGCGATCATACGCTCGGCAGCGGCTTCCGCCCCTGGCGTAGCGGCCTCCTCCAGCGCCGATCGCCCCGGTGCAGGCCACTCATAGATGGGCGATCGGGCAGTCCCGAGCATACCTGCCGGTGACTCAGCCGCAGCAGCCGGCTGGCCGCTCGGACCGGCTGCCACGTCGTCCGTTGGCGGCGCGTATCCTGAGTCGTTTACAGACTCAACAGGCTCGCTGGATTCGTCTCTCTGGCGATCGTCTGGCGGCGTATCACTCATGCCGGTTTACGTCCTTTGATGCACAGGTTGACCGTCGAGCGTCCCTCTGGCTCGTCCATTCGATTGAAGCGATCGAACAGGTTAAACACGGCCAGACCGAGATTGATCGGATTTAACAAACTGCCGCTGTTTGCTTCAAATGTGGTGCGGTCGGCGGCAGTCGCCATCGATTGGGGCAAGGCGCCGCTCTCCAACAGCGGCTTGCCCAACCCATATACCAGGTTATGGATAAATGGGAAACTGTAATGTGTAAAGGCGCGCTCCTCCTCGACGACCAGGCCGGCCGCCTGCACGGCCTGGCGGAGTTGATCACGCTCATACAGCCGCACGTGATTGGCCCAGATACCGGCCAGGGGTCCACGCCCGATGTGGGTATGAAAAAGTGTTTCCAGTGTTTTGTTGATCGGGTCCCATAAAAAAGGATAGTCGACATTCGGCACCGTGATCGCGACAATGCCGCCCGGCTTGAGCACGCGCAGCACCTCCCGCAGGCCGGCCTCGTCATCGTCAAGGTGCTCCAGAATCTCGGAGAGGATCACGCCATCAAACGTATTCTCCGGGAACGGCATGTGGTAGATGTTGGCCTGGGTCAGGATCAGATCGTCCAGGTGGCCCACGTTTTGTGACGCCTTGCGGATGATGGGGCTTTCCAACTCCAGGCCGACCAGACGCGCCCGGCCTACGTAACGGAACATGTTAAGGTAGAATCCCCGCCCACAGGCGCAATCCAGGATGACGTCGTCGTCCTGGGGATCTAACCACTCGAATATGGTCCGGACCCGCTTTTTGAAGGCCATGTCCGCCTCATTGCGGGTCATCAACTGGAGCGCTGCCTCGCTCACCATCAACGCGTCTCAATCTTTCCGGATATGGGCACGGAAATGCCGCTCATAACGATCGACCGTCTCCTGAAAGTTAAAGGTCTTGCTAATAACCTCATGCGGGCAGATGTAGGCCTCAGGATTTTTGATGATATCACAAACCGCCTGGCCGATGGCCTGCCAATTGCCTGACGGGACAAGCTTACCCATGCCCGTCTCGCGGACGACCACGCGTCCGCCCGGGATATCGGTCATCACGACCGGCGTGCCGCACAACATGGCCTCTACCTGGACCAGGCCGAAGCATTCCGTGCCGCTGGGCAGGACCAATATATCGCAGGCGGCATAAAAGTTCGCCATTTCCTGCATGGTGGTCAAAAGGCCCAGGAAGATCAACTGGTCGCGATACTGCTGCACCAGGGCTTGCTGGCGCTGCCAGGTATCCTCATACTTGATATCATACTCACCGGCAAAAACCACGCGTGCGGTGGGGTGCTGCCGGTTGATCACGTCCAGCGCATGGATGAGCAGATCGGGCCGTTTTTCCTGGACAAACCGCCCGGCATAACCAATCACCGGCCCGCCCTCACAGGACCATTCGGCACGCAGCGCAGCGACCTTGTCCGGCTCCGGCTGCGGGATGACAATAGGAGGATATATCACCGACACTTTGTCGCGAAATGGCTGCAAATAATAGGAATGATCGGCGTAATCATGGCTGTAGGCGATAATGCGCCCGGCTCGCCTGGCCAGGACCTTGTACAGCCGGAACATCATCCAGGTGATAAAAGCATTGAACGGGCCGTTTGGTAAAATCAGGTCCCCGTGATGCGTGGCCACGACCTTTTTGCCGGCCATTTGCGCCAGCCAGGCGACCAGCGCCGTCTCCAGTTGGGGCGTGCCAAACCACACGATATCACTCGCCGTGATCAATCGGTAAGCGGCCCAGGGAAAGGCCGGCATGATCATCCCCCGGCTCACCCGTAATACCGCCCTCAGCCGAATGATACGCACCCCGTCGATCACCTCTTCCCGCTTCAATTCCGGCAAATAACGCGCCGTCAACACCGTCACCTCGTGCCCACGCCGCACCAGCTCACTGGCAACCCGGTGAATGTGCAGGGGCACGCCGGTCAAATGAGGCAGATAATACAGTTGGGGGATAAGAATCTTCAGGCGGTCGGGTTTTGCACCACTTGCCATCGTCAAACCAATGTCCTTACTGCACGAGGCCCGGTTACAAGACTACTCTACCATGCCGGGGAGGGGTGCGGCATCCAGCTTGCGAACACCGCGCGCCACCTGCCCTATAGTCACCCCTTCCTGCAGCAGACCCAGCACGCCAAGCACCGTGAAGACGGCCAGATTGGTCGCATGTAAAAGGATGGCAAAAGCAACGGCGGTTCCCGCGGGCCGGTCAAAGCCAGTCATCCCCAGGGCCAAAACAACCCCGGCTTCATAGGGGCCGACCGCGCCGGGGACGTAAGGCACCGCGACCGCCAGTGATGCCATCACAATAAAAAAAAGAACCGCAACCCAGGTGGGCTGAGGGAAAAAGGCCAACATCAACACAAACCCACCCGCGACCGAAAATCCCCAGGACACGACCGACCAGAACAGCGCGGTGAAAACACCCTGCCAGGAGGCCAGCGGTTGCAGCCCATCTAACAGGCGCTGCACAATCGGGCGAAGCGCCAGGCGTTTGATCAACGGCAGCACACGTTCCCCAACTGCCAGCACACGGAAAGCCCAGTCCGAACGGCGGGCGAAGATCACCAGAACCACCACGCCTACCAACGATCCGCCTCCCAGGGTAATGCCGGCAGAAGTCACAAAGGCCGGCACCGGCAGAATAGTGAGCACAGTGCCTAACATAGCTATCACTGCCAGCAGGTCCAGCAAACGTTCAACCAGGATGGTGCTTAAGGCGGTAAAAGCCGGGATGGGTTTTTCGACTTGAGTCACGAGGAAGATGCGCGCCACTTCACCCAGGCGAAAAGGCAGCGCGCCGTTAAACAAATAGCTCACATTCAAGATACTGAAGGTGTGCCGAAACGACAGGCGTGCCGAAAGCAGCGCTCGCCAGCGTATCGCCCTGGTAACATTGGCCATCACCAGCAGCACAAAAGTCGGCACGACGTACCCGTAATTGGCATCGGTCAGGGCACCGCGCACCCGCTCCAGGTCCACGCCCGAAAGAACCAACCCTAACATCACGGCGCTGATGACCACACCCAAAACAAGCGTATACCGCTGCTTCATTACAACCCCTACATACGTCCCCAGTAAACGTCCAGGAATTATAGCACGGTGAGCCGCTAAGGGGGATATGAGTTTAGTGCCATGGCACACGCCTGTCCGGCGCCAGCCCGACCGGTGATTCTTGACAGCAACCACGACGCATCCTATAATGACAATCGTAAAATGATTGTACGCGGGTATAGTTCAGTGGTAGAACGTCAGCTTCCCAAGCTGGATGTCAGGGGTTCGAATCCCCTTACCCGCTCACCCCACAGGTCAGATTAGGACCACTTTGCGTCTGGTCAGGCCAACGGGTAGCCTTGACTTTTGTTAAGGTGCAAACGCCGACCGGGCACTCGCCTGGAAGGCAATACGTGCTGACGACGGACTTTGGTCCGATGTCAGGACAAAACCGTGAGTGTCACTCTCTAGTCTTGGCGGGCTGATAGTGACCTCAAGAAGGAAAGGCGACCTCGATTGCTGAGGTTGCCTTTTGATTCCCGTAGGGTCTAAAAACCTCATCTCTAGGGTGAAACTGAACCAGGAACTTGTTCGGTTCAACTGGTAGAATAGCATTCTTTGCTTCTGCCAGGAAATGAGTCAAGATGGCCTGGTTCATTGTGATGGAAGTGTTCTCAGTGTTGGTGGAGTGGGTGGGGATTGGCAGGCTATCGGAGCGTGAGAAAGACCTAGAAATCCTGTTGCTGAGAAAGCAATTGGCAATCATGGAACGTAAGTTGAAGGGTCCGCTACGCGGTGTCTCACGTGTTGAGAAGCTCACGTTAGCGGTGCTAGCTGTGAAGATGAGAGCGGTGACCGGGCGCACGATGAGACAGCTGGCGGCAAGCATCCGCATCGTGCAACCTGAGACGGTCTTCAAATGGCATCGTGAGTTGGTGCGCTGGAAATGGAACTATCAGCATAAGCGACGAGGTGGACGACCACGAACGAAGCGCGAGCTCGAACAATTGATTGTGCGGCTGGCACGCGAGAACGATTGGGGCTATGGCAAGATCCAGGGTGAACTACGCAAGCTGGGGCATGAGGTAAGCAGAGAAACCATCGCCAACATCCTGGAGCGACAGGGCATTCCTCCGGCCCCAGAGCGCGGATCAATCAGCTGGCGAAAGTTGCTAGGACACTACAAGGCGCAAATCCTGGCCAGTGATTTCTTCACAGTAGAAACACTCTGCCTGCAAACCATCTATGTGCTGTTTTTCATCGAACTTGGTACAAGACGTGTTCATGTGGCCGGCTGCACGCCAAAACCAAATAGTGCATGGGCGACGCAACAGGGGCGTCAGATGGTCTGGGAACTGGAGGAGCAAGGCATCTCTATCCGTTTCCTGATCCACGACCGCGACAGCAATTTCTCCAAGGCATTTGATGGAGTGTTTGCCTGTGAAGGCATCAAGGTCATCGCAACTCCTGTGAGAGCACCAAACGCGAACGCCTATGCGGAGCGATGGGTGAGGTCAGTCCGCGAAGAATGTCTGGATAAGCTGTTGGTGATCAATGAAACACATCTGCGGCGGGTGTTGCATGAATACGTCACCTACTACAACAACGCGCGTCCTCATCAAGGCATAGACCAGCAGAGTCCGAATCCTAGGATGGCGGTTCGAAACACTGGACCAGTGAAGTGCCATGATGTGCTCGGCGGCATCATCCATGATTACTATCGAGCTGCGTAGGCTAGAAACCTGTCCGGATGAAGTTTTTAGACCCTACGCACGATCCAGGCTACGTGCGTATACGGGAGGAACTGGAGCGATGCTTGATGAAATTTTTGCGGTCAGTCTTGATATTGGAGGGACCTCTGTAAAATCTGGGGTTGTCAAGAGCGATGGCGCACTGTTGCCCGAATCCGTTCGCATCGATGCTGTCGATGCGGAAGCGGCGGCTGATGAGATATTGGCATCGTTTGCTGCTGCGTTGAGCCGAGTGCTTGATTTTGCCCGACAACGGAGTTTGAAGGTAAAAGGGGTGGGCGTTGCCATCTGCGGTCCTTTCGACTATGAAAAAGGCATCAGCCAGATCAGAGGACTGGATAAGTACGAGTCGTTGTACGGCGTAAACGTGAAGCAAGCCCTCCGCTCCAGCTTGCAGTTGCCCCCGGAGTTGCCACTGTTATTCGACAACGACGCCGCGTCGTTCGCGCGGGGGGAGGTCTGGGTCGGTGCTGGCAAGCCCTATAATCGCGTCATCGTATTCACGATGGGCACCGGAGTCGGTAGCGCTTTTGCCGTTGATGGTAGCATCGTCAACGAGGGGCCTGGCGTGTCACAGCTGCCGTCCTTAACGCTTGCGGATTACAAAGACAGCGTTCTGAACGACTATCTCTCCAGTATCTATATGATGAAGCGCTATCGTGCGTTGACCGGACGCGAGAGCAGCGTCAAAGAGATGGCTGAACGGGCGCAACACGGGGACGCATATGCCCGACAGGTTTTCGAGGAAATCGGCACCGAGCTGGGCCTGTTTCTACGCGAGCACCATGTGCAAGCCTTTGGGGC
>DAOUEM010000427.1:0-5809 GCA_034430555.1 Anaerolineae bacterium | reverse complement strand
ATGTCATGGTGGGCACCGAACAACTCCTGCGTGTGATCGACAGCCTCCAGTCATAGGTCCCCCCTGGACAACACAGGCGCCGCGACACCGCTGTTGGCAGGATGGTATGCGGCATCGCCTGCCCATTCTCCCCAGGAATAAGCCCTGCCCCCAGGGGGATGTTACACATTCAGAGAGCCTTTTTCTCTACGTAGTTTTACCCCCTTCCAGATACCTCGTTCTACGGATGTACCCGTAGGTCCATCTATACTATCCTGATGGTGAACAGCATGTATGCACCGTGAGGAGAAATCCGATGACTTTCAACAAGGCGCTAACCATCACAAGGCCCCTACGCTCCTCCAGGAATCGCCGCTCACCCTGGGCTTGGCGATACATGCTACTCCTGATCACCCTGGGTGTTTTTCTCGTCTTCCAGCCGCTCCAGGCCTATGCGCAAGGCGGCAACATTTGGGTTGGGCTGAACCCGGGCCAGGTTTTCGAGATCACGGCTCAAATCGACAATGGCGCAGATTACCACCATTTCGCGCCGGTCAATGGCGAGTTGGGCGTCTGTGACCTCAGCCGGCCATGGCATACCCGCCGCTGTCATATCGACCTGGACACACTCATTCAACACCTGAACCAACTCGCCGTGGTTCAAGTCCTCGACGATCTCCCGGCATCCATTCAATGGGAGGGGTGGGATTGGGGGTCCATGAGCCAACGGGAGGGTGGATATACGGCCGTGGCTCTGGCAGTCGACATCAGCGCGCACGACAATAACCAGTGGCTGCACTGGTGGTTGGCTTGCTCGGTTGTGCCGGATAATCCTGGCTATGCCGCTTGCATGACCATGCATTCGGACCAGGTGCAATACCTCTTGCTGAACGCCGAGCAGGTCATGGCGTTGTGGAACTGGATGTAACCGCTTCCGGACCAGAACGAGCGAACAGCCGGAAGCGCATGGCTAACCCCTACTCAACCGTCCAGGGAGATGATGCCGCGGTGCAGGGCATATCGCACGAGATCGGCCGTGCTGTGTAAGCCCAGCTTGCGCATGAGGTTGCTGCGATGCGTTTCCGTCGTGCGCGGACTGATGGTCAGCATCTCGGCGATCTCCGTATTCTTGTGCCCTTCCGCAATGAGCTGCAGCACTTCTCGCTCGCGGCTCGTTAGCGTACTGAACGAATCCAATGTGCCTTCCGAAGATTTCCGCAGCGCCATGTAGATCTCGATGGCCCGTTCCGAGAAGGCCGGGCTGAGATAACGCCGGCCGGCGGCCACCGCCTGTGCCGCCTGTACCAGGTCTTCCGCGCTCGACTCCTTGAGCGCATACCCGGTCGCGCCGCTGCCCAGGGCGTCCATCAGATAGGCTTCTTCCGTGTAGGGAGACATGACCAATACTTTCGTGTCTGGCGCCCGCGCCACCACCTGTCGTGTGACCTCAAGGCCACCCAACCCAGGCAGCGCCAGGTCGAGCACCAGCAAGTTAGGGCGCAGCCGCTCTGTCATCGCTACTGCGTCCCACCCGGTGGCGGCTTCGCCCACCAGGCTGAAGCCCGGCCCGGCTTCCAGCAGGCTGCGCAGTCCCTGCCGGATCAGGCTGTGTCCTTCCGCCAGCAGGATGCTGGTGGCTGGCGCAGTGTGGGCGGCCTGCTGGCGGCGGCGCTGCCGGGCTTCAGCTGGACTCCTACCGGAAAGCACCGGTTCCAGTGGTGGTGAGGTCTGTTCGTCCTCAGCTCTGGTCTCCAGCGGGAGGGTGGCCGTCACACATGTGCCGCTGCCCGGCGCCGATTCCACGTGCAGCGCACCACCTGACGACGCTGCCCACTCGTGCATGCTGGCCAGGCCGCTGCTCGTCTGACGCAGCAGTATCGATTCCAGGTCAAAGCCAACCCCCTGGTCTGCCACCCGGATGCCCAGCGTCCGGTCGTCGGCCCACACCTGGACGGCTGCTTCGCCGGTCACCGCGTGCTGGGCGATGTTGGTCAGCGCCTCCTGCACGATGCGAAAGGCAGCGGTCTCCACGTCCGGCTGCTAGCGCTGCTCCAGGCCGGCGTGCTTGAAGTTCACCCGCACCTGGGTTTGGGCGGCGAAACGCTCGTAGTATTGCAGCAAGGCCGGCAGCAGCCCCAGGTCATCCAGCATCGACGGGCGCAGGTCCAGCCACAGTTCGGTGATGCACGACGACAGTTCATTGACCAACGCCAGCCCTTCATTCAGCCTGGCCTTCATCTCCTCCGGGGGCCGCCGCCTGCTCATGCCCAACAGCATCTTTAGGCCGGTGAGCAGCGCGCCGACCTCGCCGTGCAGCTCACCGGCGATGAGCCGCCGGGTCTCTTCCTGAGCCAGCAGCAGCCGCTGCGAGATTCGCTGCCGCCGCTGCTGCTCCTGGATGTGCTGTTTCTCCAGCCGGGCGCGCACCGCGGCGACCAGTTCCGGCGGTTGAAAGGGCTTGGTCAGGTAGTCGTCCGCGCCCAACTCCATGCCCTGCCGCATGTCGTCGCGCCCGGCCCGCGCCGTGAGGAAGATAAATGGGATCGTCGCCGTGCCCGACTCCTTGCGCAAAGCCTGCAGCACGTCATACCCACTCACTTCCGGCATCATGATGTCGCACACGATGATCGCCGGCTGCTGTTCGCGGGCCAGCGTAATACCTTGTTCGCCATTCGCTGCATCGATGACCTCAAACCCTTCATAGGTCAGGATATCCACGATGTTTTCGCGGACCGGCGCTTCATCCTCAATGACCAACACGGTTGTCATATACGCACCTTTTCCCCCGCCCAGGTCAGCCTTCTAGCCGGGTCGACGGCAGCTCCGGCAGGCAGATGACGACCTGTGTCCCCTTGCCCACCACCGAATCCAGAGTCAGGGAACCCCCGTGTGCTTCGAAGATGCGCCGCGCCAGCGGCAGCCCCAGCCCTATCCCCTGCTGATCGCTGGACTCCCGCTCAAACTGGTAGAAGTCCTCAAACACCTGCTCCAGTTGTTCCGCCGGTATCCCCGGTCCGTGGTCCACCACGCTGATCCACACACACTCATCGGCCCGCCACTGTGAGACCACCACCTCGCTGCCGGCGCTTGAGAAACTGATGGCGTTGATGAGCACCTCGGCCAGCGCTTGCTTCAACGCCCCGCGATCGCTCTGTACCATGGCATCGGTATTGCGGTCATCCAGGCGCACGGTCACATCCGGTTGGCGATAGGCCGATTTCCGTGCCAGGTCGATGGCCGCCGTGAGCAGCTCCCAGGACTGAGTGGGCAGACCATGGGATCGAATACGCTCACCGGTCAGCGCCCCGGCTTCCAGGCGCGTGATGAGCACCATTTGCTCGACCAGGCGCTTCAGGCGTTGACTGCCCGTCCCGAGGTCTGCCAGCAGGTCCTGCATCTGCTCCGGCGTGAGCTGTCCCAACTGGCGCGAGATCAGCTCCGGCACCATACTGATCGAGATCAGCGGCGTGCGCAGTTCATGGGTGACCATCTGCACCAGCTTACGGCGCGCCTCATCGATTTGCTGCCGCTGCGCTCGCAGAGCGCCAGTTGTCCGCTCCAGCCGGGACATCACGGCGGCCAGCAGTTCGGGCGGCGTGAACGGCTTGGTCAGGTAATCGTCTGCGCCCAGTTCCATCCCTTTCCGCATGGACTGCCGGTCGGCCTTGGCTGTCACAAAAATGAAGGGAATGGCGGCGGTCGCCGGGTCGTGGCGCAGCTCCAGCAGGATGCTGAAGCCATCCAGCTCCGGCAGCATCACGTCGCAAACGATCAGGTCTGGCTGGAAGTCCCGGGCCACGCGAAGCCCGATGTGTCCCTCCGCCACGCCCTCGGTCTCAAAGCCTTCCATCTCCAGCGTCTCCAGGATGTTGTTCAGGATCGCCGGTTCGTCCTCGATCACCAGAATTCTGGTCATTGCCTGTTCTCCACGGCCAGAGGGTCAAAGTAAGAATCCGCGGGGGACTCAATCGAAAAATGCCTGATGATAGTCTGCTGCCAGCGATAACACGTTGGCATAACGCTCGCGCCAGTCTTTGGCCGTTGCTTTCTGGATGACCTGGTTCAAGCTCGCAGGCAGATCGCGGCCCTGCTGATGGATCGGCGGGATGGGTTCCCGCAGGTGTTTCATCAGGATGTCCATGCCGGAACCTTTGAAGGGATGGCTTCCGACCAGCACTTCATAGAGCGTGATGCCCAGGCTGTAGATATCCGACTGCAAACGCAGCGGCTCCTTGCGAATCTGTTCGGGGGAGAGGTAGCCGGGCGTACCGATGAGTTGGTCCGAACCGGTGATGTACAGAGTGCTGCCCCAATCCAGACGGAAGTCGGTGTGATCGACCATCGGAGAAGCGGCTGGTTCGTTTCTCACCGGTGGCTCCGCCGGCGAATCGATCAGGTATTTGGCCAGCCCAAAGTCGGTCAGGTAAGCGTTACCCCGCTCATCCAGTAAAATGTTGTCTGGCTTCAGGTCACGATGGATAATGCCGGCGCTGTGCGCCACCGCCAGGGCATCGGCCACCTGATCCAGCAGCCGCCCTATCTTGTCGACCGGCCACAGGCTTTGCTGCTCCAAGGCCTGGCGCAGACTACCGCCGCCTAACCACCGCATGACCAGATAAACGCCCTGATCCGTGTGCCAGTAGTCGTACAGGGGAATGATGTGAGGGTGTTCCAGGCGGGCGACCAGGCCGGCTTCGGTCTCAAAGCGGCGAATGAACTCCGGATTGTTGATGTATTTTTGCCGCACAACCTTGATCGCAACTTCCCGGCCCACCGACGGTTGGTAGGCACGGTAGACGGTGCCGGCGCCTCCTTCTCCGATTTTCTCCCAGATCTGGTACCCGCGTATGGTCTCGCCGGTAAAGGAAGCTGCGTCGGTCGGCACGGCGGGCGACGCCGGAGATTCTTGGGCCTGCTGTGCGGCCTTCACCTGCTGAAACCGTCCACTTACTCGTTCATATTTGGCCAGCCGGGTGCGCACGGCGGCCAGCAGTTCTTCGGTCGCAAAGGGTTTGGTCAGGTAATCGTCTGCCCCCAGCTCCATACCGAGCCGCGTGGACTGCCGATCAACCCGGGCTGTCAGAAAAATAAAGGGGATGGTGGCCGTCTCCGGGTTGCTTTGCAGTATCTTCAGCGTCTGGTAGCCGTCCATGTCCGGCATCATGATGTCGCACACGATCAGGTCGGGCGGATTCTGCTGCGCGATCCGGACTCCAGCAGTGCCGTTGGCCGCTCCGATGGCGGTGTATCCCTCGTACTCCAGAGTCTCAACCAGGTTCAACAGCACAGGCACCTCGTCTTCGATCACCAGTATAGTCTTTATTATCTGCGATTGGCTCATGGGTATCCGGCCTTAGTACCTATGCCTTCATTTGTGTTTGAGCGACTCCGAGTACCCGGATCATGATATCGGAATCTTCACCTGGACATCAGTCCGCTGCTCCGGGATGCTGGAAATGTGAAACGAACCGCCGTGCAGTTCCGCCAGGCGGCGCACGATAACCAGCCCTAACCCCGTGCCTTGCTGCTCGAACATCTGGCGTTCGAACTGCACGTAAGCGCCGACATCCTTGATCTGGTGCTCACTCATCCCCCGACCGTGGTCGGTCACCGTCAGCACATATTGGTCGCCTTCTACCGCGCCGCTGACGGTCACCCGGGTGCCCGGCTTCGAGAACTTGCAGGCATTGTCCACCAGCTCCTCGACGATCTTTTTGAGGCTATCCTGCATAATCTTCACGAAAGGCACTTCATGTACGACCACGGCCAGGTCCAGTTCGCGGTGCAAGGCCTGCGCCCACTGCCTGGCCGTAAACTCGATCAGGGCGCG
>DAOUEM010000426.1:0-3359 GCA_034430555.1 Anaerolineae bacterium | reverse complement strand
AGGGCGTCGAAATGGTCATGCCCGGCGACTCGGTCAACCTGATCGTCGAGCTGATCACCCCGGTCGCGCTGGAAAAAGGCTCCAAGTTCGCCATCCGCGAAGGCGGCCTGACCGTCGGCGCGGGCGTCATTACCGACATTCTGGAATAGTGTAGTACAATAGGTATGTGCAACAGTGGGGGAGGCGTATCTCCCTCACTGTTTACACAAACCTTTAGAGGTCAATCATGGCAAAGAAGGATATTCGTATCGTAGTCACGTTGGCTTGCGTGGATTGCAAGGAGCGTAACTACACCACCGAGAAAAACCGTCGCAACGATACGGCGCGGCTTGAGTTGAAAAAGTACTGCTCGCGCTGCCGCACCCACACGTTGCACCGCGAAACGAAGTAAACACGCTCGGCTGGTTTGGGCGTCTGTACGTAGGGGAGTAGCTCAATTTGGCAGAGCAACGGTCTCCAAAACCGTAGGTTCCGGGTTCGAGTCCTGGCTCCCCTGCCAAAGTCTACTCAAGTAAGTCAAGACACCGTCCACCGTGACGGTGTCTTGAGTGATGGGACCGGCCTCAGGTTCATTGGGGAGCAGAAGAGGCTGCGCTTCTTGACAAATATTAAGGAAGGACACCCGACATGACCGTTGATGAGGTCACGAAAAACAACCAGGAAGAGGGTCGGCGCCGCAGTCGCCGTCGTAGCCGGCAGGCAACCACCAAGGCACCGGAAGCACCTGCCAAGCAGCAGATGGCGCGGAAAGACAAACCCACCTCGACGCGTCGTGAAAGTGAAGGCAAGGGTAACTTCATTACCCGGCCGCTGCGCGGAATCGTGGGTTACTTCACGGCAACGCGGGCCGAACTACAAAAAGTGACCTGGCCTACCCGTGAGGAAAGCCTGCGCCTCTCCGGTATCGTGATCGCGATGACCATCTTCTTCTCGCTGGCGCTGGGCAGCATGGACTATCTGTACGGGCAGTTGTTCCGCCTGGGGTTCAGCACACCAGTGATCTTTGTGATTTTCGCAATCGTACTGGTGGCAGTTGTCGGTGGCGGCAAGTTGGTGCTGCGACGACGCAGTGGCTTATAAGCTAAATGAGTGATTTATGACAGACAATAACGGAATCGATTTCGACCCAGAACCCATCTATCTTGACAATCCGGACGAGGGGCTGGACACTGCCGATTCCGATGTCCTCGACGAGCGGACCGACGATACACAAGATCAGGTTGCCCCACCCGACGATGGGCGTCACTGGTACGTCGTGCATTGTTACAGCGGTTACGAAAACAAGGTTCGCCACGCCATCGAGCAGCGGATCGAAACCATGGGCATGCAGGATAAAATCTTCGATGTCGTCATCCCGACAGAAGAAGAGATCGAAGTCCGTGATGGCAAGCGCCGCACGGTCGAACGCCGCGTCTTCCCGGGCTATATCCTGGTACAAATGGTGATGGACGAGGACTCGTGGTACGTCGTACGGAACACGCCGGGCGTCACCGGCTTTGTCGGGATGGGCAACGATCCCACCCCGCTCCGCCCAGAAGAAGTGGCGCAGATCATGCGGCGTATGGAATCGGAAGCGCCCAAGATCAAGATCGCGTTCAAATCAGGCCAAAAAGTGCGCATTATCGACGGGCCCTTCAACGACTTTGTGGGTATCGTCGGCGAAGTAGATATGGAAAAGCACAAAGTCCGGGTCTTGGTCAGTTTCTTTGGCCGCGACACCCCTGTCGAACTGGACTTCTTGCAGGTAGAAAAGGCATAGGGAAAAACCAGCATGGCAAAGAAAGTCAAAGCAGTCATTACGCTACAGATTCCGGCGGGCAAAGCCAACCCGGCCCCGCCCATCGGTCCTGCGTTGGCCCAACATGGCATCAATCTGATGGGCTTCTGCAAGGAATACAACGCCAAGACCAGCAACCGCATCGGCGATATCATCCCGGCGGAAATCACCATCTACCAGGATAGCTCGTTCAAGTTTATCCTGAAGAGTCCGCCTACCGCTTTCCTGATCCGCCGTGCAGCCGGCGTCGAAAAAGGTTCATCCGTACCGAACCGCGATAAAGTCGGCAAGCTGACCCGCCAGCAAGTTCGCGAGATCGCCGAGGTCAAAATGAAAGACCTCAACGCGGTCGACATTGAAGGCGCGATGCTCCAGATCGAGGGCACGGCCCGCAGTATGGGCGTGGCCATCACCGAGTAACATCGTCCGTTGGCAATCGTTCTGACACGCGTGGGAGGGGCTTGATCGCCCCACTAACACCACCAGGAGACAAGCATATGGCTAAACATGGCAAGCGTTACGTAACCGCAGCAGAAAAGTTTGACCGCAGCACACTCTATTCGCCGGCGGAAGCCGTGAAGCTGGTCAAAGATAATGCGACCGCCAAGTTCGACGAGACCATCGAACTGCACTTCCGCCTGGGCGTCGACCCGCGCCACTCCGACCAGCAAGTGCGCAATACTGTGATCCTGCCACACGGGCTGGGCAAGGAAATCCGTGTGCTGGTCTTTGCGGAAGGTGAAGCCGCCCGCATCGCCGAGGAAGCCGGCGCCGACATCATCGCCGATGACGAAGTCATCGCCCGCATTGCCAACGAAGGCTGGGTTGAGTTCGACGTGGCCCTGGCCGTGCCCGAGATGATGCGTAAGATTGGCCGCCTGGGTAAAGTATTGGGCCGTCGCGGGCTTATGCCCAATCCCAAAGCCGGTTCGTTGGTGCAACCGGAAGACCTGCCCCGGGCTATCCAAGAGGCACGCGCCGGCCGCGTGGAATTCCGCAACGACCGCACGGCCAATGTACATGTGCCTATCGGTAAGGCCAGCTTTAGCGAGCAGCAGTTAACCGAAAACTTCGCCGCGATGGCCGACGCTATCCGGCGCAACCGTCCGACGGCCACCAAAGGCGCGTACATCAGGCGGCTGGTCATCACGTCCACCATGGGACCCGGCATCTGCGTGGACCCGCTGGCGGCGCTGGAGATGCGCCCACCGGAATAATCGCCCTGTTTCTGTAAGATTTCCAAGCCGGAGTTGCCAGGACTTCGGCTTTTTTGTTGGGGCCGTCTACCTGATCGGTACCCCATAAAATAAGATAAAAGTCTGAGATAATAAATGTCAAAAAGGGGCGATCAGATGAGCCGACGGATACCCAAAGAGAGCAAGGAAGAAATCATCAGCAAGGTACAGGCTGGCGAGCGGGTCGCTGATCTGGCCGAGCAATACGCCACCAGCTCCTCGACGATCTTTTTGAGGCTATCCTGCATAATCTTCACGAAAGGCACTTCATGTACGACCACGGCCAGGTCCAGTTCGCGGTGCAAGGCCTGCGCCCACTGCCTGGCCGTAAACTCGATCAGGGCGCG
>DAOUEM010000425.1:0-3138 GCA_034430555.1 Anaerolineae bacterium | reverse complement strand
TGCGGTAAAGGCTGGCACCCGGTAATCGTTGCCGCTCAGGCTCAGCCCGATCAGGGCGATCACCGGGCCGATAATGAAGCCCAGTCCGAAAGCCGCGCCCAGCAGGCCCAGGCCCTGGGTCCGGTTTTTTTCGGTGGTGGAGTCGGTCAGGGCAGCCTGGGCGGCGGAGATGTTCGCGCCGGAAACACCGTCGATGATGCGGCCCAGCAGGATAATCCCAATCGAGTTGGCAAATCCCAGGATGATGAAGCCGATGAACGTACCAATCTGGCTGACGATCAGCACCGGCTTGCGTCCAAAACGGTCGGAGAGGCCGCCCAGCAGCGGCGCGCCGAAAAACTGCATCAACGGGTAGGCTGTGGTCACCAACCCTGCCGTAAGCGGGTCCGCGCCAAAAGAAGCGGCGTATAAGGGCAGCAGCGGGATGATGATCGTCAGACCGAGCAAGTCGATCAAAACCACCACGACGATCGGCAGTATTTTTTTTTGAAGTCGAGCTTGTCTTCGGTGTTGTTTGGCGCGGCGGCAGTATCGGACATTTTTTAGTTTAGCTTCTTAATGGGTGCTGACGAAAAAAAGTTTTTGCGGGTTCTCTGAGTAGTTATCGGCGCGGCGTCAGGTCAAGGATCGACCGGGGCCATCTGCGCGATCACCGAATCCAACCAGGCCAATTCCGATTCCAGGTGATGCACCCGGTGCCGGATGACCAGCTGCATGCTGCCGCCGTGCTCCGGGATGGTCCTGGCCTGGGCCAGCACTTCCGCCAGGACAGCGCGGCGCTGGTCCAGCAGTGATCGACCTTCCTCGGGCGGCAGGACGTCGATGAAAGCCAGGCCGATGTCGTCGGTGAAAGTGACTGGCCGGCTGGTGGACAGGTTGTCGCGCAACAGGCGTCGAAATGTCGCTTCTCCCTCCGGTGTGATGGCGTAGATTTGGCGGGTGGGGCGGTGGCCAGCCCGATCTTCGGACCGCGTGACCCAACCGGCGTCGGCCATTTTGCCCAGCAGGTAGTAGGCGGTGGGTTTTTTAAGATCGGTGCAGAAGGCCAGGTCCCGGTTGATGAATTCGGCCAGCCGGTAGCCGTGCATATCTTCCTGGCGCAGCAGTCCCAGCAGCAGCAGTTCCCGTTCCATATTGGTTCTCCGGTGTATCACGGATTAAGCGTTGAGTCTGGATAATCAGTCCTGACTATTCAAAACTGACCAAGCAGGTTGCATTATACCTCATAGAGTGACTTAATCTACAAGAATTTTGTTGTAAAGAGGAATCTGCACCGATTCGGACCTGAGGGCCGTATCTCCACCGGGTCGATTCGCTGCGAACGAGACGTTTTGTTTCTCGAACACAACCCGCGTACAATATATGCGTATATGTCTATGAGTGGGTTCGCGAGAAGCGGCCAAATCAGTTGCTGTGTCCTTGCCCCAATAAACTCAAAATGGAGCGCGTCCTATGTTACGCCCAGGCGAGATCGTTGGCCCCTATCAGATCGTCGAGGAGCTTGGCTCCGGTGGCATGGCGACCGTGTACAAGGCTTATCACGAGCGGCTGGATCGCCATGTTGCCATTAAGGTGATGCACGAGTCGCTCCTGCAAGAAGCCAACTTTATGAGTCGCTTTGAGCGTGAGGCGCAGATCATCGCCAACCTGGAACACCCCAATATCGTCCCGGTTTATGACTTTGACGAATACCAGGGAAAGCCCTACCTGGTCATGAAACTCGTGCAGGGCCGGACGCTGGAGCAGCTCCTGCAAGCCGGACCGCTGTCACTATCCGAGATCTTGCGCATCATGGGTGCCGTCGCCGAGGCCCTGACCTATGCCCACGAGGAGGGCGTTTTACACCGGGACATCAAGCCCTCCAATATCGTGCTCGACGAAAAAAACGTGCCGTACCTCACCGACTTCGGGCTGGCGCGTCTGGCCCAGCAGGGATCGTCCAGCATGAGCCAGGGAGCGATGATCGGTACGCCGCATTATATCTCGCCGGAGCAGGCGCTTGGACAGGGCGAGCTTGACGCCCGGACCGACGTGTACTCGCTGGGCGTGGTGCTTTACGAACTGGTGGTGGGGCGTGTGCCGTTCATCGGCGATACACCGTTCTCTATCGTGCATGATCATATCTACACACCCCTGCCGCCGCCCGCTGCCATCAATCCCGAGGTGCCGCCCCAGGTGGAAGAAGTGCTGGTCAGAGCGCTGGCCAAAGACCCTGATGCCCGTTACCCCACGGCCACGGACATGATAGCGGCCTTCCGTCGAGCCGTTGACGCTGCTGGACTCTCTGAACTCAACCCTGATCGCGTCAGCGTGGCCTCCGAATCGTTGGCCCGGTTCCAGCAGGAAAAGGTCCAGTCGGTATCGGCCGGTGCTTCGGCGCCAAAGGTACCACCGGTACAACCTGCTGCCAGAATCCAGGCGCCCGCGCCGCCATCCCCGCCAGCGGTGCCGCCAGCAGTGGCGTCGATTGGCGCCAAGATCGGTGAGGCGCTGGACATAGACTTCAGTGACCTGGATAATATTGGCCCACAGATCGAAGCCAGAGTCAAACAGGTTGTGTCCGCAGTTCAGAAGGAATTCAAGGGCGAAGAAGAGCCTTTGACGGCGGAAGAGCGCATCCGCCAGCAGGTGGAGGAGCGCATCAAAGCCCGTAATGAGCTGATCACGCACCTGGTCATTTACATCGCGACCAATGGGTTTCTCTGGGTGGTATATGGGCTACTCGCCGGGCTGGGCGGCATCTGCGCCTTCCCCTGGGTACTGATCGTCATGTTCGGTTGGGGCATCGGTGTGGTAGCGAACCTGCTGGAATATTACAACAAGCACGGGGCGGGAGCGCTCCGGCGCGAGCAGGAGATCGCCCAGGCGCTCGAACAGGCGCGGCGACGTGGACAGTTGGCAGGCGTCGACGAGAGCTTTGTGATCGACAAGCTCAAAAACGAAGACCTCGATGATCGGCGCGTCCGCCTGACCGACGACGGTGAGTTTTCCGAGAGTTTCGTACAGGAAATCGATGACAAGCCTAAGCGTGGCCGTCTGTAAACCCCACGGCAGGCCGACTAATTGATGGTCCGGTCGATGGCCGCACGCAGCGAATCGGCATAGGTAAGCCCGGACATCCGGGCGGCGACACTGCCG
>DAOUEM010000424.1:0-2626 GCA_034430555.1 Anaerolineae bacterium | reverse complement strand
GGGGCTGAGCCTGTCCTGTAACGACAAACCCGGTTCGATTCCTTGAGGTTTCGTTGCCTCTGGCAATGCCGCCACTATTGTCATCGTATCGGATGCCATCCAGGTTGTTATCGCTGCAGACATTGCTCACCAATGTCGGATGGGCATAGTCGCTGAGCCGGATGCCATAGGAGTTTCCGGTGCAGATGTTGTTCTCCAGCGTTGGGTGAGCCTGATCCTGGAGGGCGATGCCAATGGTCCATCTGCCTGCTTCGGCTACCGAGTCTCGTACCGTGCCTGAGGTGTCGCCCTCAATGCGCAGGGCGGCCTCTTTGCCCCCGGCAAAGCGACAGCGATTCAGGGTAATCTCCCCGCCATCTATGACAACAGTGGTAGACCAGGCCTCGCCTTCGTGGCGGAAGGTAATGTCTTCAGCGATGAAGGGCCCGTTTCCGCTGAAGCGAACTACGAACTCTTCGGCCTGGGAGACGATTTCGGTCTGGTCCATGCCTGCTCCTGTGAGGGTGAGGGCTTTGTCTATGGTGATGGGCTGCTTCGGGTGGTAGGTCCCGGCGGCGATGGTGATGGTACTTCCCTCTGTGGCAACCTCAATCGCCTCCTCTATCGTGGCATAGTCTCCGCTGCCATCGGGAGCGACTCGGATCGTACCGGTCTCTGGCGTGGGTGTGGCTGCCGGGGTTGGAGTGGCTTTGGTCAATGGTCCACCACAGCCCGCCAGGGCCATTAGAATCAGGGCTACAAGGTTGATGTACTGCAGTTGCGTCCGGTGCTTCATTCTCTGCCTTTCTAATCTTGATCGCTGCTGGCTATGCCTGGTGCGTGAGATGCGCCAGACCAACGTTTACGGATCTGGCTTGTCGTCTTGCCTGGTCGCCCATTGTAACATACTGGCTAGGTTTGGCAAAGTGGAGGAAGGTACTTTGCCAGGTGGGGTGCCCGCGGGCGGGGCAGGACCCAGTAATGAAGGGTTGCCAAGACAGGAGGTAGCAACAACAATTCATCGAGCTTGGAATCAAACTGCCATTCTATCTGTTTCGCCACACAGACCACACATTGCGCAGGTAGTTGGGTGCCATCTGTATCAGGGCAGAGGTCACATTCCGCGGTGGCTGGCGGAATCTTGGATTAGCGTCCATGTGGATGGCGTGTTGTTGGTTACAGGCCGCCGCGCAGAGGCCGCAGCCGATACAGCGCTCCGGCAGGTACTGGTGAAGCCTGTTTTCGCTATCTACGACCATTGCACCAGTAGGGCAAGCTGTGGTGCATTGGCCACAATAGGCACATTTGGCAGGATCTACCTTGGGCATAAAGTGGGGAGGCGCGATTATACCGGGTGCATTGAATTCAGTGATCAGACGTAGTGCCCCACAGCAGCAACCGCAACACGAGCAGGAGGTCCCAGATGTGTTCTTGATGGCTTCCATTTCTATAATGAAGTTGACCAATCCTGTAGACATGGCTTCGGCCTTGATCTCCAGGACATCCCTTTTGGTCACCTTGCGCATCTTGTCGTTGCGGATAAGAAAATCGGCTGCATCACCAAAGGCGACACAGGTCTCCAGTGGCCGGTCACATGCTTGATTCCTGATCTGTGCTGATATGCGACACTGGCACAGGCCTACGCCAAACACTTTGTAGGGGTCCAATACTTCTTCCAGGTGGTCCAGGGGCAAAGCCTGGGGATGGGCTTCGATGGTTTCTCCTACCGGCACGTAGCGCACGGATGAAATGGGATGCGCCACATACTCTGCAAAGTAGCCGGTTTTGTACAGGGCCTCAAAGAGTTCGGCAAAACGCCGGTGCCATTCGGTGAGTGTTTCCAGAGAGGTTCGGATCAGGGTCATCTCGAATACACCGGGCACAAGAGGCATCAACCCATACCGTTTTCGCTTGCCAGAGCCAAAGCTGAGTAGGACGAACTTTTCGTAGGTCAGCCGCTCTAGCAAGGGATATATTTCTTTGACCGGACGGTGTACATCTGCCGCAACAGCCTTGGCTGTTTTACCTATTGGTAACCGGATGTGCTGAACCAGCGATGCCTCTTCCTCGGTGAACATGTGCAAAACCAGCTCCACCAGCTCATCGCAGATTGGAGGCCCCACGAGCAATGGATTGGCATAGTTTTTGACCACCTCTAGATAAGCTGCAGGAATGTCCCCATAGTCGGTGATCTTTTTGGCGCGAACGACTTTGAGACGGGGTTCTCGCGATTTGGAGGGATGGGGATTCTTCATTTGCCGACGATTCCTTCTGCCTTGGCTCTCAAATCCATGGCGCGCTGCTGTTTTTATTGAGGAAACCTGGGCCGCACCGGGGTCCGCTTCCAGTCGCTGCAGTTGAGGAGTGAAGACACGTTGGGATCGATGGTTTCGTCGTCGGTGTAGAACTCGTCTCCGTTCCCGTTGGCCCAGCGATGGTGCCATTGGTTCGAGCCGATGTCGATTTCGTTGGTGTGGGGGTTCACGTATTCTTCCAGGTTCATGAGGTTTAGATATTGATCGTTCTGGATCTCGGCGTTCGTTCTTTGCCTGTGGTCTACGATTTGGCGATCCATTTGCTGCAACTGTTGCTGAACTTCCAACATGCGCCGGTCTCGGGCCATGGATGCTTGCTGGGCGTTCAAAAA
>DAOUEM010000423.1:0-20531 GCA_034430555.1 Anaerolineae bacterium | reverse complement strand
GGGGTACGTCACGTTAGATGGGGAGCTAATCACGACCTGGGAAGGCCATTTGCCGCGCCTGTTATTCTTTTTTGCCCTGGATCGCCCCACCGTCACTCGTTCCGAGATTTGCCAGGCTTTCTGGCCGGCGCTGGATATCGAACAGGCGGTAAACGTCTTCCACGTCACCAAGAGACGGCTGCACAAAGCCCTGGGTGAGGACATCCTGGTCCATGAACATGGTTATTACCGGGTCAACCCGAAACTGGTCGTCCATTACGACGTGGTCGATTTTGTCGGCGCCCTGGTCAAAGGCCGGGCTGCGGCACCCAAGGATAAAGTGGCCTTCTGGCAGGAAGCCATCAACACCTATCGAGGCCCCTTCCTGCAAGGCCACACCGATGGCTGGATCGAGTCGCGCCGGGCGGATTTCCGCAGTGGCTATCTGGAAGCCATCACCGAGATGGCCGAAGTACGGTACGAGCAAGGGCACAAGGAACACGCCTTACGGCTTTACCTCCGCGCGCTGACCGAAGACCTGACCCGCGAGGACCTGCACAAGCGCGTGATGAAACTCTTTGCCGAGATGGGCCGGCGCAGCGAGGCTGCTGCCCATTACCAGAAGAGCCAGCGAGAGTTGAAAGCCCAGGGTAAGGCGTTTTCAAAAGATATCGAAGCGGTATACACATCGATCATGTCGTAACCTGCCACCGGGAAAAACAAGACCGCCTGGCACCAGTTGCGCAGGCGGTTTATTTTGCTACGCCCCCTGAAGGATTCGAACCCTCGGCCAACTGCTTAGAAGGCAGCTGCTCTATCCACTGAGCTAAGGGGGCCTGAACGACGCTGGTATTGTACGGGCGCTGGATATCCCAGTCAAGAGAAAACCGTCAAGGCAGATAAGGCCTGACGCCTTTGTAGACGCGGGCGCCGCTCAGGGTACGTAAGATCGTCAGGGGAGGACGGCCAATCCGTTCCGCCAACTCCTGCGGTGACAGCGGCACGTTGTTATTGGTTAAAAACACGCGGAAAACGGCATCCACCAGTGAGGTGGGTGGTTTCAGATACATCGAGTCGCCGGAAGCTTCCTGCAAAGCCATGCGTAAGGCATCCACCCGGTGAACTTCGGCAGTCTCCGGGTCAATCCAGTCGGATTCTTCGCCGGCCTCGTGTTCCGAGAAATACCCGCGCTGCTCTGGCAGGAGTTGAGCGATCATGTTGATGCGCAAATCCTGTTCGGAGCGATCCCACCATTCGTAATCAATGTGGAACTTGGTATCTAAAGTCGGCTTGACACGCCGTGCGCTACCTGAAACCATAAGAGCTGATCCCTCAGCGAGAACAAATTCACAAGCCAGTCTTCGACCTAGGCATCTCGTTCAAATCGCCAGTAATGCCCACCGACCGGCACAAACTCAGGCTGTGATTCCAGCGCAGCCAGAATCGGCCCGGGCGGGCATCGCCGCACGACGTTCACCGCACTGTACAACGTTTTAGCGTGGACGGTCGTCTGTGGAGTCAAGCGCGCCAGCTCCGGCAGCAGGTCGCGAATGATCTCGACCAGGCTGCGGCGCTGATCACGCGCGGTCCTCCAGATTTCGTCAACCAGTTCCAGATCGTCGGCCCCCAACACCATCAAGTCATCATAAGCGGCGCCGATAGACCGCTTGTGGTTCTGGTAGACAATACGCCCATTCTGAGGCACAACCAGCCGGATCCACTCGGTACGGGGCCGGTAGGCATCAAAATCAACCACGAAGCGACCCGGATCATCGGTACGTTTTACCCGTACAAAGGCGCCGATCGGCAGCCTATGAGTCCGGTAGAAGCGGTCTAGCCCGACCACGTAACGTCCATCGCGAACGACCCACCCTTCGTACTCGTCATTGTTCTGGCCGTCGACCAGCGTGATCAAGATGCGATCCGCCTCATAGGCAACCGGGAACATCGCCGACAACTGGGCGGTAACCGGCAGTGTACCCACCCGCCGGTGGGGGTAAATCAAGGTCAGGGTGATCTCGTCGGGCACTTCTTCCGGCTCGGGCAGGGGTGACAGCTCGTCGGCAATCTCCGCCTCCAAGGCGATAGACTCCCGGGATAGCAGGCCGCGATCATATGGAATCGCATCATAGACCAGACGCGCCGGAATCTCACGGACTTCATCAGGCTCTAGCCGACGTAAATACCAGCGCACCAGCCCGGCGGCGCCGACTTCATCAAAACGGGAGTCGTGATACAACACGTAGTTCAAGGCAAACTCTTGCAGTTTAGGATTGATCTCCCGCGGTAGTTCCAGAACAGGTAAGATGTCGGATGCGGCCACCGGCCCGCCGCCGTGCATATCGAGAATGGCTTCAGCCAGATTGATGTGCCCTTCATTGATGCTGGGCAGCAGCGACTGCAAAAACCACTGGCCAGCCGCATAGGCAATATCCTCCACCTCAACCAGGCATTCTTCGATTTGATTGGCGATGAATCGTCCCCATTGGGCCAGGATCGCGTCGATATCGACCGGCTCTAGGAGGTTGTCCACCGAAAGGTCTTCAGCGTCGATGTTAAGCTGATGCGGAGAAGCGAGATCACAGGCAAATTCGCGATGCACGTTATCATCGAATGCCACGTCAATCACGGTAAAGGTCCCGTGCTCCGGGCTGGACCCGGGACGGGTGCCGCATACTTCACCGACCGCAAAGTCGAGGGCCAGAAATACGAGCTTATGCCCTACCTCATAGTGATCTTGGGGTTGGAAAAGAGCCCCCTGTGCCAGCCGCTTGCGCCAGGTTTCCTCCTCCTGACGCACCCTTTGCTCAATAAACAAACGCACCAGATCATGCCTGCTTAAAGGATTCTCACCTTCCAGCATGACGCCAAACAGGTGCTCGATATCATCGTCAGCCACTTGCAGGGATTCAGTCCAATAATGTGGTGTCAGGGTTTGACGCCCAAACAAAGATATTGCCTCCACTTTCGGGGCCGAAAGTATTCGGGGAACATAATTCGGTAACCACGCCTATTATATCGTCCGGTTACCCTTTCGCAACCATTCGAGTTCCTTCATCAAATCAGCGCTAAGCCGTTACGCGCCGAGATACTGTGGGCACGAACCGTCATCCCCCGCACGTGCCCATTCAGATTATTTAGGAATTGTTTATGTAGTGGTATAGTTGAATGGTATATTTTTTTGAATCTGTGTGCTATACTTTATAGTATATGCCTTGCTAATATCTCGAATTAAACGGTCAGTAGATGTCTTCTTACGCACCACTGACAACATATTGCCAGTCTAGCCAGTTCGAGCAGTTCTGATCGGCATTGTAATTGTACTGCCAGGAATAGTGATCCGTTGGTTGCCAGCTCCTCAAATCTTGCTCATACGACGGCCCTACCCGGTGAGCGACGCTACTTAATCGGTGTGCAGGCGACGGCAGTCACCCAGTTTGTACCGACGGTCGCACCGGTAACGCGCTGGCCCGTTGGGGCGCATGTGCCTTACCAGAATGGTTCACGTTTGTTCCAGGTGGAGCATGTACTGGCCGGCGGGATGGGGGTTGTGTATGTGGTCACCGATATCCAGAGCGGTGAACCGTTTGTTGTCAAGGCGATCAAAGAACCGCTCAGCCACCATTCCATGCTCCGTGCGCGCTTCCAACGTGAGGCCGAAGCCTGGATCAGCCTGCAAAAGCACCCCAACATCGTGCAGGCCCTTGGGTTTGAGTATCTGGATGACCAGCCGCACATTCTGCTGGAATATGTTTCTGGAGGCAGCCTGCGCGCGTTGCTGCACCACGCCGAATTACCTGTACCCAAGATCCTGCGCCTGGTAGTAGAAATCTGCCGGGGTATGCGCCATGCCGCCTTGATGGGCATCACCGCTCACCGCGACCTGAAACCTGACAATATCCTGCTGACGGCTAACATGACGGCTAAGGTCACCGACTTCGGGCTGGTAAAGATGTGGGATGAGCAGGTCTCGCCCGAGTTGTCCCAGGATATCGCACTGTCTGACCCGTCACCGACCGGCCCCACCCTCACCCGTCCTGATGCGCCCGGTTTTGGCACCAAAGAATATATGCCGCCGGAACAGTGGCTCAGCGCCAACCAGGTCGATATTCGTTCGGATATCTACACCTTTGGTGTGATGCTTTACGAAATGCTGACCGGCATCCGGCCTTTTTACGGTAAGGATCAGGAAGAGCTGCGTGAGCGCCATTTTAACTACGACCCGGTCGCGCCAAGTGCCCTGCGTCCTGACGTCCTGGTTTCGGTGGACGCCGTAGTCGAGCGGTGCCTGAAAAAAATACCGGCGGAACGTTATGATGGCTTCAGTTCACTTGAGAAGGACCTGACACGAATCCTCCAGTATGAGTTCCGGCAGGTCGTTTCGCTGCTCACCAAAGAACAAATGAGCCTGGAGGAACTGAACGAGCGAGGTGCAGCCCTTTTTAACCTGGGGAAGTACAACCAGGCACTCAATACCTTTCATGAGGTCATCAGGATCGACTCGCGCCATGCCGTGGCCTGGGCGAACCGGGGCGTGATCCTGGCGGAAATGCAGCACTACGACCAGGCGCTGGCCAGCTTTGATGAAGCTCTCCGTGTCAACCCTGAGAATGCCGTGGTGCTCACCAATCAAGGGATGACCCTGGCCGAGCTGGGCCGGTATGAAGAAGCCATTGCCTGCTTAAACCGGGCGACGACGCTCGATCATTTTTTGCAGCCGGCCTGGCGGTACCGCGCCGAAGCGCTGAACCGCCTGGCATTATTTGAACAAGCCTACTATTCGGCGATAAAAGCCCGCCAATTAGATGACAGCGATTCCTCAGCGTATTATCAGGAAGCGGTGGCGCTGGTTAACCTGGGGCGCATTCCCCAGGCCCTCGAAGCTTTGGAAAACTTTGAAGTGTTGGTTGGCAGGAAGATGCCCCGCTCTTTGCTGCTGCGCGCCCACATCGCTTACCGGCAGGGTCGCCTGGAAGAAACCACACGCCTGTGCGCGACGATCAACCGTGAGGTGCCGGAGTACCCGGCAGCCCTACTCCTGGGCATGCAGTGCGCGCTGGAACTCGGTTACCTGGATGAAGTGGAAATTCTACTGGAAGAAGTGCAGTCCCCCACACAAAGCAAAGCCGTTCTGGACCTGATGAAACGCACCAGGGAACAGCAGGCTATTTCATCACCGCGTTTCCTGGCGATGACTTGTGAAACGGCCATTCAAGCCGGGGACTTTGCAGCGGCCCGGCAATTTTTCGATTGGTGGCAGATTCAAGCGAGCGCATCCGGGCAGAGTCCTGACGAAATACGCCGGCCTCGCCTAAGCGTCCCCGAGATCGCCGGGCAAAAAAGCACCAATGGGCTGGACCGTCTCGCCCAGGGCGTACTCCTGCTGCACCTCAATGAGCCCAAGCTGGCAATTCAGTTTCTGCGCAGCGGCCTGGAGACGCATGGCACCGACGTGGATGGCTGGCGGTGGTTAGGCCTGGCCTATAACCGTGTGGGCGAATTCCAGAAGGCAATGCGCGCCTTTGAGCGGTTGACTCGTCTGGCCAGTGCTGATGTGATCGCCTGGCTTGAGTACGCAAAAGCGGCCTTGCGGGCCGGTCATTATGAGGCCGCATTGGGGGCCGCGCAGCACGGTCAGGAGATGGAAGAAAACGGGATGATCCTGTTCCTGCATGCCACGGCCCTGTTCGGCCTGGGGCGGCTCAACTCCGCCCTCAAGCTCTTTGACCAGGCTTTAGCCCTGGATGAAAATATCGCCGCGCTCTGGTGGAACAAAAGCCTGTGTGCCCGGCAGATGGGGCGTGATGGGCTGGCCAACCGCTGCCTGCACCGGGCGCGAGCGCTGGATATTCGCTTCTGGCGCTTGCCTTCTCATGCGGAGAAACCGGTTTTACCATACCCCCTTGTCTCCAGTGAATACACCCCTCCGGCCCGTTAGCTTTAGGGCCATGGTACGCCTCTCCCGGCCTCACCGGAGGAGTCACTTGCCTGCCCCATTGGCTGTGATACACTGCGCGCATAACCCTTAGTGATAGGCAGCGCATATGTGGCGTCAGTTGACCACCCAGCGGTTGACGACCGCTATACTTTTTATCCTGCTCTTTGCCATGGCCACACGGACCCCGGTCGATACCGACATCTGGTGGCACCTGCGCAGCGGCGCTTACCAACTGGAACATCGGACGGTGATCGGAGCGGATCTGTTCTCCTACACCCGGTTCAACGAACCCTGGACCAATCACAGCTGGGGCTCGCAGATCGTCATGTACCTGGTTTACGCAGCTACCGGCGGGCATGGCGCACCAGGTGATAGCGGCAACATCGGCCTGGCGCTGATGACGGCGGCCCTGGCAACGGCGGGCATGGCCCTGGTCTACCGCGCCAGTCCCGGCAATGTATACGTGCGGGCGTTTGTGGTGGTACTGGGGGCGGCCGCCGCGGCCGTGTTCTGGTCGCCGCGCCCGCAAATGTTCACCTTTTTCTTCAGCACCGCGGTTTATTACCTGCTGCACCTCTACAAACGCCAGGGCGTCGACCGGCTGTGGCTGATCCCGGTGGTGATCCTGCTGTGGTGCAATATGCATGCCGGTTTTGCCATTGGCTTCATCCTCATGATAGGTCTGGTGGCCGGAGAAGTGGCCGGGCACCTGTTCAGCCCTGACGCGCCGGATCGCGTGTCCTGGCGCGGCATCCGCAGAATCCTGCTGGTGATGGCCGTGTCGGTAGCCGTCCTGGTGATCAACCCCTTCGGTTTTGATATGCTGCGCGTACCGTTCGCCACGGTCAATATCGGCGTGCTGCAGGACTTCATCCAGGAATGGGCTTCGCCGAATTTTCACGAGCGACAGACGTGGCCCTTTATAGCCCTGCTGATTGGCGCCCTGGGGTTTGCCGGGCTGAGCAACGAACGCCTCGATTGGACAGACCTGGCGCTGATCGCTGGCACGGCCCTTATGGGATTCCTGGCCGGGCGCAATATCGCGGTATTTGCCGTAGTGGCTTCGCCGGTGATGGCCCGGCACGTCGACGCGTTCCTGACCGATCGCGGCTGGCAGATACGACCCACCACACGGGTCAGGCCGATGATGGCCCGGTTCAACTGGGTGCTGCTGATCGTGATCGCCCTGGGCGGATTACTGAAAGTAACGGCGGTGGTCCTGCCTTCATTCGTGGAAGAAGCCCAGCGCGAGATACTGCCAGTCAACGTCGCCGAATACATCAACGAGCAACGCCCGGACGGCTTGATGTTCAACAGCTACAACTGGGGCGGCTACCTGATGTTCGCCGTGCCGGATGACCCGGTCTTCGTGGATGGCCGCACCGACCTTTATGGCGACGAATTCCTGACAGAATATCTCAACGTGATATTTTTGGCCGACCAGTGGCAGGAGACCCTGGACAAATACGACGTTTCATGGGTGGTGATCGAGGCAGGCAGCGGGCTGGCGCGCGCGCTGCGCGAAGAGCCGGGCTGGCGGTTATCCTACGAAGACGAGCTAGCCGTTTTGTTTGAGCGCGAGGAGGAGTCATGACCACTGCTCAGCCGGGCAGCCTCAGGTTGCTTCGCGACTTCCGCCTGTTGGTGTACCTGTTCGTCGGATTCCGCTTGATGCTGCTTATCATCTACCAGCCGATTCTGCTGGAGGAAACCGAGCGCGGCGTGAGTACGGGCGGCGACCTGTCTTACTACCAGGCGCTGGGCGCTCTGAGCGAAGAGGGCCTGCTGCCTTTCCGCGATTACTGGAGTGAGTTCCCGCCCATCTGGCCTGCCATGTATGTCACCGTGTACCAGCTCACGGCAGTGGAAGGCACGGGCAATTACACCGCGTTCGCCGGTATCATGGGCCTGATCATGCTGGCGTTTGATACGGGTAACCTCGTGCTGGTGCGCCTCATCGGCGAGCGACTGCACGGGCGGGACACCGGCCTGGCCCTCGCCTGGATATATGCCGTCTTGTTGGCCCCGGCCGTATTCCTGTGGTGGACGTTCGAGGCGATGGTGGCCTTCTGGCTGCTGCTTGGCGTGTGGTGGCTGCTGCGCCGACTCGACGATCGCTCGGCGGCAGCGGCCTTGCTCGGCGGGCTGGTTAAGTTCGTCCCGCTGATCTTGCTGGGCGCGGTCTGGCGATTCCGTGGCTGGCGGTCCGCGCTGCGGTACACGGTTATAACCCTCGGTGGATTTGCGCTGGTTTATCTCCTATTGATCGCGGCAACCGGCGAAATGGGAGCGGTTTCGCTGGCGGCCCAGTTTGGCAAATCCTCGTACGGCACGGTGTGGGCGCTGATCGACGGTAATTTCAGCACGGGCATATTTGGGGCGGTGGAGGCGCGTCTCGATGTGGCGAACGCGACGATGCTGACCGGTAACCCTGCCGTGATCCCCTCGGCGCTGCGGTTGATCGTATTTGGCGGCTTCGGCTTCTATGCCTTTTTGCAGACACGGCGCCGCGACGATCAGGGGCTGGTGGCTTTCGTCATGCTGACACTGCTGGTGTTTTTCTTGTGGGCGCAGGGCTGGAGTCCGCAGTGGCTGGCGCTGATCATCCCCCTGGCGCTCCTGAACTTCCCGCGGCGTGACGGCGTGCTCGCGATTTTGCTGCTCAGCCTGGTAACCTTCACCGAGTATCCGCTGTTGTTCATCCGTACAGGCGATACAGGCGGCGTGATCACAGGCGGGCTGGTGACGCCGTACGTGGTGCTGGTCCTGGCCCGGACGGCGATTCTGGCCGGTTGGACGGCGGTATTGTTGTTGCGGCTTCGACAGCAGACCCCGGCGCAGGCTTCAACTGCAACGGAGTAAAAACGTGCAGTTAGCAACCTCTCAACGATCGGCGCTGGTCTGGCTGCTGGTGATTCTGCTCCTGGCAACCGGTTTGCGGCTGGTCAACCTGGGCGAGCGCACACTCTGGTATGACGAAGCTTTCGCCGTACTCTTCGCCGAGACCGGCCTGGAAGCCATGATCTACGGCACACTGGCCCCGGTGGAGGGCGGCGCAGCGGACATCCATCCGCTGCTGTACTACACCACCCTCAACGGCTGGATGCGTCTGTTCGGCCAGGCGCCGGCGCTGGTCCGCCTCTACAGCGTGTTGATCGGCGTTGTGACGGTGGGAGTAGTCTTCCGGCTGGCGGCGGATCTTTTCGACCGGCGAACCGGGCTGACCGCCGCCCTGATCACGGCCCTGGCGCCGTTTCACATCCAGTATTCGCAGGAAACGCGCATGTACGCCCTGCTGACCCTGTTCTTGCTGCTGGCAACATGGTGTTACCGACGCGCCTGGCAAGGAAGAGGACGCGGCTGGTGGGCAGCCTTTGGCGTGCTGGCTGCGCTGGCGATGTACACGCAGCAGCTCGCGGCTTTTTACCTGGCAGCGCTGGGCCTGCTGCCGATCTTGTCCCGCCGTTGGGATCGCCTGCTGCCGACGATGGCCTCGGCAGGATTGGCGCTGGTCCTCTACCTGCCCTGGCTCGTCAAGCTGCCCGGTCAGTTAAACAAGCTAAATGCGTATTACTGGGTGCCGCGCCCCTCACCGCTGCGCCCGTTGCTCACCTTGCGCTCGTTTACCTCCATCGCACTGGATATCCCTTCCTCCTGGAATCTGCCGACGTTTTTCGTAGGGCTGGTACTGGCGGTGTTCCTCGTGCTGCAAGTGATGCTGCGCCGCCGCCGTATGGGGTCACACGAGCGCCAGGCCTTAGGATGGGTGCTGTGGCTGTCGTTCGGTTCGCTGGCCTTGATGTGGCTGGCCTCGCAGTTCTTAGCGCCCGTCTACCTGGACCGGGCCTTACTGGCGCAGGGCGTGGTGTTTTACCTGGCGCTGGCCTGGTTGATCGTCAAAGGGGGACTGCCCCGCCCTATTCTCGGTATGCTGGTGGCCGGTTGGATCGTGGTGGCGGCAGCCGGATATCTCTTTCATATCACGTGGCGAACCTTCCCCAATCCGCCCTTCGACCAGGCGGTGACCTGGCTAACCACGCAGGCGCAGGATGGTGATGTAGTGGTCCACAGCAACAAGCTGACCGCCCTGCCCATGGTCTATTACGGCCGCCTACTAGATGCCGATTTTTCACAGCCTTACGTCGCCGACCGTCCCGGCAGCCCGGAAGACACGCTGGCCCTGCCGACGCAGGAAGTGCTGAATCTGCTGGCCAAGCCCTGCATCGCGGCGGCGACCGATGGTGCAGACCGCGTCTGGTTCGTGATCTTCGACCGGGAAGAATCGCAATACAATAACGCGCATCCACATTTAACCTGGCTGCGAGCGCACTACCGGGAAGGCGATAGTACCGCCTTTGAAGACCTGCTGATCGTGCCATTCACGGAACCGGATGCCGCCGCCCGGTCGCGGCCCGGCTGCGAGGAGTGAACCCATGATGTCGGTTCCTCGCCGGGTGTGGCTAGCGTCAGCCCTGCTGTTGATCGTGGTGTTTGCGCCTTACCTGGCCGGCTATCTAGACGCGCCGCCAGGCGGAGCCTTTACCGGCAACGCCCTCTACACCACCCGCGTCGACTACAACAGCCACCTGGCAAAGATACAACTGGGCTTACGCGGCGAATGGCTGTACCATCTGCTGTTCACGCCGGAAGCGCACCCCCCGGCGCTAATCCAGACCTTTTACCTGGCGCTGGGGCACCTGGCGCGAGTGTTCAGCCTGTCGCCGGTGCTGGCGTACCACCTGGCGCGGGCGGCGTGTACGCTGGCCATGGTCCTGGCGATGTGGCGGTTCGCGACCCACTTTCTGCCGGATGATCGGTCGCGCTGGACGGCGTTCCTGCTGGCGACTGTGGTCGGCGGGCTGGGGTGGATGCTGTACTTTATCGCACCGGAGTTCACCCGCCAGGAGATCGCGCCGATCGAGTTCTGGCTGCTGGATGCCTATACCTTCCTGGCCGCGCTGACGTTCCCTCATTTTTCGGCAGCGGTGGCCGCGCTGGTCACTTTTATGCTGGTCTTCGATCGCTGGCTGGCCTCGCCGGATTGGCGCAGCATCGGGTTATTGACGGCCCTCGCCTTACTGCTGGGCTGGCTCCAGCCGTTTGATATGCTGCTAACGGGACTGGTGACGGCTATGCTGGGGCTTTGGGCGGTACGGCGAAGACGGCTGACTATAAACCGCCTGCTGATGCTGGTCCCGGTGGCGTTCGCCCACCTGCTGGTGGTGGGTTACCACTACCTTGCGTTGACCGGCAGCCCGGTTTGGGAAGGGTTTAACGCCCAGAACGTCACGCTGTCGCCGCCGCCGGTTTATCTGCTGTTCGGGTATTTCTGGCTGCTGGCACCGGCGCTCGTCGGGCTGCGCCAGGCCTGGCGGGAGCGACGCCCGACGCTGCTGCTGCCGGTCGTGTGGGTGCTGGTGGTGGCCGTCCTGGTTTACCTGCCGCTCCAGATGCAGCGCCGTTTTTTGATGGGCGTGCAGGTGCCGCTGGCGGTGGTGGCTGCTGCCGGCGTGGAAGGGATGCGGCGCTGGTGGCTTGATCACGGGCGCTCGGTGCGATGGTGGCGGCGGCTCACGCTGGCGGCGCTGTTGCTGGCGATGATCAGCCACGTGCTGGTGCTGGCCCTGGTTTTTGTGGAGGTCCATCCAGGGACACGTCCTGCCCTTTTCCTGACCAGCGACGAACTGGCCGCTCACGAATGGCTGCGCGATCAGCCGGAGGAGACGGTGGTCTTTGCGGTGTTTTCCTCCGGGGGCAAACTGGTCGCTTTTACCGGGCGTCGCACCTACCTGGGACACTGGATGGAATCACTCGACTACCTGGATCGTAAGGCTCAGGTGGAAGCCTTTTTTATCGAGGGAGCCATGAGCGACGACGAAAGGCAAACCCTGCTGGCCAACGCCCACGCCGACTACGTATGGGTCGACAGCATAGCACGCAGCCTGGCCGGGCCGCGCGGTATACCCTGGTCGCCGGATCGGGCGGATTTCCTTTCCCCCGTATTTGTCACCGATACGCTCACCGTCTACGAGGTGCTGCCATGAGACTGCGGCGCGGGGAATACGCGGCTGTGGCGCTGATCGGACTGGTGGTGGCCGGGCTGGTCGCGGCGGCGGTGCCCGGCCCCACCTACACCGACGCCTACTATTACTTCAACGCCGGGCGGCGGCTGGCGACGGGCGAAGGCCTGACCGATCCTTACATCGCCCTGACCTACATCGGCGCGCCGGAAGCACTGCCTGCGCCTTCCCACACCTATTGGATGCCGCTGACGTCCCTGCTGGTGGCGTTGAGTGGCGGATCGTTCGCGGTTGCCCAGGTGTTTTTCGTGGGGATGTGGGTCGCGCTGGTGGTGCTGGCCTTCTGGCTGGGCGGTATGCTGGGCAAGAGTCGACGGCACGCCTGGGCCGCCGGGCTGCTGGTCGTATTCTGCGGCTACTATGTCCCTTTCCTCACCACCACCGATACTTTCACACCGTTTGCATTGTTCGGCGCGCTGAGCTTGCTGGCGATCGGCCTGGGCCGCCGCAACAACGATTGCCGGGGTTTTGCTCTGGCCGGGGTACTGGCGGGACTGGCTCACCTGACGCGCGCGGATGGCGTGTTGCTGGTCGGCGTGCTGGGTCTGGTGGCGCTGCTCCCAACCCGAACCGCCGACCAATCAACACCAATCACCCGGCGGCTGACCTTCCTGGCGGTGGGTATTGGCACGTACCTGCTGGTCATGACGCCCTGGTTCATCCGCAACCTGGACGCAACGGGCAGCCTGCTGCCGGTCGGCGGCACGATGACGATCTGGCTGCGCGGCTACAACGAGATCGTCAACTACCCGGCGGCGATCAACGCGAGCGACTTTTTTTCCTGGGGCGCTGGCAACATCCTGCAAAGCCGGTGGGAAGCGCTGACGAGCAACCTGGGAACTTTCGTGGCCGTGGAAGGGTTAATCGTGCTCAGCCCGCTGATCGTGATCGCGCTGGTCCGCCGCTGGCGCGATCCGCTGCTGCTGCCGGTATGGCTCTATGCAGCGGCTTTGCACCTGGCAATGACGCTGGTATTTGCCTATCCCGGCTACCGGGGCGGCCTATTTCACTCGGCGGCGGCGCTGCTGCCCTGGTGGATGGTGGTGGGCATCCTGGGCCTGGACGATACCATCGACTGGATCGCGGCGCGCCGGCGTCATTGGCAGCCGGCAACCGCCCGGTGGGTATTCACCATCGCCATTATCGTGCTGGCAGCCGGCCTGACGTTTTCAATTGCCGCGCCCCGGCTCCGCGGCGGCGACTCTGCCGGACCGCTGATCCGCGTGGCGCGGGAAGTGCTGCCCGAGGACGCCATCGTGATGAGCAATGACCCGGCGGCGCTGTATTATCACACTGGCCTGACGGGTGTGGTGATCCCCAATGCCGGGCCGGACGCCGTCCGTGCCCTGGCCACGCAATACGGCCTGACCCATGTTCTGCTGGACGAGAACCGCACGCAGCCCCTCGATGACCTATACCAGGGGCGGGAAACGCCGCCTTTCCTGAGGCCTGTAACGCAGGACATCGCCGAGTCGGTGCGCGTGTTTGAGGTGATTCACGCCGCCGGCGATTAGAGCGCTGCCAGCAGTTTCTGGCCAAAGGTGGCCGGTTCGCTGCGTTCGACGATCAACTCATCCGCCTGGTGGAAAGTCATAAAGTCGCGCATAGCCGCGGCGACGCCGGTGACCAGTTCGTCATCCGGTGCGACGCCGGGTTCCAGGTAAAAGGCTTTGATGCGTAAAGTGCCGGTTTGGCGCTCCAGCTTGGGATCAAAGCGACCGACCATCCGGTCCTGGTGCAGGATCGGCAGGCAGAAATACCCCCATTCACGCTGCGGCGCGGGTTTGTAGGCCTCCAGGCGCTGCCGGAATCCCCAGAACTGCTCATCACGGCCTGAGGCATAAAACAGGGTATCAAAGGGGCTGAGGAACGTGGTACGCGCGGCGACCAGCGCCCCATCGGCGGCCTGTTCCAACAGCGGCAGATTATCGCGGTGCACGACCAGGGGATGCGACTGTCCATCCGCCAGCAGCGCCTCGATTTCCACCAGGGTCCCATCCGCCACCATCCCCTCCAGGATCCGGCGGGCCGGGGTACGCTTGCGTTTGGTATAGTCGGCGGCTTGCAGCGGCTCGCAAACGCCCAGCGCCCGGGTGCCACGTTCCAGATAGTAGCGCAGCGTCGCTTCCTCACTGGTTTCGGTCGTGTCCACCCAGTCCGGCAGGACGCGCTCGGTCATGTCGTACACCCGCTGGAAGTTGATCCGGTTCGCGATCATCACCTCGCCCCGGTCGTAGAGGACTTCCAGGGCGCGCTTGGCCGGCTTCCAGTCCCACCAGCTGCTGCGCCGGGGTTGGTCATGCTTGAAGTCGGCGGCGCGCAGACCGCCCTCCGCCTGGATGCGGGCATATACGTCCTGCATCAATGCAACATTTTCCGGCTCGACCAGCCAGCGTGAGTTCCAGGTAGAATGGCCATCACGGTAGTAGCGGATTCGCGGCAGGCTGTAGCGATAATCCGTCAGCGGAATAATGCAGGCAGCGTGCAGCCAGTACTCGAACAGGCGGCGGCGGATTTCACGCTTCTGATCGGTGCTGCCATAGATCAGGCCATCGAAGTCAGCCGGGTCATAACTGCCCAACCGGCTCCACACGGCAAGATATTGGCTGCGCTGCACCATCTGTAACGTGTCGATCTGCACGCAGCAAATCTTGTCGACAGCGTTATAAATGTCGTCCGGTGTTGGCGCCGGGCCAGCCGAACCCCGCGCAGCGAGTCCCTGACAGTGCAACGCCAGCGCACGGACGACTTGAAGGGGATATGGCGAACGACTATCGGGCATGAGTGACACCTGTTTCCGGCGGATGCTACCGCCCAGGGGCGGGAACTGATACTATAGGCAGAGCATACCATATTCACCGGCTTAGCACAAATGTTCTTTAGGAGTCTGTGGTGTTTGCCAATCCCCGGCGGATGAACGTAGGGCGCGACGTTACCATCGTGGTGCTGGCCCTGGCCAGCGTGACAGCGTATGTTATCGGCGGTGGATTACTGGGCGAGCCGGGCTTCCCCCTGGATGACGCCTGGATACACCAGACCTATGCCCGCAACCTGGCTCACAGCGGTCAGTGGGCCTTTGTGTCAGGTGAGCCGTCCGCCGGGAGCACCGCGCCACTTTACACGCTGCTGCTAAGCGCAGGTTACCTGTTGGGAGTGCCTTTCCTGGTTTGGGCAACGGTGCTGGGCGGGCTGGCCCTGGCTGCTGCCGGCCTGGTCGCTGTCCGGCTGGCGGAACGTATGCTGCCGGAAACCGGTGCGATCGGCTGGTGGGCTGGGCTGGCGACCGTGTTCTCCTGGCACCTGATCTGGGCGGGCGCGTCCGGCATGGAGACCATGCTGTTCACGGCGGAGACGCTGGTACTGGTATGGCTGGGCTGGTGGGAACTGGATACAGCCGAATCCTCCCAGCAGTCGGCACTGCGTCGCGGCGCGCTGCTGGGCGTCGTCGGGGCAGCCACAACTCTGACCCGCCCGGAAGGGGCCGGGCTGGTCGGGCTGATCGGGCTGGTCATGTGGATCGCACGCCCTGGCAACAGCTGGCAGCGCACGCTGATGTGGTCGATGGGCGTTGTCCTGGGCTGGCTGGTGGGGTTCGTGCCCTACGCCCTGCTGAATGTCAGCCTGGGTGGCGGCATCCTGCCGAATACGGCGGCGGCCAAACAGGCTGAGAACCTGCCGCTGCTGGCCATTTCCTTTCCGGGTCGGGTGATTAACCTGCTGTTTCCGCTGGTGGCCGGCGGGCAGCTGCTGCTGGTACCGGGTATGGTCGTGGCCACTGCGGCAATCCTTCGCCGGATGCGACAGGCGCGTCCGCTCATCTTGCTGTTGATACCTGTTCTGTGGTCGGCGGCGCTGGTCGGATTGTACGCGGCCCGGCTGCCGGCACCGTACCAGCACGGCCGCTACGTGATCCCGGCGCTGCCGCACATGATCCTGCTGGGCGTGGTCGGCACCGCGCAGTTGTGGCAGTGGGGCACCGGATCGCTGGGCGGGCGTGTGGTGAGCCGGGCAGCAGCCATCACCGCCCTGATTCAGTTTGTACTCTTCTGGGGTGTGGGTCTGCAGCAGTACGGCACCGACGTGCAGATCATCCAGGGTGAAATGGTGGCAGCCTCACAATGGCTGGCCGAGAACATCGCCACAGACCAGTTGTTGGCCGTTCACGACATCGGCGCGGTCGGGTACTACGCGCCGCGGCCCATCCTGGACCTAGCCGGCCTGGTCAGCCCGGAAGTGATCCCGATCATCCGTGAGTGGGACGAGCTCTGGGCCTTGATGGAAGCGCGGGGCGCGCGATACCTGATGGCGCTGCCGGACCAGATACCGGGCCAGGACGCGGACGATCCCCGCCTGTGCCTGGTGTATAAGACCGGGGGCGAGTGGTCGCCAGCGGCGGGCGGGGCCAATATGGCCATATACGCCCTGGCCTGGAACGAACAATGTCCCTAGCTTACAGATGACCAAAATCCTTGCATATCCGCCGCTATCCGTCTAAGCTATCGGGCTAAATTACAGCAGCGAATGGCCCCTCTACCACCCATAAAACAGGGAAAGTGATGACAAAGCCTCTTAAGGATTGGAACAACCCCCAGATTCTGGCCCGCGGCAAAGAGCCGGGACACGTGCCCTTAATGCCTTATCCGGATGTACCGTCCGCGCTGGCCGGGGATCGAACGGCATCACCCTTTTACCAACCGCTGAATGGCCAATGGTTGTTCAGGTATGCACCGAATCCCGCTTCTGCACCCCAGGACTTCTACCGGGTCGATTTTGACACAGCAGGCTGGGATAACATCGCCGTGCCCGGCAACTGGCAGCTGCAAGGCTATGACCGGCCGATTTACGTCAACGTCCAGTACCCGTTCCCCATCGACGACCTGCCAAACGTGCCGGAAGACGACAATCCAACCGGCTCGTACCGCCGTTATTTCACCGTGCCGGAAGATTGGCAGGGTCGCCGGGTGTTTTTGATGTTCGAGGGCGTCGATTCGGCCTTTTACGTCTGGATCAACGGCGAGCAAGTCGGGTACAGCCAGGGCAGCCGCCTGCCCGCCGAGTTTGATATCACCGACTACCTGCGTCCGGGTGAAAACGTGATTGCCGCGCAGGTCTACCGCTGGTCGGATGGCAGTTACCTGGAAGACCAGGATTTCTGGCGCTTGAGTGGGATTTATCGCGACGTATACCTGTGGGCCGCGCCGCCGGTGCGCCTCAGCGATTATCGGGTGCGTACTCCCCTCGATGCAGCTTACCGGGACGCGGTCCTGGATATCCGGGCTACCATCAAAAACGCGGGCCAAACGGATGTGACGGCCTGCACCGTCGAGTCGACGCTTTACGACAGCAGTGGCAAGCCGGTCTTTGACGCCCCTCTGGTGAGCAGCTTCTCCGCCGCAGCCGGCGTGGAAGCCTCTCTTGACCTGACGCAGCAGGTGGTCAAACCGGCGCTATGGTCGCCGGAGTTCCCAAACCTGTATACGTTGCTTCTGACGCTAAAGGACGCAGCCGGCGGCGTGCAGCAGGTCGAACGCTGCCAGGTCGGCTTCCGGCAGGTGGAGCTGAAGGACGGGCGCATTCATGTCAGCGGGGTTCCGATCGAGATTCGGGGCGTGAACCGGCACGAGCACGATCCGGACACCGGCCACGTGGTCAGCGTCGACTCGATGATCGCGGACGTCAAGCTGATGAAACAGTTCAATATCAACGCCGTACGAACGAGCCATTATCCCAACGATCCGCGGTGGTACGGGTTGTGCAACCAGTACGGCCTGTTTATTTTTGATGAAGCCAATATCGAGTCGCATGGCGTGTGGGATCGTCTCACCAATGACCCGGCCTGGGAGGCGGCTTTTATGGAACGCGGCCAACGCATGGTCGCGCGCGATAAAAACCACCCCTGCGTCATTGTATGGTCGCTGGGCAACGAATCGGGATACGGGCCCAACCACGCGGCGCTCGCCGACTGGATACACGCCAACGATCCGACGCGGCTGGTACACTACCACCCGGCGGAGAGCGCGCCAACCGTGGACGTGCTGGGGCCGATGTACCCCAGCGTCGACCGCATCATCGAGACAGCCCAGGAACCGGGAGAAACCCGCCCGGTCGTGATGTGCGAGTATGCCCATTCGATGGGGAACAGCACGGGAAACCTGAAAGAATACTGGGAAGCGATCCGGCAGCACAAACGCTTGCAAGGCGGCTTCATCTGGGACTGGGTGGACCAGGGGCTGCGACAGTTTACCAAAGACGGCCAGGAGTGGTTTGCCTATGGGGGTGATTTCGGCGACGAGCCAAACGATGGCCCCTTCTGCTTGAACGGGCTGGTCAGCCCGGATCGGGAGCCGCATCCGGCGCTTTGGGAATACAAAAAAATCCTGGAGCCAGTATGGGTGGAGCCGGTTGATCTGGCAGCCAGACCGATCCGGATCACCAATCGCTATCTCTTCGCCGATCTTGGCGGGCTGGCCATCAACTGGGCACTGAACGCCGACGGCAAAGTGCAACAATCCGGCAAGCTGCCCGGACTGTCCACTCCAGCCGGCGAAAGCGCGGTCGTGACCATCCCTTACCAGCAGCCAGTACCACTACCTGGCGTTGAGTACTGGCTGACGCTGCACTTCACGCTGGCGTCGGCCACGTCCTGGGCGGAGCAAGGGCACGAGGTCGCCTGGGCACAGCTGCTTCTGCCCATCAGCGTACCGGCTGAAGACAGTCCGGCAGGCGATCTTATGCCGGCGACGCTGGAAGAATCGGCAGCGGTTATCACCGTACAGGGCGCCGACTTTGCCCTCACCTTCGAACGGGCGACCGGCAGGATGAGCGCTTACCAGGTCGGCGGTCATGATCTGCTGCACCAGGGTCCGGTAGTGAATATCTGGCGAGCGCCGACCGACAACGATCGCGGCAACCGCGGCAGCGGCCTCACCCCCCGCTGGCTGGAGGCCGGCCTGGACCGGGTACAGGAGCAGGTCACAGCCGTCATTGCAGAACAGGTCGAACCTGGCATGGTCGAAGTGCGCGTGGATTCAGTCATCAGCGCGCCCGGTGTAAACGCCGGGTTCAACAACAGCCTGGTCTACACCATCTACGGGAACGGCGAAGTGACTATCGAGCACCGGCTGGCGCTTGATGAAGCGCTGCCGCCGCTGCCTCGCGTTGGGCTGCGGCTGTCGCTGCCCGGCACCTTCGACCGCTTTACCTGGTATGGGCGTGGTCCGCAGGAGACGTATGCCGACCGGAAGCTGGGGGGCCGGGTCGACGTGTTTACAGGCACGGTGGAAGAGCAGTACTTCCCATACATCGTGCCACAGGAAAACGGCAACAAGACCGACGTGCGCTGGGTATCGCTCACCAATGCCGAGGGGATCGGTCTGCGGGTACAGGGCAAACCGCTGCTCAACGTGAGCGCCCATCACTATACCGCCGAAGACCTGACAGCGGCTACACATACCTACGAACTCGTCTGGCGCGAGGAGATTACCCTCAACCTGGACCATGCCCAGCGCGGCATCGGCGGTGCGAGCTGTGGCCCGGATACACTGCCGGCTTATGAGTTGGACGCGCGCGAGTATCGGTACAGCCTGCGACTTATACCGATTACCTGATCGAAACCAGCATCGGTAACTGAAGGGGGGCAGAATCGGGCATCTGCCCCTTTTTGGATCGCCGTCGGCAACGGCTAACGCGGCTAGTGATCCATCAGGCAGCGTGCAAGTCCATTCGGCGTACCGGTAGGTATAGACAGTGTTGAGTTCGACCCGGCTGCCGGCCTCCCGCACGGCGATCGCGTGCGCGCGCGATCCCGCCGGTGCCTACGATAGCTGTTATACGTAGCAAGGTCGCTCCTCCAGGTTATCCAGGCGATTGACCGGGCGCCTGTTCCCAGGTGCGCAAGCCATAGCGGCTGAGATAAACAGGGATGTTTTTGAACAAGGGATTATCCTGCTCGATCTCGCGCAGCATCGCCCGTTTGCGGTGCGACTGAGCGCCGCACAACACGGTCACCGATCCGCCTTCCCCACCGGCCCCGTTGACCTTCCAACCCAGCGCGCCGTATTCGCGGGCGATTTCGATCACGCGCCTGGCATCCTGACTGACTAAGGCGGGATTGAGGCGAGCCTGGGCTTCGGTATTATCGACCATCGACCGGCCAAACGCTTGAAAGTCACCGGCGAACAGCGCGTCACGGGCTTTATCGGCGGTGACGCGCAGGTCTTCAAGCTGAGGGCTGGCCGGCCCGGCATCTTCTAATTCGTGGATAACTTTTTCATGCACCTGGGACGAGTCATGGGTTTTACCCAGGTAGACCAGGGCCAACCGGCGCTCCAATTCCCACCAGGTGGTATTCGACAGCAGCAGGGGCGAGACCGAAGCATGTGGATAATGGTACATATCGATGAAGTTGATGCCGCCGTAAGCCGAACATAACTGGTCCTGGATGCCGGATTGGCGCTGGAGCATATCTGTTTCGACGGTGTGGGCCATGTAGGCGACTTCGTGAGCCGTCAGGCGGCCAGGAGTCAGGCGGTCCA
>DAOUEM010000422.1:0-1884 GCA_034430555.1 Anaerolineae bacterium | reverse complement strand
CTCGATGCGGAGGCGGCCACCGGTCGCGAGATCGAGCGAGCGTACATCGTGTTCGATTGTCATGAAAACTCCTTACCATGTTTCCCGGCGCTCGTGCGCCCTTTTTTAGGATGACGACAGGCCATTTTAACACAGCTTTGATGGCTTGTCGCCATCGGTTTGCTGACGGCTTCCTTACGCGGGCTACTGCCGGGAGACTATCCCTTCCCAGCAAAACCGGTGCCATGTAATATGCCGGGCGGTCCTCCAGGACCTGTTCCTTGCTGGCGGTGCGGTGGCGGCAGATCGCTCTGGGCATTAGCGCCATAAGCCCGATCCGTGGTCAAGGACTACGGATCGGACCTGAAATCTCAGTCAGGGGGATATGGTCCAATGCTCGGGCATGTTCGCTCAGTCGAGCAGCGCATCCAGGGCGCCCTCGTCATCAAAGACGGTGCGGAAGCGCTTCACGAACGCCGCCGGCGTGAAGGTGTGACTCTGCGTCCCGGTATGCTCCAGCACGTACGTCGCACACAGCGCCCCGACTTTACCGGCCAGCTCCCATGACCACCCGGCGGACATCCCGCGCAGCAAACCCGCGCGAAAGGCATCGCCGACGCCGGTGGGGTCTTTAATCGCTTCCACCGGGAAGATCGGCACGTCGATCCGGCGGCCTTCGGTGAAGATGTGCGTACCATCCTCCCCACGGGTGACGACCACGACTTCGACTTGATCGATGATGGCTTCGCGGCTCAGGCCGCTTTTCTGCATGATGATCTCGAACTCGTACTCGTTGCAGATCAGTATGGAGCAGTGTTCGATGCCATGTTTGAGCGGCGGGCCATCCAGGCGAGCCACCTGCTGGCTGGGGTCATACATACAGCGGATACCGGCAGCATGGCACTCGGCGACGTAGTTTTGCATGGCTTCCGGATCGTTGGGGGAGACCACCACCAGATCGGGTTTGCCCGGCAGTAACTCGTCGAGGGTGTAGTTCCTGGCGTAGGTCATCGCGCCCGCGTAAAAAGAGGCGATCTGGTTGTTTACGGTATCCGTATTGACAAAAAACGAGGCTGTAAACACGTCATCGATCTGGCGCACGGTGGATGTATCGACCCCGGCACTTTCCAGCCAGGTGCGGTAGTCGCCAAAATCACGGCCCACCGTCCCGACGAGCTTGGGGCGCGGCTCCTGCCCGAGTAACCCCAGCGTGTATGCGATGTTGGCTGCCACACCACCCCAGTGTTTGGTCATCTCGTCGACCAGAAAGCTCAAGCTGATGCGGTCGATCTTCTCCGGGATGATATGCTCGGCAAACTTTCCGGGGAAGCGCATGATATAGTCGTAGGCAATCGAGCCTGTCACTGCAATATTCATCTGCGGTATCCTTAAGGTATCACCTGGTGCCCAAACCGGGGCGGGAGTATACCCTATTTTACCCGTACCGGCGTGTTGATTGGGGTGGCTGAGCGCTGACATCCGGCCTTGTGATGGCGCCTGTTCGGATGCCTGCTGCCGTCACCGCGCATGCCGGGCCAGTTACCGGCCAGGGTAAATCTGTTTATACGAAAGAGTATGCGATGAAACCGTCTGAACGCAAAGTCGCCGAAGGATTTCTTTTTACGGATATGTACCAGTTGACGATGGCCCACCTCTATTTCCGTCAGGGGCTGCATGAAAAAAGAGCGCAGTTTGACCATTTTTTCCGCAGTTACCCGGAGTACGGCGTGCACATGGCCGGTTACTGTATCAACGCTGGCCTGGAGTGGCTGATCAACTGGATACAGGTAACCTCGGTCACCGACGAGGATATCGGGTATTTACGCGCGCAGTCGGGGCGCACCGGCCTGCCGACCTTTGCCGATGATTTCCTGGATTGGCTGCGCGGCAACGGGACCTTCGAGG
>DAOUEM010000421.1:0-17707 GCA_034430555.1 Anaerolineae bacterium | reverse complement strand
CAGCAGGTCCTTGCCCCAGGCTACGGCCTGCAATCCCAGCGGGGCCAGCACCATGACGCCCAGCACCCAGCCCACCGGCAGCAGGATGAAGCCGACCAGCACGTTGCCCAGCGGCAGGCTGATCTGGCGCATCAAGTTGCGCGCCGCCAGGAAGCTGAGCGCGGCGGCGATCGGCACGGCCAGGGTGGTGGACATCAAGGCCAGAAAGAGCGTCTCGACCATTTTATCGATGACGACCTGGGTTGTGTCGCTGAAGTAGGGTAGGCCGACGGGGATGCTTTCCTCCACCTCGATCACGTGGATTTCGTCCTGCCCGGCGCGCAGGCTGGGCACGGTCACCACGGTGATAAAGTGCCCGTCTACGTTGACATCGGTGCGGACCAGCGGGCGGCTCTGCCCCCCAGGCGGTATCCAGCGCAGGAAGACGTCGCTGCCGGGCAGGAAGTTGACGCCCTCCACGGTGATCAGGTCGCCCCGCGAACCGCATTCCTGCGAGATAGTGACGCTGGGCGCGCCCGCTTCAGGCGTGGGCTGTTCGAGCGCCGCTGCCTCGCCGGAGCAGTTCAGCAAGATGTTGGTCTCGACGAATGAGGATTCTCGCTCCTGGTCGAATACGTCCGGTGAGAGCAGTTCGCGCAGCGCCCGCTGCACTGAGTCCTGCCGAATCTGGTCCTGGGTTTCCGCCAGGTTGATGTCGGTGACCCGCCAGCCATAAGCGTAAATAAAAACACCCACCAGCACGCCAACCAGGATCGCGATCCGGCGCAGCACGCTGCGGGATGAAGGCATTTTGTTGTTCACGCGGTCTCCCCTAAGCAATCTCGACACGAACGGCGTCTTCGCCGTAGATATCCTTGAAGCGCTTCTCGTCAATGTCCGCCGGGACACCATCAAATTCCAGCTTGCCGTCCTTGAGCGCGATGATGCGGTCGGCGTAGGCGCGCGCCAGGCTGAGGAAGTGCAGGCTGCACAGGATGGTGATGCCGTCCTCTTTGTTGAGCAGTTCCAGGTACTTCATCACGGAATGGGAAGTAGCCGGGTCCAGGCTGGCCACCGGCTCGTCGGCCAGCATGAGTTCCGGCTCTTGCATCAGGGCGCGCGCAATACCGACACGCTGCTGCTGGCCGCCGCTCAGCTCGTCGGCGCGGGCATAGGCTTTTTCGCGGATGCCCACCCGTGCCATCTTGGCCAGGGCGGCTTCTTTGTCCTCTGCCGTAAAATGGTTGACGAGGCTCCAAAGGGGATTGGTATAACCGAGACGGCCGGCCAGCACGTTGGTGATCACCGGGGACCGTTTGACCAGGTTGAACTGCTGGAAGATCATGCCGAAGCGGCGGCGGATCAGGCGCAGTTCTTCGTCGGTGGCGGCGCTGATGTCAACGTCGTTCCAGAGGATGCGCCCTTCGGTAGGGTCGATCAGGCGGTTGATGCAGCGCAGCAGCGTTGATTTACCGGACCCGCTCAGACCGATGATCACGACAAACTGGCCGTCCGGCACTTCGAAGCTCACATCGTCGAGCGCCAGCGTACCGTTGTCATAAATCTTGGTAACGTGTTCTATTTTGAGCATTAGGTTCTCCGGAAAAGAAAACGGGCAGAGTGAGTTGCTCTGCCCGTTAGTATACCCTTTTTTCAGGGTGATAAGGAGGACTGTTTAGCCCTCGCCGAAGACGTCTTCCGCGGTCAGGCCAAGGATTTCGAACTGGAGCCGCACGGAGTCGAACACGCTGTCCTCAATCGGCTCGACGCCCGTCCACTCGTAGAAGTCCGGGCTGCAGAGCGATTCCAGGCAGGCGTCGGTTGCGGTGAAAGCGGCCAGCGCGTCGATGATCTGGGTGCGCAGTCCAACGGGGAAGTCCGGGCCGAAGCTCAAGGTATCGTTGGGGATGGGGGCGCTGATGGCCAGGATACGCACCTGGTCGACGATGTCCGGCGCGGTTTCACGGACGGCCTGGCGGGCATCCATCACGCGGATGTCGCCAACGTAAAGGCGGCCTGCATCGTTGATATAGGTTTCGTCGATCGAAAGGTCCCACGGCTCGGGCAGGTCGCCGGAGCGCCAGGCGGCATGTCCTTCTGGCATCTGGGGCGGACTGAAAAAGACGGTACCAAAATCAACTGCGCCATCATAGACGGCCAGCACGGTCTGGTTGTGACCGCCGGTTTCGACGGTGTCGCCCGGCTCGATGCCCATCGCCTGCATCTCAACCGAAGGTACGATGAAGCCGGAGGTGGAGGTAGGATCGCCGTAGCCCCAGGTCTTGCCTTCCAGGTCACCGAGGGTGTAGATGTCGCTGTCGCGCCGGACAATATACTCCGCCCAGTAGAAGGGCCAGCCATAACGTACGGCTGCCGCGCCGACTTCGACCCCACAACGCGTACTGGCCAGCACGAAGCCCGCCGCCGGTATGAAGCCCATCGAGTTGTCGGGGGACGCGCACATGGCCTCGATGGTGGCGGCGTAAGAGGTCGGCACGAAGACCTCGAAGTTCAGGCCGGTCGCTTCCGCCAGGGCATTGGCCATGATCTCGCCGCCCTCAACGATAGCCTGGACTTCAACGGAGGGCACGAAGTACACCTGGATGGGGTTGTCTTCGCTGCCGAGATCGCCCTGCGCTCCGGCGGCAGGCACCAGCGCCAGCACAAACATACTGACCAGCAAAATCGCCAAAAGCTTTTTCATTCTTCTTCTTCTCCTTAGACTATGCACCTGTCAGTAGACAGGTATCACTATAGTGATTTTAGAATTTCCCGTGCGGGTTTGCAAATAGATAATCGCCGAACCGGGCAGACAAAGATCATGATCAAAGCTTTTTTGATGCTTGGAGAGCTGACCCGCTCAGCCGGGTGTTGATTCCCCGCAGGCTGCCAAACTGGCGTTTCTGGTCCGGGCGACGGTGGTCTTTAGCCCGGGTCTGCCAATAGCTCTCCTGTTGGCTTGGCACCCAACAACAGCGATCGCTCGATGCGAAGACGACACCGCCAAATATTACCTGGTACCAGCGGCAAGATGGAGGTTGGGTGTTTGTTCAAAATGCCTTCGCACATGAACTGCATATAATTGAAGACAATGGTATTCAATAAGTAGAAATATCGTGTGAAGGATAATGAGGTCAAGATTACTAAAATTCAGTCCGTATACTTGATTTACTAGGTCAAGTCCCAAATCTTCTGTAAAAACAAGGCGGCGTGAACGGGCTCAGGCCGCCTGGCGCTTTACGACAGACTGCTCCTCACGACGGGCTGGCGGTTCCAGCCCTAACTCCCGGCGTAGCTGCGTGAGCAGTACTTCCTGACTAAGCACAATTTGCTGCAGGTAGCTTTGCAGGCGTCCATCAATGCGGTGATTTCGGTCGGGATGACGTTTGTAATCACCAGTCGTGGCATTGACCTATCAGTCGGGTCTATGGCTGGCTTTATTGGGGTGTTAGCCGCTATTGCGATGCGCGATCTCGGTTTCGGATCCATCGGGGGATTTCTCGTCGCAATTGCTGCGGGCGCAGTCTGTGGCATGTTTAACGGCCTGTCGATCAGCCGGGCTCAAGCTGGCTATCGCTTCGTCATCGGTCCAGGATGATATCACGATGATACTTGAAATCATTGGCCTCAGTGGGGCATTCAACGCGATCACTGCGGGGGACGAGGTCGCTGCCAGCAAGCCAGATCCGGGGATTTTCCTTGAAACAGCGCACCGGTTGGGTGTAAGGCCGCAAGATTGTGTGGTCCTTGAAGACTCGCCGCATGGTGTCTCGGCATCCCGGGCAGCAGGCATGGTCAGCGTAGCTATACCGAACCGTTTCTCGGCCTATCAGGATTTTGGCCTGGCTGATGTTGTCTTGCGTGACCTGTTTGTATTTGTGCAGTATCTGGAGTCGATCACCAAGTAGGAGGAGGCTGGATGAGCTTTCAGGTAGACTATGATCGCCTTGCGGAAAGGCTCACAGCGCAAGGCATTGACGTGGAGCAGGTCAAGGCCAAGCTGAAGAACCAGCATATTGAGACGCCCTCGTGGGCGTATACCGACAGCGGCACACGCTTCCAGGTGTTTCACCACCCAGGAGCAGCCCGTGATGTCTTCGAAAAGCTGGCGGATGCGGCCTACATCAACAGCCTGACCGGTGTTGCACCTTCGATGGCGCTCCACATTCCGTGGGACAGGCCAGGGGACTGGGATGAGCTTCTCCAGTTTTCTGAGGAGAAGGGAGTGGCGCTGGGCGCTGTTAACCCCAATCTGTTCCAGGAAGACGAGTACAGACTGGGCAGCATCACGCATCCGGAAAGCGGCGTGCGTGAGCAGGCGCTGGACCACCTGCGTGAGTGCTGCGCGATCATGGGCAAGATTGGCAGCAAGGACCTGAGCCTGTGGTTCGCCGATGGCACCAACTATGCCGGGCAGGACAGTATTCGCCTGCGTAAGCGCCGCATGGAAGAGGCGCTGGCCCAGACATACAAGCATCTACCCAATGGTGCCCGCATGCTCATTGAGTACAAGTTCTATGAGCCTGCTTTCTATCACACCGATCTGGCCGACTGGGGTATGGCCTATGCAACCGCCCTCAAGATGGGCGAGCGCGCCGCCGTGTTGGTTGATACCGGTCATCATGCTCAGGGTACCAACATCGCGCACATTGTCGCCTATCTGCTGGACGAAGGGCGACTGGGTGGTTTCCACTTCAATGCGCGCAAATATGGCGATGATGATCTGATCGTGGGTACAGTCAATCCGTTCGAGTTGTTTGAGATCTTCACCGAACTGGTTGGGGCGAGCGACAGCGCTAAAGATGTGGCCTATATGCTAGACCAGAATCATAATGTGGAAGGCAAGCTGCAGGCAGTGTTGATCAGCATCCAGAACTGCCAGTCTGCCTATGCCAAGGCCCTGCTTGTGGACTACGACACGTTGCATCAGCGGCAACTTCAGGGGGATGTGCTTGGTGCGCACCGCCTGCTGGTTGATGCATACGAGACCGATGTGCGTCCACTGCTGGCCCAGGTGCGACTTGAACAGGGCTTGCCCGCAGACCCGATTGCTTTTTTCCGTTCTGATGACTACGAACGCCGTATCGCAGAAGCGCGCGGCTAGGTACTACTCACAGGAGAGACAATATGACTCGTTATGGCGCCCATGCATTTGTCTGGATTGGCGACTGGACCACTGAAACAGGCAACCACGCTATCAAGCAGGCCGGAGCAGCCGGGGTTGACTTCATTGAAATCCCGCTTCTGAAACCTGAGGAGTTCGATGCTGCCTCACACAAGAAGGCGCTGGCGCAAGCGGGTATTGAGGGGGTCGCGTCGCTTGTGCTGCCTAAAGATTCGCATCTGCCGGATCATCCGGATCGGGCCAAGGCGTTCCTCACGCGGGCGCTGGACAAGCTCGAGGAGATGGGCGGGATCTTTCTTGGGGGTTGCATCGCCTACTCGTTGGGCACGCTGACGGGTAAGCCACCGCAGCTCGCCGAGCGTCAGGCCGTGATTGACGTGATCGGAGACGTCGCGGTAGATGCCAAACGGCGCGGGATAACTCTGGCGCTGGAAGCCTGCAACCGTTACGAGACCTATCTGTACAACTCGCTGGCCGATACACGAGACACGATCAAAGCAATTGGCGCGGATAATCTGCTGCTCCATGCGGACACCTACCACATGAACATTGAGGAGCAGGGTTTCTACCAGCCGATTGTGGATGCGGCCGATGTGCTGGGATATATCCACATGAGTGAAAGTCACCGGGGGTTGGTGGGCACAGGTACGATTGATTGGGACGACGCCTTCCGCGGTTTGGCCGATGCTAACTACACGGGGCCGCTGGTGCTGGAGTCGTTCGCAGCCATCAATCCGGATCTGGCGGCAGCAACGTGCCTGTGGCGTCCGCCGAAAGAGACACCCGAGATTCTAGCCAGAGAAGGGCTTGCGTTCTTAAAGAGTAAAGCTGAACAGTACGGCCTCACTTGATCAAGAGGTGGTTGTGAGAGGCATAACATACGAGGGCAGGGGGCTGCCCTCGTAACAACTCGAATCCTACGCCATCGCCTCACTGATGCGGTGGACTCCCTGGCGGCATTGGCCCCGATGAGGCGGGTGCTTGAGGGTGCATAAAACAGCCAATCATTGAATAGAATCGCCACCAGACGACCTTATCGACGTGCCCCACGTAGTATCTGATGGATTCGTTGCATGGACACACCATAATCAACTGCCAGCTTTGCGACCGACTCGCCAGCGTCATGACGCTGCCGAGTCTCGTCGTTGCGCGCTTCTTTTGACAGTGAATTGGCTGGGGCAGGAGGGTGGGGAAGACCCGCATACAGACTAGAAATCAAAATACCCACAGCTTTTTCAACCGTGGATACTGCTGTGCCCCCATGGAGATTCGAACTCCAGTCTTAGCCTTGAAAGGGCCACGTCCTAGTCCTCTAGACGATGGGGGCATTGCTTTTGATGACGCGCGTTAGTGTACCATGAGGCCGTACCAGGGTCAAGAGTTAACCTGAAGCTCCACCTTCCCCGGATGTCATGCCAGGTTTGAGAGCGCTCTTTGCACGGCTTCGCGCACGTGGGCTTCCAGCGTGCTGTCGACAGGCTCGACCGGCGTCGAATGTGCGCCAGGGTAGTGGCAAACACCACAGTGTTCACAGTATAGGGCTTCGTCCTGGGGACGGGCCAGCCCGGCGCGCCGCCGCTGATCAAGCAGCTTGGCGACTTGTTCCGGGGGTAGTTCTGGCCCGCCACCAAGCTGGTTGACCTTAAAAAGAATATCGGCGGTGTGTTCCAGGCTTTCCAGCCGCAGGTAGGCCTGCCATACATCATCCGCCACGGTCAGCGACCCGTGATAGGCCAGCATGATCGCGTCATGGTTGACCACCAGATTGCGGATGGCGTCGCGGTTTTCCTGGCTGGACGGGGTAGAGTAAGGGGCGGTTGGGATCAGGCCTAAGCTCACCACGGCTTCCGGTATCACACAGCGCTGCAAACTGATGCCGGCGATGGTGAGCGCGATGGCGGTAGGCGGGTGGGCATGGACGACGCCGTTGACATCCGGTCGCTGCCGGAAACACTCGAGGTGCATGGGCAGTTCGGAAGTCGGCTTCAGATCACGGTTCGCCCCGGTGCTGGGTCCGGCTTTCTCACCGGCCATGTTGACGATAATCAGCTGATCGGGTTCCATAAACCCCTTGGCCAGGCCGCTTGGCGTGATCAGGACGCGATCCGGGCCCAGGCGCGCGCTGATGTTGCCGCTGGTGCCGTCGATGTAACGGGCCTGATGCATCAGCCGCCCGATATCGCAGATCTGCTGGCGCAGGTGGCGCTCTTCTACAGGGATGTAACGTGACATGACAGACTCTTTGTTATTCCGAGGTCCAGCCAAGGCGCGGTCCAAAGCGCGTTGTCGCCTGGATGTTTACGGCCATCTCCGGGTGAAGCTGTGAGATGACCACCTGCCGAACCAGGGCTTTCAAGGGAATGCTGCTGCTGGCGATTTCAACGGCAGCCTCCACATCCGATACTTTGCCGTCGAACAGGACCAATCCTTTTCCACCCAGGCCATCGGCCAGCCGCACCTCCACAATCTGGACGTCCGCGCCTTTGATGCCGGCGTCAGCCGCCTGAATAACGGCCGGCACGTTGGATGTTTCCACGATGCCCAGCGCGTCTCCCTTGAAGGTAAGGCGTCCCGCCGTCAGGCCGCGCACAACATCTGGGTGGACGCCCGGCAGGTAGACGTGGTCGGTCAGGGCCTCAGGCATGGCGGCCAGGCCGGCGGTTAGCGCTTCCTCGACCTCGCCCACGGCGCCGCCCACCAGCACCAGGTAACGGCCCGGTTGAACGGTGCCGGCGAAAATGACGGCCAGCTCGGCGCGTTTGGCCATCGCATCGCCGCTGAACATCCCGGCAGCGATGCTGTTGAATTCCAGCAAGGCCAGAGCCGGCTCGATCACCGGACGTTGGTTAGTTTCGGGCGTGGGGGAGATTACGTCGCTCAAGGGTACTCTTGACCTTCAGGATACGGTTACAGACGCTTCAGATTTAACGTGAACGCGACAAAACAAAAACCATTGTCGTGTCCTCAGACGATACGAAAACTATCCTTCAATGTGCAGCGGCGCAGGCGGCTGAAGCTGCGGCAGGTCGTCAGCCCTTCACCGGTCGGGCTGGCAATCGTATACGAGCAGTAGCCTTCGCCGCCATACCCTATGCCGCTGAAGTTGGGGCCGTTCTTCACAAAGATCGAGCAATCCATGACACGCGCCATCTTGCTCAAGTTATCCAGGTGTTTGCTGTGCATGCTCGCCGTGTGCCGGAAGCCGTGCTCGCTGGCCTGGGCCAGTTCAATGGCCGTATCCACGTCCGGGACCGGCACCACCGGCATGATCGGCATCATCTGCTCGGACCAGACAAGCTGGTGGTCTGGCTCCACTACGGCGATGACCAGACGCACTTCATCCCCGACGTTGATGCCCAGCTCTTTGAGCAGCACGCCGGCGTTCTGGCCGATGAATTCTTTGTTCATGCCCGCCGGTTTGCCGGGGCCGTGATCGTCGCTGATGATGGCGCGCATCAGGCGCTTAAGCTGCCAACTGGTTAGCAGGTAAGCGCCGTGCGCGGTCATCGCGTCCACCAGCGCATCGGCTATCCGGTCCACCACGATTGTAGTTTTTTCGTCTGTGCAGATGATGTTGTTGTCGAAGCTGGCCCCGCGCACGATATCACGCCCGGCCTGTTCGATGTCGGCCGTTTCATCGACCACCGAGGGCGGGTTGCCGGGGCCGGCGCAGATGGCCCGTTTGCCGCTGCTCATCGCGGCCCGGACGACGCCAATGCCTCCGGTCACGGCCAGCAGTTGCACCCGCGGGTGCTGCATCAGCGCCTGGGCGCTTTGAATAGTGGGTTCGGCAGCGGCGGTGAGTAGATTGGGCGGGCCGCCCGCGTTCTGGATGGCCCGGTTGAGCACCTGGATGGTGTAGGCGCTGCACCGTTTGGCGCCAGGATGGGCATTAAAAACCACGCTGTTGCCGGCGCTGATCATGCTGATGCTGTTGTTGATGATGGTGCTGGTCGGGTTGGTGCTGGGCGTGATCGAGGCGATGACGCCGTAGGGCGCATATTCGGTGATGGTCAGGCCGCCGTCGCCGCTCCAGGCCTGGGTATCGAGGTACTCCGGCCCTGGCGTTTTATTGGCGTTGAGCAGGTTCTTGGTGACCTTGTCTTCTACCCGCCCAAAGCCGGTTTCTTCGTGGGCCAGCTTGGCCAGGACATGGGCGTTATCGCGACCGGCGCGGCGCATCGTTGCCACGATGTCGTGCCGCAGATCGAGCGGCAGGGTGCTGAATTCAAGCTGTGCTTCGCGGGCGGCGGCGACGGCCGAGTCGATATCGCCGAAGATACCATCGCCCTGGCGGGCGGGCGGGCTGGGCGGCAGCGCGGCCGTGCCTTTCTGGCCAATCTCGCTGACGACCTGTTGCACAATGGCGTTGATGCGTCTTTCATCTATCGGTGTCATGACCCGACCTCAACTGGTTGTCGGCTGGGAGGCCAACGGTAAATACAGGCTAAAACTGGTGGTGCCGTCCGCCGGTCTGCTGCTGACGGTCAGATCGCCGTTCAAGCGGCGGGCCGCGGTACGGGCGAACGGCAGCCCCATGGCGACACTGGTGCGCCCACCCAGCTCGCGTGCTTCCCACTGCACGGCGCGCTCGAAGATCGAGTCGCGGTACTGGGGCAGGATAGGCCTGCCGTGATCGGTTGCCGTCACGGCGACGTGGGTATCGCTGGCCGTCAGTATCCAGGTGATCCGGTCGTCGGAGCCGCTGAACTTGAGCGAATTGTCCAGTAGGGCGTTGCAGATGCGCTTCACCAGTGTCCGGTCGCCGCTGGCCAGCGGCAGGGCTGGCGGGGCCTCGACGGTGGCCGTGATCCCCCTGGCTTCGATGGCCGCGGCGTTAAGCGTAACAACCTGGCGAACCAGGGCCGGCATATCCAGCGGTTCAAGGGTGACCGGGAACGCGTCTGCCTCCAGTTTGGCCAGGTCGATCATATCGTCGATCAGGAAGAGCAAACGCCGCGAGGCTTGCAGGGCGTTCTCCACCAGGCGTTGGTCACGGGCGGCGGATGGGTTTTCCTCCGATCGTTCGCGCGTAAGCTCCAGCAGCAGTTCCAGGCTGCTGGAGACGATACCCACCGGGCTTTTCAGGTCATGGCTGAGCAGATCGGCATTGCCCAGGATATCAACCGGGTTGGCGCCTAAGACCAGGTCCGGGGTGTAAGACAGAAAATCCTCCAGGCTGGGTCGGCGGGACTGGCCGGCCTGCATGGAGCGCAGCCGGGCGCGAACTTCCACCCAGTCCAGGGGGGCGGTCAAAAACTCGTCCGCACCGGCTTCCAGCGCGGCCAGGCGCTGCTCGGAACTGTCCGCGGTGACGAGTAGCTTGACGGCCACGGTGGTCGGATCGGTGCGAAGCCACTGCAGCAGCAGCAAGTCCGTATCAGTCTGGATGTCGGCATCCAGGATAACGGCCACCGGTGGTTCGTGGCGCGCTTTTTGCAGCGCGGTCTCCGTATCGGCGGCTGTTTGCAGGGTATAACCATCTTCGCGTAGAACCTCGCGCAATGGGGTCAGATCTGCTGCCCTCAGGGGGGATACGAGCAGGACGTTGCCACTCACGAACGCAGCTCCGTTATCTGGTAGACGGTGACCGCGGTCTCTCGTCCTTTGACCAGCCGTGGTCCCAGATTTTCCGCGGTGACATACGGTTTGATTTGCCGGTAGGTGGATTCGCTCACCAGGATTTGCCCATTGGTGCTCATATCTTCCAGGCGGCTGGTCAGGTTAACCGTATCGCCGATGGCCGTGTAGTCCATGAGTTCGGCGGTACCCACATTGCCGACGACGGCTTCCCCGCTGTGGATGCCAAAGTTCACCTTGAGCTGGAAAACCGGCTCGAATTCCTGGTGGAAGGCAGGCAGGGCGCGCCGGATCATGACCGCGGCACGGACGGCTTGCAGGGCATGGTTTTCCTGGGGCAGGGGGGTGTTAAACAACGCCATGACTCCGTCCCCGGTGAACTTGTCGATAGTGCCATCCACTTCCAGAATGTGATGCACAATCAGACCCTGGTAGCGATTCAAAACTTCCAGCATCAATTCCGGAGCGGCATGCTCCGAGACCGAGGAGAAACCCTGTAAGTCCGCAAACATAACCGTGATCTCTTTGAGCTGTCCCCCCAGCTTAACTTCTTCCGGGTGTTGGAGTAGCTGCTGGACTACCTTGGCCGGCACGAAGCGCTCAAAAGTTTGGCGGATCTGTTCCTGGGTGGCGCGCAGATCATCCGTGTGGGACTTGATGCGCAGCCGGGCGTCAATGCGGGCGATCAACTCGCGGGGACTGAAAGGTTTGGTCAGGTAGTCGTCCGCGCCCAGGCCGAGGCCTTTTACCCGGTTATCCACGTCGGCCAGGGCGGTCAGCATCAGGATCGGAATCTGGGAGGTATTGGAATTGTTGCGCAGTCGCTGGCAGACTTCGAAGCCGCTCATGCCCGGCATGTTGATGTCCAGGACGATTAAGTCGGGGATTTCCTCAAGCGACTGGTTTAAGGCCTCCAGGCCATCACGCGCGATGAGCGTGTCATGGCCGAGACCCAGCAGAATGTCTTCGATCAACTGCCGGTTGTCGGCATTATCATCTGCAACCAGGACTTTCACGAGTAGCTACTCCATTGACGAGCCGAGGTACTGAGTCAGTTTGGTTTGTAGTTCGCGCAGGTCGATCGGTTTGGAGATGTAGTCGTCACATCCCGCTTCTAGCGCTTTCTCACGATCGCCGATCATGGCGTGTGCCGTAAGCGCGATGATCGGGATGTGGGCCAGCGCCTCATTGGCCTTGATGTTGCGGGTGGCGGTCCAGCCGTCCATCTGAGGCAGGGAGAGGTCCATCAGGATCAGGTCGGGACGTTCTTCGGCGGCTTTGGTTACCCCTTGCTCCCCATCGACAGCCTCGATGACCCCGTAATCCATGGCAGTGAGGATGTCGGTGATCAGGGTGCGGTTGTCTGGATTGTCCTCGACAATCAGGATGCGGTGGCTACTCATGATGTTTGAGCGACTCCTTAACTTCAGCCAACAATAATTCCTGGACTAAGCCGCCTTTTTGGATGAGGTCGGCATAGCGACGGCTCAAAACACGTTCTTCTTCGGGCGTCAGGTCCTTGGCCGAGACCACCAGCACGGGAATGTCCGACAGAGCCTGATTGTCCCTGATAAATCGCAAAACGTCGAATCCTGTCACGTTTGGCATCATCAAGTCCAGCAGGACGAGACTGGCCTGGTTTTCAACCAGCCAGTCGATGGCCGCCTGCCCACCGTCGACGGTCACGACTTCGTGGCCGGCGCTGGTCAGGATGGATTCGAGCAGGGTGCGGTCAGCCTCGTTATCATCGACGACCAGGATGGTGGCATCCTTCTGTTCGGCCAGCGCCTGCCGCACCGAGTCCAGCACACTGACCTCGCTTATGGGTTTGACGACGACATCGCTGGCGCCCAGCGAAATCGCGTGGGGTGATTTATCGGCCATGCCGATCATAATTACCGGGATACGGGCGGTGATGGGATCGGATTTTAGCGTCTTTAGGGCCTGCCAACCGGTCATGCCGGGCATCATGGCATCCAGCATGATCAGGTCGGGATGTAAGTCGCGGGCACGGGCCAGCCCTTCAGGGCCGCTGCCGGCACTGACGATATTGTAACCATTGCTGGACAGGTAATCACTCAGCATGGCCAGCGCCGCCGGGTCATCGTCGATGACCAGGATCACGGGCTGCTTGGGTTTGAGGGGCGCGGTCTTGGGCAGCGGCTTGGTCTCGGCAGCGGGGAAGGTGAGGTAAAAGGTCGTGCCGACGTCGACTTCGCTCTCCAGCCACAGCCGTCCGCCGTGCATCTCGACCAGGCGCCGCGTGATGGCCAGGCCCAGGCCGGTGCCCTGGTATTTGCGGGTGGAGCTGCCGTCAATCTGGCGGAATTCTTCGAAGACCAGGTCCAGCTTATCTTCCGGGATGCCGATGCCGGTATCGCGCACATAAAACCGCGTCATGCCGTCCACCGCGTGGTTATCCGCGTGCACGGTGATGCCGCCTTCGCGGGTAAATTTGACGGCATTGGACAGCAGGTTCACAAAAATCTGGCGGGTACGCGTTTCATCGGCCTGGATTTGCGGCGCATCGGCAAAATCGCGCACGATCGCCAGGGATTTTTCGTTGGCCAGAGGTTCAATGGTCGCCAGCACGCTTTCCAGCACCTCGCCGGTATTGATGTCTTCGATGTTGAGCAGCATACGGCCTGCCTCGATCTTGCTCAGGTCGAGGATGTCGTTGATCAGGCCGAGCAGGTGGCGGGCATTACGCACGACTCGATCCAGGCGATCATGCTGTTTGTCGTTAAGCTCGCCATAGAGGCCGTTCAGGACCAGTTCGGTATAGCCGATGATCGAATTAAGCGGCGTGCGAAGCTCGTGGCTCATGTTGGCCAGGAACTGGCTCTTCAGCCGGTTGGCTTTTTCCAATTCGACGTTGGTGGCGGCCAGTTCCCGGTTCAGCTCGGCCAGCGGGTTGAACAGTTGGTGGTTCAACACGACATAACCCATCCACAGCGCCGAGGCCGCCAGGAACAGGGCGTTAAGGGGCAGGGGCACGATCGGGCGGATGGCCAGGGCGACAAAGCCACCCAACACAAAGGCTACGGCCGGCCACATCAGGCGGGCACGCCGTTCTTTGGAGTTGTAGAGCACGACCAGGATGATGACCAGGTAGGCCAGGTGCGTGCCGATCATCGGCCAGAACAGCGGGCCGGTCACGTAGTTAAAGCCGCCGCTGCCGTCCGGCAGGGGATAGACGTCGCCGAACGCCTGATCGCTAAACTGCGTCAGGGCGAACAAAACGTTAGCAACGATCGCCAGCAGGCGCACGGCATTGGCCTGCCGGCTTTTAAGCCGGGCAAAGTCCGCGGCGAAGAGAAACAGCAGCGCCACGTAGCCGATGTAAAAACAATTAGTGATCAGGTAAACGGGCTTAGGCTCGATTTCCAGCGGCTGCAAAAAACGGCCGAAGACGTTAAGCAGACTGAAGATGCTCAGGCAGAGCATCATCAGGGCGAATAACTGGTTGCTGCGAAGCCGCGGCGCTTGCCAGAGGACCAGTAACAGCAGCGCTGCGCAGATGACGGCATTGGTGGTGTGGCCGATGGTGACGATGATGGTTTGCGGCGAAAAAGTCATTACCTGCTCCAGGCATTACTGGTTGTTGTTGGGCGCGATGGAGGCCTGTATGCTCGCCAGTAGATAAACATGTAACTTAATTATTGTAGTCGCCTACGGGTAATCGCGATAGTGATCACCCGGCCCGCAGCGAAAATGACCGGCTCCTTCAGGGTTGCGGCATGAACTGCGCGATCTGGGCCAGCAGGTCGGTGCGTTCCATTTCTTGCTTCTTGACGATGGCGGCGATGCGCCCGTTCAGGAAGTCTTCCTCATCAGGGGTAAGCGCTTTGGCGCTCACGATCAAAACTGGCAGATCGGCCAGCGCCGGCCGGCTGCGGATGGCCGTCAGCACATCGAAGCCGCTGAGTTCGGGTATCATCAGGTCCAGCAGGACAAGGCCGGCCTGGTTTTGGGCCAGCCAATCGAGCGCCTCCTGCCCGCTGCTGCAGGCGTGTACGGCATAAGCGGCCGTACTCAAAATCTGGCCGATGATTTCACGGTCGTCCGCATTATCATCCACCACCAGGATGGGCAGTGGCCGGCCCGGCTGGTGGAAGCGACCGATCACTTCCAGCAGTTGCTGGCGGTGGACCGGTTTGTTGACGTGGGCGGAAGCACCTAAGGAGAAACTCTTGGGTTCCTGGTCGACGATGCTGACCACGATGACCGGGATGTCGGCGGTGACCGGGTCTTGCTTAAGCGTCTCAATCACCTCCCAGCCGTTCATGCCGGGCATCAGGATGTCCGTGGTGATCACGGCAGGCTTCAGTTTGCGGGCCAGGCGGATGCCGGTTTCGCCGTTGACGGCGCGTATGACCTGGTAGCCGGCTTCCTCCAGGTATGCCGCCAGGATATCGGCAGCTTCTTTGCTGTCATCGATGATCAACACCTGCCTGTTGGACTGGCCGCCGGCGGCCTGGGGGGCCTCCTGAATCGGCTGCCCGGTGACGGTGCTGCTGGCGGGCAGGGCCACAAAAAACGTGCTGCCCTGGCCGACGGCGCTTTTTAGCCAGATGCGGCCACTGTGCATCTCGACCAGCTTCATGGTGATCGCCAGGCCGAGGCCGGTGCCGCCGAATTCACGCGTGGCGGTGTCGTCCACCTGCCGGAACTCGTCAAAAATGGTGGCATGGTGTTCCGGGGGGATGCCGATGCCGGTGTCGCTGATCTGAACCATCACCCAGCGGCCGTCGCCCAGCCAGCCTAGGACCGGCAGGTTGATCTGGGCGCTTTTGCCGTTGACGACGTCGACGTTGTAGGTTTCCAGCGAGACGCGGCCTTCCGGCGTGAACTTGATCGCATTGCTCATCAGGTTGGTGCATATTTGCCGGATGCGCAAAGTATCGGCATACAGCGGGTAGACGTCCGGTTCGACTGCAAAGGCCAGCGTCAGGCCCTTTTCGGCGGCCAGCGGCTCGAAAGTCGTTTCCAGGCCGGCGATGGTTTCCTGGAGGTTCATGAATTCAGGGGACAACTCCAGCCGCCCGGCTTCGATCTTGCTCAGGTCGAGGATGTCGTTGATCAGGGCCAGCAGGTCGCGGCCGTTGCGGTGGATTTTTTCCAGGCGGTCGGATTGTTTATCGTTGAGGTCGCCGTACAGCCCCTGCATCAACAGCTCGCTGTAACCCACGATCGAGTTGAGCGGCGTCCGCAGTTCGTGGCTCATCTTGGCGAGGAAGTCACTCTTATACTGGCTGGCGGCGCGTAATTCGTCGTTTAGCTTCTGGGTGCGCTCCTGTTCGTTCGCCAGCTCCGCGATGGTCGAACGCAGTTCGCGGTTGGTCCTGCTGAGCTGGTCGTTCATGTCTTGCAGCGGGTTGAACAACTGGTGGTTGATCACCGTGTACCCCATGATGGCCGCGGCGATGGTCGCCAGGGTGGTATCGAAGGGCAGGTGACTCAGCGGGGGGATAAAATTGGCGGCGTAGCCCACCAACAGCAGCAAGGCCGGGATTTCCAGCGACCGGCTGCGGTCGTTGCCCCAGGTTCTCATGAAATAGTAGGCGACCACAATGTGCAGCACGACATAGGCCAGGGCTAAATAACCTGCCGGCAGCAATTCGAACCTGCCGAGAAGGGACCCATAATCAGGGCTTGAAGCCAGCGCGGCGTCGTCGATGACGGCCAGCTGTCGGCCCCACAGCAGCAGCAAAAAGAGCAGCGTGCCGGGCAGCGAGACCCACCGTAAAAGCCGGGCCGGTCGTGCTTTGATGTCGGTGAAAGTGACTACCACGAAATAAAACGCCACCGGCGTCAGGCCCAGGCTCGTCAGGTGCAGGTAGAGGGCGGTGGAGGGGCTGGTGAACAGGTTCAAGCCAGGAATCCGCAGGATTAGCGTCACGAAAGCCCACAGCGATAGCACGGCCAGAAACAGCGCGAAAGCCCAGTTAGAGCGTTCCCGGCGCGGCTGGATGATGACGCCGAACAGCAGCCCGATGGTCGCACTGAGGGTCAGGACATTGGCCGTGATGGAGATGAAATTTAGCAGGGCATCGTCAGTCATAAGCGTCGGTCACATCCTCTACTCAATTCCGGTTGTCCATTTGCCAGGGATAACGTCGCTGATCTCCCGGCGGCTCAGCCCTGGTCTGTTGGCCGGGCGACCGGCAGCCAAAAGGTGAAGGTGCTGCCTTTACCCAACTCGCTCTCAACGGCGATGGCGCCGTCCATGATCTCCACCAGGTTTTTGGTGATCGCCAACCCCAGGCCAGTGCCGCCGTAGCGGCGCGTGGTGGTGCCGTCCACCTGGCGAAACTGGTCGAAGACGATCGGCTGGTCCTCCGGCGCGATACCGATGCCGGAGTCGGTAATCGCGCACCACACCTGGGCGGAATCGGTGGCTAACGCCAGGCCGGCACGAATGGTGATGGTGCCCTCGCTCGTAAACTTGACGGCATTGCTGAGCAGATTGTTGATGATCTGCCGCACGCGGAGCGGGTCGGCCTGCGCGCGGGGCAAATCTTCCGGGATGTCGGTGACGACCGTCAGGCCTTTTTCACTCGCCTGGTTATCGATGGCATAGAGGGCGGCTTCCAGTTCGGCGCGCATGTCGACCGGCTCGACCATCAATTCCAGCTTGCCGGCTTCGATCTTGGAGATGTCCAGCAGGTCGTCGATGAGCGCCAGCAGGTTATGGCCGTTCCGCTGGATACGCTCGATGCGGTTGGCCTGCCGCTCCTCCATCTCGCCATATAAACCGCTGAGCAGGGTTTCCGAGAACCCGATGATCGAGTTCATCGGGGTGCGCAGTTCGTGGCTGATGCTGGCCAGGAACTCGCTCTTGAGCCGGTTGACCTCGGCCAGCTCTATGGCGCGCTGTTCCAGTTCCTCGATGAGGCGGACGTTTTCCCCGGCGATGCCGGCCTGTTGGGTCAGCCCTTCCACCAGCTCGATGTCCTGCTGCTGGAAGACGTGTCCCGGCCTGTTCACGACGGCTTCGATGAAGCCGACCACCGCTTTGCG
>DAOUEM010000420.1:0-1581 GCA_034430555.1 Anaerolineae bacterium | reverse complement strand
TCTGGCGTGGCTGAGTTTCTTCATATACTCACGCTCATGTGCTTCCAATGGGCGCAGAGGGTCTTTCTGACGACGGGTCATGGCTATCAACTTCTACTCATTTGGCTCAACCCTTTGATTCTACCAGAAATCCCTATGTGCGTGACAAATGACCCACTAGCACCGGTCGCCCAAAATCAACAGGTGAAGCCACCTGACCGAGCCAGGCATCGCCGTAGGGATCCCAACGGGACACGCGCTGGGCGAGCACATGCGCACGTCGACTAGAGGTCCCTTTGACTACGATGTGATACTGCCGCGCCAAGAGCCAGCGGAGCTGTTCGTCGCTGCCCGCCCCGCCATCCATGCGCCAAACGGTCCGCTTGCGCCGCTCTGGCGCTAACTCTAAAGCATTTTCGGCCCCCAACACCGCTGGCTGGAAGCACTTGACCGTATGGCGGTTGCCCGGAAAGACCGCAGACCAGACCGTTTCCCGATATTGGATGGCACTCGTCCGCGCCAACTGGCGTCCGGTGACGTTTTTTTGCCACTAAAATACCCTTTCGTGCTGGCTTCGAATCCTTTGCCACAGGGCAACCCGGAGAGATCGAAGTCCAACCACAGAAACCCACGCCAATCATGGGCCAGGGTATGATGACCCCCCAAAATGAGACCACAAGCTAAGGTGGATCGAAGTATAATCCGAGAGCTTGTGGAGGGATAAATGGGAAGGCAAAGACGACAATTCAGCGAGCAACTCAAATTCAAGGTTGCGTTGGAAGCGGCTACAGGGCGGCGAACCATCAACGAAATTGCCAGCGCCTATGACTTGCATCCGAACCAGGTGAGCAGTTGGAAAAAACGATTACTGGAAGAAGGCGCGGGCGTCTTCAGTCGTAAACGAAGGCGTGACCAGCAAAGGCAAGCCGAGCAAGAAGCAGCACTATATGAACAAATCGGGCGACTCAAGATGGAACTGGAGTGGCTGAAAAAAAAAGCTACCCGCTTCGACTGAGACGAAACGTAGGATGATTGAACTGGACCATCCCAAGTTGAGCGTGCGTCGCCAGTGTGAACTGGTGGGGTTGAGCCGGGCAACGTTCTACCGCCAAGCCAGCGACGAAACGCCTTTGAATCTGCAATTGATGCGGCTGATCGACGAGGAGTACACGCGCGCACCGTTCTATGGTTATCGGAAAATGACCGCCCGCTTGTATGCACTGGGTTATGCGATCAATCGCAAACGGGTGGCACGGCTGATGCGTAAGATGGGGTTACAGGCGATCTATCCACGACCACGCACCTCAATACCCCATCCGCAGCACAAGAAATATCCATACCCTGATTGCTAGTTGATGACGTTCATGCAGGTCTCGTTAGAATAGAGTTTGCCAACAACATTCAACGAGGAACCCACATGAACGACACCTATATTGTAACGGTTTATAGCGTGATAGCAGACCTTTTGCAGGCCCATGATTATCAAGACGACCCACGAGCGACTGTCAGTGCAGGCGAAATATTGACGGTGGCGGTGGTTGCGGCTAAATACTTCCAGAATCACCATGAACGCGCCTTGTGTGTTCTGGTGAAATTGGGTGA
>DAOUEM010000419.1:0-7277 GCA_034430555.1 Anaerolineae bacterium | reverse complement strand
CGGACATGCTTAGAGCTTAGCTGTGAAATATGGAGCAAGCCATCCTGGCCAACACCGACATCAACAAAAGCCCCAAACAGTTCGATCTTTTTTACGACGCCGGTCAAGGCCATTTTGGGCTTGAGATCGTTGATTGACGTCGGTTGTTCTCCAGCTTTCACAGTCATAACAGATAACTCCTGAGAAAAAATGAACGGCTTTTCGGGCTGTCCCGCAGACGAGCGTGTATTATACCGCCCGATACGTAAGGCGGCAATGCTTTTTCAAGGATATGGCCCGAAATCGGGACAATCTAGCCGGCCGCCTGCTCCGCCAGGATTTCATCAATCACCGTCTGGAAAGCAGTCAGTGGCTGCGCGCCAGAAATCATACGGCCATTCACGAAAAAGGCCGGCGTGCCCCGAACCCCATAGGAGGCTCCATCCTGGAAATCAGCTGCAATCTCGCTGGCGAAGGTCTGGTCTTCCACGCACGACTGGAAGGAGTCCATCTCGATGTCCAGACGACTCGCCAGCTCGTAAAGGGCCTCATTGCTATTCAGGGCCGATTGGTTTTCGAACAGCAGATCGTGATACTCCCAGAAAAATCCCTGCTCATCGGCGCACTCGGCGGCCATCGCAGCCTGATCCCCACCCACCACCGGGAAGTCACGGTACACCAGCCGAATCTGGCCTTCATAGATATCGAACAGAGGCGCGAGGGTCTGCTCATTGAAGCGCGCGCAGTAAGGGCAGCGGAAGTCCGAAAACTCCACGATGGTGATCACTGCGTCTTCGGGACCAAACATGGGATCGTCATCAATGCTGACATCCTGGACGGCAGGCGGCTGCGGTGGCTGTGAAGGCTGCGCCTGCGCCACGGCTATGTCCGCTTCAGCCAGCGCAGAAGCGACGGCTTCCTGAACCGTCGCCTGGAAATCAGCGACAAGTGTATCCTTGGTGGCACTAAAGGACAGAAAAGCCACGCCGTAACCGATGATAAAAAAGGCCACAGCCGTGATCACCATCAGCACGGTGGTACGCGAGGCCGCAATCGCCGCCTGGTCTTCGCTCATAACTTCCGGGGCTTCCGGCTCAGTGGAAGGCGTTGTCGATTCCATTAAAAACTGCTCCTTGGCTGAAATGTGGACATATATTGTCCTGGCCGATGCTTTATTATACCGTATGTTTCTCTGTTGTTTACTCCTCCGGTACCGGAGTAAGGGTAATGGCCGGCGTTACCACAGGGGGTGCCTCCTGATAAGCGGTGAACGGCTGGTAGCCTTCCCAACCCTGTAATTCATTGGTCTGGATGATCAGGTCCATCTGCTCCATCGTCATATACAACAGCGCCACCACCTCGGAGTTCGCCAGCAGCGACGATTGGGCATCGCCGACCAGCACCCAGATCACCATTGGAATATCCGGGTATAACAACTGCACGACCACTTCGGCATCCGTAAAGGGTTGAGCCACCACGTAGGTGGGATCGCCGTATTCCTCCAGGACTTCCGCCACGACGGTTTGCGGCGACAGCGCCAGGAAGAGAAACTCGACGGTATCCTGCTCGGCATTACCGACGAGCCGACAGCAAAACTGTTCCGAGCCGGCTTTTTGCCAGACGACTTCCACGAATTCATTCTGCTCATTCACTTCGACATTGGCAAACCGCTCGTCGCTGCGGACCCACTCAAGCGACGCTTCCCAGGATGACCGGCCGGGGATGATATCTTCCCAGCAGGGAGCGCCACAGGGATCGAAGGTCACCAGGCTCCGGTCATCCAGGAATAACTCCGAACGCAACGTCGGCTGTGGCAGGCAGGCCGATACCAGCAGCACCAAGGGTAGTACGTAGATCAGGACTTTTTTCGAGCGCATGTTTAACCTTTTCGTATTCGCTATAGCAAAAGCGGGGCAGGAAGACCCCTACCCCGCCAGGCAAGCTCTACTGAGCGAACTCAGTTGAGTCGGGTCAGAGAGAGATTATATGTCCCACTCGTCCCGCCGTAAAGTAATCCGTAGTGCGAAGCCACGATGATGTAGGTACCGTTGGCCGGCAGTGTGTAGGCGTCAATCAGCGAGTCCGTGGTCTCGTTGACGACGGCATCGTCATTAAGAGCCAGCTGCGCGCCTTCCGGCGAGAGCAAGATCAGGGTCGTGTCCAGCGTGCCGGCGGTGGCCTGCATGCCGATGCGCACCTGGTCGCCCACTTCGCCCTCGAAGGTATACAGGATAAACTTGTTGGACTGGTTGATGGTGCCCGCGACGGTATCGCCGTATTCGATGGGCACCGCACCGGGTAGCGCGCTGCCCAGGTCCAGCACCGAGCTATCGCCGATGAAACCGCCGGCGCTCGGCGTCGCGAACCCATTGACATCCACCGTAAAGCTGGTGAGGTAAATCTGGCCGGGGCTGGGCTGGGCCGTGCTGCTCAGCACAACCTGGCCGTTGACGCGGGTGGTGAGGTTAAACGTCACCGGCGAGATATCCGTGCAGTTATTCTGGTACCACACCTCCACTTCGTAGGTGCCCGGCGGCAGCCGATCGGTCGGCCAGTAGATAAACGATACCGGGCTGGTGGTGGTATCCGTACAGCCGACGTTACCGTTTTCCTCCAGGATACCGCCGCTGTTGCTGCGCGGGAAGTCGTCATACACCGCGGCCCCGGACGGATCGCGAACCAGGAGCTGAAGGTCGGCGTTGGTATTCCACAACAGCGAGACCTCGATGCTGCCCGCCGGCAAATCCAGGCCAGCCAGCGCCGGCGGTACTTCAAACTGTCCACCGGTGAGGGTCAGGGTAAAGGCGCCCTCGGTGCCGCCGAAATTCTGGCCGTAACGTGTGGCCACGATGGTATACAGGCCGTCGGTCACCAGCGTCTGGTTGGAGATCTCGGAATTGGTGGTATCAGCGCCGGTGACGTCATCATTCACGCCAACCACGATCCCGTTGGGATCGATCAGGAACAGCATCGTGTCCAGGCCGCCCAGCACAGCGTCCATGCGGATAGTCACAATCTCGCCGGTCGTGCCGGTGAAGCTGTAAGCCAGAAAGACGTTGTCGCCGTCGATGGTGCCGGTCGTGCTGGATTCCCGGGCGACAGGCGTTTGCCCGGTGAGGAACGCGCTGGTATCGGTCAGCACGCGGCCCGGATTCACGCCGCTGTCGCCAATCGCAGCCGGGCCTTCCGGTACGACAGTAAAGCTGGAGAGGAATTCCTGCCTGGGCAACAGCGTGCCACGCACCTGGTCAAGCGCCACACCGTCGACGGTCACATCGAGCGTCAGGTTAGCCGGGGCGTTGTTATCACAGCCCTGTACGTAATAAACGATGATCTCGTAGCTCCCGGCATTCACCGCGCCGGGCGTCCAGGTGATCTGTTCGGTAGGATTATCGGCCGTGGTGACCGTGCAATTCTGGTTGATATTCCGGTTATAGACAGCGCTGCTGACTGCCGGGTTTTCCCAGTAAATGCTTTCACCGTCGGGGATACGCACCTCAAGGTCCAGGTCGGCGGTGCTGTTCCAGGTCAGCGCTACCCGCATCCCGGCGGTCAGCGCCACGACGGCCTCGCCGCCGGCAGAAACAGGCGCGGCGGTTGGCTGCGCTGCTTCTTCGCCTGAAGTCTGGGTGAAGGTAAGCGAAAACGTACCCTCTTCTTCTCCAGACGCGCCGGACAAACGCAGCACGGTCACGTAATAACGCCCCTCGTTGGTTAGCTGTGCAGAGACGGAAGCCGCCGTCGGAGTCTCCTGGTCAGCGTCCTGGGCCACGAGCACGCCGTCCGGGTCAACCAGCAGCATGGCCAGCATCGGGCCTTCATCGGTCGTGACCGCGAACAGGGTTACTTCCTGTCCGATCGCGCCGTCGAACCAGTACGTCTGGGCAAACGTCTCCGCATTCAGTGTCCCGGTTACGGGCGTTCCAGGCACGAGTTGGCGGGAGCCTTCCTGCGCCTGTATGGTGCCGGCGCCCCAGGTAATCGCCCCTGCCACGATGACCACCAACGCCAACATACGTTTGACGTGCTTGGTTGGGTTCATCTGGTACAGCCTCCTTACGGTTTCCGACCAAACGTTACACCGGTACATGTGCACACAGGGACAAGTGTAGCCTGTGCGCGCCCGCCTTGCCAGACGAACATAGAACGACTTCCTGATGTTTCCCTGACGGAACCGGGACGATGGCTTGTTCAGGCCGGGCCAGGACCCTCAGGAAGAATCTCCTACCGGCACCTGGGGCGTAGCCTCCTCTGGCGGGTTCAACTCCACGAAGGTCGTCGTGCCCTCGAAGACGTCCACCGCGCGCGACACCTGCTGACCGTCGATGCGCGTGACCACCCTGAATCGGCCCTCCGGGATTTCGCCGACGGCGAAGTTTTCGCCATATACATTATCCGGGTTGATATCCGAAACACCATCCTGGTTGATATCAGCCGGGATGTAGGACGTCGTCGTCTGCACGATTCGGCCCGTCTGGCGGTCGATAACCGAGATGTCCTGGTCGGCCAGCAGCTCGCCATCCGGCCCAAAGACACGTCCGGCAATCGTGCCGTGACCGACATACGGGACCATCCACAGCACCGGGTTACGCACCGCCCACCAGCTGTTGCGTCCCAGGCGCACCTCAAAATGCACGTGAGGGCCGGTCACCTGGCCGGTCTCGCCGACCAGGCCGATGATGTCACCGGTCGCCACTTGCTGACCGCGCGCCACCAGGATGGCGGAAAGATGGGCGTACAGCGTGTAAATCGGCTGCCCGCGGTAGCTAAAATCATGCTGGATCAGGACGGCGTTGCCGTATGAGGTCACCGGCCCTTCCAGGAGCGTGCCGTCGGGCGCTTCCACCCGGAAACCAGTGGCTGCCCATAAGACGATGCCCGGCCCGGCAGCGCGGACGATTTCGCCGATCGGGTTCACCATATCCAGGCCATGATGCACCCGGTAGGTATTAAACGGGCCATCCGAGCCATAAGGGTAGTTAAAGGTCCCAAAGTTTACGGCGTTGGAGTCCACCGGGCGGGCCAGCCAGTAGTGATCGCGCGGATCGATGGACAGCGGCCCTCGCAAAGGCGGCGGCTGCCAGCTCACGGCCGTCGGCAAAACATTAACCGCTTCGATGGTGCTGGTCGGTGTGGCGAAGACTACCGGTCCCGAGCGCGTGGGGCTGGGCGGCGGGGGCAGCGGCGTATTGGTCGGCACCACCGTGCCGAACAACTCAGTCGGTTGAAACAAAAACTCGGCCACGGGAGCAGAGGGCGGTAAGGTCGGCGGGACAAACTGAACCGCCGGCACTTCGACTGCCGGCAGCGGTGTGGCGTTGGCCACAAACTCCTGCTGCAGCACTTCCTGCCAGGAAGGCTGTTCCGAGGTCGGCGTGATATTGGTGTCCAGCGGGATACTCACCTCCAACGCCGGCGGACGATCCCGCAGCAATAACAAACCGATGGCCACGAGAGTGACCAGAAACAGGGCAATCCCCTGCAAATTGCGCGGTTGGCGATTCCGTTTAAGCGGCATAGGAGTTACTGTCCAGGTACTCCCGCCTCAGACGGCGGCTGGTCGGGCGGCACAGGCGTGGCCGTGCGAGTCGGCTCAGGCGTCGGGGTTGGCGGCGCCAGGGTCGGCGTGGGGAAGGCCGTCGGTATTGTCAAAAAGGTATTGAGGTCCTCGGCATTATACAACTCCAGCATAGCCGTTTCCCAGGTCAAACCATCGGATTTGACAAACTGCCAGAAGAGCACGCCGCCGAAATTGGCGCGCCAGGTGCGATTCGCCGGCACCCGCTCCCAGCCGTAATCGGCAAAAAGCTGGGTCAGGTCGACGTAGTACCCGGCTGGCACCGACGAACGCAGGCGTCCGCCTTCGTCGTAGGCCCGGGGATCACCCTGGCTGCGCGCCCCAAAATCCCAGGGCAGGTCGCGCAGCGGCTCGCCCAACTGTCCATCCTGGACGGCGGCCCGCGCATACAGACGCCAGTAGGTGTTGATCCCGATATCTTCCCGTACCACCTCCAGCGGCACGGGGAAGCCGCTGAAGATCAGGTTGCGGTTGATGGCAAAGGCCCGCCCGGTCATGTGCCAGTTGAAGCGCTCCTGCCCCGGCTCCGGCAAACGGTCCGGCGTCCACAGCGCGTCTTCCAATACGCCCAGGTAATCGACGCCGGTTTTGGTCAGGGCAGCCTGGCGTAAGGCCACGAACGAATCGTCCACCTGATCGCTCAAATAGGCCAGGGGCGCTTCCACGCCGTTGAGTAGAATAGGCCGGTACAGGGGCGGCTCGTCTTGCAGGTTGACCGTCTCGTCATACAGAGGGCCGGTATCAGCCGCCTCTACTGACGCAATCGGCACGCCGACATCTGGCTTCCAGCCGGTCCAATCCGGATCATCGGCGCGACCGGCCACGGCCACTGGCTGGCTCGTGACGCCCACGGTCCGGTACTGGCCAGCCACCAGAATGGTGCGCGGACCCTGGTCGTAGGCGTACACCAGGCTGTTCCCTTGCGGCGACCAGGCCGGCGCCCGGCCGCGGTCGATCACCTGCGCTTCGCTGCCGGCAGCCACCGGTTGGACATAGACCACTTCCAGCCCGTCAGAACGTGCACTGTAGGCTACGGCGCTGCCGTCGGGCGACCAGGCTGGGTGCTCTTCGTTGAGGTCCGGCGTAGCGGTCAGGTTAACGGCCAACGACTCGGTGGGATCATCCAGCGAAAGGATAAAGATGTCCTTGTTACCTTCTCGCATAGACACGTAAGCGATTTCGCGCCCGCTGGGCGACCATACCGGCTCAAAATCCGGCGCCGGGTCTTCCGTGAGGCGAATGGGACCTTCCGCACCATCCAGGCGCGTGATGTAGATGTTGAGGTTATCCGAGTCATAAGCCTCGTAAACCAGCCACTGGCCATCCGGACTCCATGAGGGAGAGCCTTCAAGGCCCGGCGTGAAGGTCAACCGGCGGGCGACACCGGTGGTAATATCCTGGGCATACAACTCCCAATTGCCATCGCGGTTGGAGGCATAGGCAATGACCGGTCCCCCGACCGGATACCAGGCCGGATCGCGCTCGTCCGCCGGGCTGTTGGTCACCCGCAACGGCTGACTTGCGCCGATAACGGACACCCACAGATCGTCCTGGCCATCCTGGCGCAGGGCATATACCAGACTGCCGCCGGCCTGCAAGGTCTCCGGGCGCGGCGTGACGGACGGAATAGCCGTGGCAAAGGGGGTAAACTGAGCTTCCGGGGAAGCCATCACCGCGCCGCCGGGTGGTGGCAAAACGGGCGGCGCTGCCTGATCCGGAG
>DAOUEM010000418.1:0-31005 GCA_034430555.1 Anaerolineae bacterium | reverse complement strand
CCTGGCTAAAGGTTCACAGAAAATGGCCAAAGCAGGTGTTATTGTACGCCGCTTGAATGCCATCGAGAACTTCGGCAGCATGGACGTTCTGTGTACCGACAAAACGGGTACCCTGACCCAGGGAGTGGTTCAACTGGATGACACGCCAGATGTGAACGGGCAGACGTCCGGACAAGTATTGCGCTATGCTTACATCAACGCGTATTTCCAAACGGGACTGACCAATCCTCTGGACGAGGCCATCCTGCGCCATGCGAAGATCGATATCTCCGGCTGTACTAAAGACGGCGAAGTCCCCTATGACTTTATCCGCAAGCGGCTGACCGTGGTGATCCGCGAGGGTAATGACAGACTCATGATCACGAAAGGGGCCCTGGAAAATGTCCTGGCTGTCTGTTCTCATGTTCAAGTGGGAGGAACCACCGAACCACTCATGGATACACTTGAGGAACAGCTTGAGCAGCAGTATGCCAGTTGGAGTGGGCAAGGGTTTCGTGTACTTGGGGTTGCCGTGAAATCCGTCCTTAGTGAAGAGCGGGACATCACGCGGGGCGACGAGCAGGAGATGGTCTTTGGAGGGTTCTTGCTTTTCCTTGATCCACCCAAGCCCGATGCCGAAGCGACTATCCGGGCACTCAATGAACTTGGCGTCCAACTCAAAATTATTACCGGCGACAACAGGCTGGTTGCGAAGTACGTAGCTGAGGCCATAGGCATGCCCGTTGAACGGACCCTGACAGGCGCAGAGATTGCTCTGATGCACGATGAAGCGCTCTGGCATTCTGCTGAAGACACCACCTTATTCACGGAGATTGAACCCAACCAAAAAGAGCGGATTATTCTTGCCCTGCGCAAGATGCAACATGTGGTTGGCTATATGGGGGATGGCATCAACGACGCACCGGCGCTTCACGCTGCCGATGTGGGCGTTTCGGTGGATACGGCGGTAGATGTCGCGAAAGACGCCGCCGACTTCGTATTATTAGAGCACAGCCTGGATGTGCTTCGCCAGGGCATTCTGTTGGGGCGGACAACCTTTGCCAATACGTTGAAGTACGTTTTCATGGCAACGAGTGCCAACTTTGGCAACATGTTCAGTGTGGCGGGCGTGTCGCTCTTCTTGCCATTCCTGCCACTGCTGCCCAAACAGATTCTGCTTTTGAACTTCCTGACGGATATGCCAGAACTCACCATCGCCAATGATAATGTTGATGAGCAGTCTGTTCGTCACCCAAGGCGTTGGAATATCGGGTTCATTCGCCGTTTCATGTTTACCTTTGGTACGCTCAGTTCAGCATTTGACTACCTCACGTTTGCCGTGCTGCTATTGTTGTTGAGTACAGACGCTGAGCAGTTCAGGACAGCCTGGTTCATTGAGTCGATTTTATCGGCCACGCTCGTGGTATTTGTGCTGCGCACGCCGTTGCCCTTCCATCGCAGTACTCCCAGTAGAGCGATGTTGGTTGCTACCGCACTGGTCTGCTTGGTAGCTGTTACGATTCCCTATTCTCCCTTGGCTGGAGTACTTGGCTTTCAGCCACTCAGTCCGTTGTATGTCTTGGTCATGCTGGCAATATCAGTCATGTACCTGATTGCGACTGAGATCACCAAGGCCTGGTTTTATCACAGAGTGCCAGCTGCATAAGCCCGCCGTCCGGCAGCGGCTCTACTGTCGGCAGGAAGGAAAACCCCACGTGCGGCCCGCCGGGATTCTCCCGCACCCGCCGGCGGTATCTTTCCCAGTAGTATCGGGACTGGGCGGGGAGCGCGGCTGGCTCTACTTCAACTGGGCCTGGCGGCTCCGGGGTGTGCTGGACCACATCGTCGGCGGCGTGGGCTTCCGGCGGGGCCGCCGGCACCCGGACGAAGTGTGGGTGGGGGATGCCGTCGATTTCTGGCGGGTGGAAGCGGTGGAAGACGATCAACTGCTGCGGCTGCGCGCCGAAATGAAGGTGCCTGGCCAGGCCTGGCTGCAATTTTCGGCGGAGCCTATCGAGGACGTTCAGACACCCCTGACGCAGACCGCCTTTTTCGCCCCCGAGGGGTTGTGCGGCTGGCTTTACTGGTGCGGCCTTTACCCGATCCACGGGCTGATTTTCTCCGGCCTGGTGCGCACCATCGGAGAACGCGCCGAATGATTGGCCGAGCAGTAGCCCGACTTCCGTGTGTCTGTCCACAGCACTTGATAAACCGGTAGTTTTCTGGTAAATTCTCGCACATTGGCTCGTGAAATTTGTAATTTTGTGTAACTTTGATGCGCGATTTTCACTGGGTTCGAGTGCTGATTGTCGGCATCACCCCGGCAGAGGAGGGCGCAGCGTCATGACGATTCCCCGGTACGATGCGCTGTTGATCGTGTCCTTTGGCGGGCCGGAAGGCATAAACGACGTGCAGCCGTTTTTGGAGAACGTGCTGCGCGGCAAAAATGTCCCGCAGGAGCGGATGCTCGAAGTGGTGGAGCACTATCGCCAGTTCGGCGGCGTCAGCCCGATCCACGAACAAGTACGTGCGTTAATGGCGGCCCTGCGCGACGAACTGGCCGTGCATGGCCCTGATTTACCGGTCTATTGGGGGAACCGCAACTGGCACCCCTTCCTGGTGGATACATTGCAGCAAATGGCCGACGATGGCGTACAGCGCGCGCTGGCCTTTTTCACCAGCGCCTACAGCAGTTATTCGAGCTGCCGCCAGTACCTTGAGGATATCACGCAGGCGCAGCAACAGGTCGGCGCGAACGCCCCCGTGGTTGACAAGCTGCGCGCCTATTACAACCATCCCGGCTTTATCGAGCCAAACATTGCTAACGTCAATGCTGCCTTGCAGGAGATACCGGCAGCACGCCGTGAATCCGCGCGGCTGGTGTTTACCGCACACAGCCTGCCGGTGACGATGGCCCGCTCCAGCCCTTACGTCCACCAGATCAAAGACGTTTGCAGCCTGGTGGCAGAAGGCGTGGGTTTCGCGGACTGGGACCTGGTGTACCAGAGCCGCAGTGGTCCCCCGCAGGTCCCCTGGTTGGAACCGAACATCGGCGATCACCTGGCGGCGTTGCAGGCGCAAGGCGTTCGGGACGTCGTGGTTGCGCCCATAGGCTTTATCTCCGACCACCTCGAAGTGCTGTACGCCCTGGATACGGAAGCACAGCAGGCGGCGTCGGCCCTCGGCCTGAACATGGTCCGCGCCGGGACGGTGGGCACGCACCCGGCCTTCATCAGCATGATTCGGGAGTTAATCGCCGAGCGGCTAGCCGACGACCCGCAGCGCCGCTTCCGGGGCACACGTGGCCCCAGCCATGACGTTTGCCCGGCGGACTGCTGCCCGCCTCCCCGGCGACGGCAGCCATCACACACTGGTAAAGTTGAACCGCAAACAAAATCGCCTGCCTGATTTACAAGGACATCATCGTGACCATCACATCTGCCAATCCCGCTCAGGTCGTCATTGTAGGCAGCGGCATCGCCGGATTGAGCGCCGCCTGGTACGTACAGCAGCAGGCCGAAACCACCGGCGTTCCCGTCTGGGTGACCGTGCTGGAAGCAGCCGATCACACCGGCGGTAAGGTGATCACCGATATCGTCGATGGCTATGGGGACCAACCCTTTGTGGTGGAGGGCGGGCCGGATTCATTCCTCACGCAAAAACCCTGGGCGCTGCAACTGGCGCGCGAGTTGAGTATGGAGGACCGGCTGCTGGGTACCAACGATGATAAGCGCCAGGTCTACGTGGTCAACCGGGGTAAACCGGCTCCACTGCCCGATGGCGTACTGCTCATCGTGCCCACCAAGTTTATGCCCTTTACCCTGTCCGGCCTGATCTCGCCGCTGGGTAAGCTGCGCATGGGGCTGGACCTGTTCATCCCGGCTAAACGGGACGGCCAGGACGAGACGCTGGCGGCTTTCGTGCGGCGGCGGTTGGGGTCGGAGGCGTTGGATAAAATCGCCGAGCCGTTGATGTCCGGTATCTACAATGCCGAAGCCGAGCAGCAAAGCCTGCTAGCGACCTTCCCCCGTTTCCGTGCGTTGGAAGAGAAATACGGCAGTCTCATCCGTGGGATGCTGGCGGCGCGACGCGCGCGTAAGCCTCCGCCCAAAGATGGCAGCGCGCCCGCCCTGTTCACCACCTTCCGCGACGGGGCGCGGGAGTTGGTCGATACGCTGGCCGAACGGCTGGCGGACGCCATCCGCTTGAATGCGCCGGTCACCGGCATCGAGCCGCAGCCGGACGGCGGTTACCTCGTGCAGGTGGATAATGGTGAGCGGTTGGCGGCGGATACCGTTATCCTGACCACACCTGCTTTTACGACCGCCGACCTGGTGCGCCCCTTCGCCCAGGCCGCGGCGGACCAACTGGACGGCATACGCTACGTCAGCACCGGCACGATTTCGCTTGCCTACCGCCAGGAGGACGCGGCCTCCCTGCTGCCCGGCTTTGGCGTGATTATCCCGCACAGCGAGCGCCGCCCGGTCAACGCGATCACCGTCAGTTCGACCAAGTTCGATCACCGCGCGCCGGCAGGCTACGTCCTGTTGCGTGTCTTCTTCGGTGGGTCCCGCAGTCCGCAGACCATGCATCTGGATGATGCTGACGTACTGCGCGTCGTGCGCGGGGAGCTGGCCGCGCTGCTCCAGATCGATGCCGAGCCGGTCTTTCACCGCATCTATCGCTGGCCGAACGCCAATCCTCAGTACGACGTCGGCCACCTGGAACGCGTGGCGGCTATCGAGCAAGCGCTGCCGGCGGGTCTGTTCGTCACCGGCAGCCCTTACCGGGGCGTCGGTTTGCCGGACTGCGTGAAGCAGTCTCAGGAAGCGGCGGCCCAGGTCATCACCTGGCTGGGCGACCGGCAAACGACGATGCCCGTCTGATTGGGCGCGGCGCCAGGCGCTGACTGGCAGCATCCGGCAGTTTGCCATCCCATCAGAACCCCCTCGAGTTTTGGTAGGTTTTCATACTTTTATGACAGATGAGTGACAAATTTCACTTGCGGATTAACCTGGTAAGTAATACCTTTTTTGCATCTTTACTGAGAATTTCGCGTAGTTTCACCGAGCTTTTAGTAGTTTCGCCTTCGCAGCCAGACCGAGGACACGCCATGACCCTCTATCCCCCACCACGCTTAGTCTTCTGGGAAACAACGGCCGGTTGCAACCTCCGCTGTATTCACTGCCGCCGCATCACTATCGCCGAAGAACTCACGCCGCAGGACCTCACCACGGAAGAGTCCTTCCGCCTCATCGACCAGATCGCCGCGGTTGGCAAACCCGTCTTCGTGCTGTCCGGCGGCGAACCACTGTTCCGACCAGACATCTTCGAGATCGCCCGTTACGCTACTGACGCCGGGCTGCCCGTCGCCCTGGCCACCAACGGCACGCTCATCGACCACACGGTTGCCGCCAACATCAAAGCCAGCGGCATCAAGCGTGTGAGCATTTCCTTTGATGGCGAAAACGCCGAAACTCACGACGTTTTCCGCGGCCTGCCCGGTTCGTATGACGCCGCCATCGACGGGATGCGGTTGCTGCGCGAGGTCGGCCTGCCGGTGCAGATCAACACCACCATCGCCAAGCACAACGAGACGCAGTTGGCGGGCATGCTGCAGTTGGCGAAGGACATGGATGCCGTCGCCCTGCACCTGTTTTTGTTGGTGCCGGTGGGCTGCGGTGTGGAGATCGCGGAAGACCAGATGATCAGTGCCCAGGAATATGAGCGCGTGCTTAACTGGCTCTACGACACGGAAAAAGCAGAACCCCAGTTGCAGCTTAAAGCGACGTGTGCCCCGCATTACTTCCGCGTGATGCACCAGCGCCGGGCCCAGGACAGGCGCAGCGGCGTCGTGGTTGAACTGCCGGCCAGCCATACACGGCAGGTGCACGGCCATCCCCACGGCCAGATGCACGCCGCCACCAAGGGCTGCCTGGCCGGGACCGGCGTTTGTTTCGTCTCACACCGTGGTGAGGTCTTCCCCTGCGGCTATCTGCCGGTGGAAGCCGGCAACGTGCGCCGGGAATCCTTCGCCAACATCTGGCACAACAGCACGCTGTTCGCGGAAATGCGCGACCCCGATCTACTGGGCGGCAAATGCGGCATCTGCCAGTTTAAGTCGCTGTGCGGCGGCTGCCGCGCGCGTGCTTACGGGGTGGTGGGCGATTACCTGGCCGAGGAGCCATTCTGCGCCTACGAGCCGGAAACCCGTGAGATTGTGCTGTAATGCATCGACGACCGGCCTGCGCCGGGTTTTCGAGTTTACACGTTTCAGGAGGCATAAACTGATGTTGTCACGATTCGCACGTGTGTCGATTTTACTCGTTCTGCTGCTTGCCCTGAGTATCCCCCTGGTTTCCGCTCAGGAAGGCGAGACGGTGACGATTGTGTTCACCAGCGACCCGCTGACCTTCGATCCGCACGGTAGCTTGGGTGCCAGCGGGCCGACCCTGGCCGCCTACATCTACGATACGCTGCTCATCCAGAATGAACGGGGCGAACTCCTGCCCGGCGTCGCCGATAGCTGGACAGTGGCAGATGATGGGCGGGTCATCACCTTTTTGCTGCGCGATGATGTCGTGTTCAGCAATGGTGAACCGCTCAATGCCGATGCGGTGATCTACACCTTCCAGCGGCTGCAGGAAGGCGGCCAGCGCTCGCTCATCTACAGCGAGATCGCCAACATCAGCGCCTTCGAAAAGCTTGACGATAGCACCGTGCGCTTCATCCTGGCCGAGCCGTCCGTGCCGCTGCTGAGCGTCTTAACTTACGCCTACGCGGGTATTCTGGAACCGGGCGCGGTCGAAGCTGGCGGTGAAGACTACGGCCTCAACCCGGTCGGCAGCGGCCCATATATGCTGGAAAGCTGGACTTCAGACAGCAGCCTGACGTTGGTCCGCAATCCGTTGTATGCCGGTCATCGTACGCTGGACGAAGCGCCGGCGCTGGCGGTCGATACCGTAGAGATCGTGTTCTCAAGAGACCAGCTCACGCGCGTGAATGCGTTGCTGAGCGGCGAGGTCGATGTCGCATACCTGTCCGCGGCGGGCGTCATGGAACCGGTGGTGGATAACGCCGATTTCCAGGTCTTCGATACCCTGGCCCGCGGCGTGATTTACGCCGGCTTCAACACGGCCAGTGAGCCGTTTAGCGACGTCAATTTGCGGCGGGCGGTCGCCCAGGCGATTGTGAAGGACGACATCCTGACCATCGCGGCAGACGGTATGGGGCAGGTCGTAAACCAACCGCTGTCGCCCAGCATCTTCGGCTACGATGCCGCCCTGGAAAGCGAGGGCCTGCCGTATGACCTGGCAGCGGCGAGGGAAGCGGTCGCGGCTGCCGGTTACGGGCCGGATAACCCGCTGGAAATCTTATTGATCACCCTGGGCGACCCGACCTACCAGGGCATCGCCACCGTGATCCAGGCGGAACTGCTGGAGATCGGCATTCAGGTTGAGGTCGCGGCGATGGACTACGGCGCGATGCTGGCCGCTGCCAACGAAGGCAGCTACGACATGATGGTGCTGCGCTACGACTGGAACGACCCGGACATTCTGCGGCTGTACCTGGGCACGGAGAGCATCGGCGCGGCCAATCGCTTTGGCTACAGCAATCCTGACTTCGACGCGCTGCTGGCCGAGGGGCGGCAGGAAGCCGATCTCGTATCCCGTGCAGCCATCTATGCCGACGCGATGCGTTTCGTCATGGCTGATGTGCCGCTCATCCCGCTGTACGTGCCCATGACGAACGTCGTCACCACGAGCAGGCTGCAAAACGTCGCAGTGCTGCACAGCTACGTCGTCCTGGAAAATGTCGAGATCGCGCCTTAAGACACCCAAAGCCTGAACAGCTCAGCCCCTGGCCGCCGCAGGCCGGGGGCCGGACCAGATGCCACCATGCAAATTCTGCTGCGCCGTTTGCTCATCACCCTGCCGACGCTGTTGATGCTGTCGCTGTTCGTGTTTCTGCTGCTGGAACTCGCGCCGGGTGATGCTGCCGACGTGATGCTGGACCAGACGGTCTCGACGGAAATAAAGGATGCGGTCCGGGCGGAGCTTGGCCTGGACCGGCCCCTCATGCAGCGCTATGCGGACTACCTGGCTGGTTTGCTGCGCGGGGAGATGGGGACATCGGTCAGTACGGGCCGGCCAGTGGCCGCGGAGATCACCACGCGCCTGCCCTACACGCTGGTCCTGGTCGCGGCGGCGGTGACGCTGGCGCTGCTCTGCGGAGTGACGCTGGGTACGCTCAGTGCGCTTAAGCCGGGTACTCTGTGGGATATGGCCGTACGAGCGCTTGTCTCGGCCCAGATGGCGATCCCGGCCTTCTGGCTGGCGCTGCTGTTGGTGAACCTGTTCGCGCTGCAACTGGGTTGGCTGCCCGTCTTCGGCGCGGATACGCCGGCTCACCTCGTGCTGCCGGCGGTGTGCACCGCGTTCCCGCTGGTGCCGGGCATCGCCCGCCTGACTCGCGCCAGCCTGCTGGAAACGTTGTCCCGCGACTTTGTGCTGGTGGCCCGCAGCAAGGGGCTGTATCGCCGCACGGTATTGCTGCGGCACGTGGCCCCGGTGGCCGCCATCACCGTGGTGACCTACGTCGGCTTGCAGGCCGTGCGCCTGATCGGCAGCCTGGTCATCATCGAGGTGATCTTCAACTGGCCGGGATTGGGTGGGCTGGTGGTCCAGGCCGCTTACGACCGTGACGCGCTGCTGCTGCAAGGCGCGACCCTGATCATCGCCGCGCTGACCTTCGCCGTGCTGCTGCTGGTGGACGTCCTGGTGCTGTGGCTGGACCCACGTATCTCGAAGCAGGCGATTTGACCGTGGCCCGGAGAAAGTGACCGAACGCCGATGACGACATCGACCTGGGGTAAGCGGCTGACGACAGCGCATACGGCTGAGCAGCCAGTGCATCTCACGCCTGTCTCGGTGAAAAAACGCCCGGCGACATGGCTCTCGCCGGCCTTCATCCTGGGCGGCGGGATCGTGCTGCTGCTGGTGATGCTGGCCTTGCTGGGGCCGCACATCGCTCCATACGACATGGCCCAGATCGCGCCCGCCGACCGGCTGCAAGCGCCCTCGGCGGCCCACTTCCTCGGCACGGATGCCTTTGGCCGTGATTTGTTCAGCCGCATTCTGGTCGGCGCGCGGCTCAGCCTGGCCGTGGCGGCGCTGGCGGTGACGGTGGGCGCGGTGCCCGGCATCACGCTGGGGCTGCTGGCCGGCATGTACCCTGGTTTGCCGGAGAATGTGCTCACACGGGTGATGGACGCCTGGATTGCGGTGCCGGGTATTCTGCTGGCGATTGTGATCGCGGCGGCCTTTGACCGCTCAGCCCTGGTGATCGCGGTCGCGTTGGGTGTGGCCGGCGTGCCGACGTATTACCGGCAGGCGCGCGCCGAGGCGTTAGGCGTGCGCGCTGCCCTCTACATCGAAGCCGCGCGTTCGCTGGGCTGCCAGGAGCGCCACGTGCTGCTGCGTCACGTGCTGCCCAACGTGTTACCCTCGCTGCTGGTCCTGGTTTCGCTGCGGGCCGGGGGGATGCTGCTGGCGGCCAGCGCGCTGGGCTTCATCGGCCTGGGCGCGCCGCCCCCGACGCCGGAGTGGGGCGCGTTGGTGGCTGAAGGCCGCGAACATTTCCGCCAGGCCTGGTGGCTGATCTCCTACCCGGGGCTGGCGATTGCCCTCACCGTTTTTGGCTTCAATCTGCTGGGCGATGGCCTGCGGGACATGCTGAGGGCCGCATAGTTCATCCGCAGCCTTTGCTTGCCAAAAGCCCATCTTTTCCTGTCGATAGTTATCCAGTCTTGGCCGCTGGCGTTTCGGCGACCAGGTTATGCCGGCGGAACGTCAGCACACGTTATTCGCCGCGCGGCGTCAGCCCGACGATGTGATCCGTGACTCGCACCAGGTTGGCGGCAGGCAGTCGGGCCAGGACTCGCCTGTGGGTGCCAAAAAGTCGATCTGGATGGATTTGACAGCTAGAAACTACTGGACAATCTAAGCGACGTTGCCCATTTCAGGCTGCTCAAACTGGCTGTTGTAGAGGTCGGCGTAAAAGCCACCGCGTGCCAGGAGTTCACGGTGATTCCCTTGCTCCACGATGTCGCCTTCGTCCATCACCACGATTGAGTCGGCATTACGGATCGTAGACAGGCGGTGGGCAATGACAAAGCTGGTCCGGTTTTTCATCAGGTAGTCCATTGCTTCCTGGATGAGAATTTCGGTGCGGGTATCGACGGAACTGGTGGCTTCATCCAGGATGAGCATTTTCGGATCGGCCAGGATGACGCGGGCGATCGTCAGAAGCTGCTTTTGCCCCTGGGATATGTTGGTTGTTTCTTCGTTCAGCACCGTATTGTAGCCATCAGGTAGAGTACGGACAAAGTAATCGACACGGGCGGCTTTGGCGGCAGCAATCACTTCCTCATCGGTTGCATCGAGGCGGCCATAGCGGATGTTTTCCATGATAGTGTCGTTGTAAAGCCAGGCATCCTGCAAGACCATGCCAAAGATGTCACGCAAATCCCGGCGGGTAAGGTCCTGGATGTTGTGGCCGTCCACCAGGATCGCGCCATGGTTCACATCGTAAAAGCGCATCAACAGCTTGACCATGGTTGTCTTGCCCGCACCAGTTGGCCCGACGATGGCGATCTTTTGGCCGGGCAACGCTGTTGCTGAGAAATCATGGATCACGGCTTCGTCTGGTTTGTAGCCGAACTGCACGTGATCAAAAGTTACTTTGCCAGTGATGGTCGCCAGCCGCACAGGATCGGCGGTTTCGACGATTTCTTCCGCTTCGTCCAGGAATTCAAAGACACGCTCGGCGGCGGCGGCAGTCTGCTGGAGGATGTTCGAAATGTTGGCGATCTGCCCGATAGGCTGGGTGAACAAACGCACATACTGAATAAACGCCTGGATGTCACCTACGGCAAGCGCACCATTGACCGCCAGCCAGCTGCCGAGGATGCTCACCGCGACATATCCCAGGTTGCCGATAAACATCATGACCGGGAACATCAAGCTGGAGAGAAACTGGGACTTCCAGCCTGAGCTAAAGAGCGTATTGTTGTACTGGTCAAACTGCTCGATGCTCTTTTCTTCGCCGTTGAAAGCCTTCATGACGGTATGCGCGCCGTACATTTCCTCGACGTGGCCGTTCACATGACCGAGGTAATCCTGCTGTTCCTTGAAGTATTTCTGTGATTTGCCGATGACCAGGCCAATAAGGACCACTGAAAGTGGCAGAATCAACAGCGTGACGAGCGTCATTAACCAGCTAATACTGATCATCATGATGAACACGCCAATCAGCGTCGTGATCGAGGTGATGATCTGCATCAGGCTCTGGCTCAAGGTCTGGTTGATCGTATCCACGTCATTGGTGACGCGCGAAAGTACTTCGCCCTGGTTGGTGCCGTCGAAGTAGCGCAACGGCAGACGGCTGATTTTATCCGCTATGCCCTTGCGGAAATTGTAGGCCACATCCATCGAAACGCCGGCCATCACCCATCCCTGGATGTAGCTGAATATCGATGAAGTTACGTACAGCCCAACCATGATAAGGATAATCGTGCCGATATAGTCAAAATCAATGCCTGCGCCCGTACCAGCGATCTGGCCCATCACGCCTTCGAATAACCGGGTGGTCGCCAGGCCCAGAATCTTGGGGCCCAGGATTGAGAACACGGTAGATGCCATTGCGAACACCAGCACGATCCCAATGGCGACGCGGTAAGCGCTAAGGTATTTAACCAGCTTGCGCATGGTGCCTCTAAAGTCGCGGGCTTTTTCGCCGCGCATGCCCATCCCATGCCCCATAGGCCCAGGGCCGCGACGATTTTGTCTTGATCTGCTTTGGGCGATCATATTGTGAGTTCCTCCAAGCCAAGCTGGGATAGTGCAATTTCCCGGTAAACATCACAGTTTTCCATCAAGTCAGGGTGCGTGCCTTTGCCAACGATGCGGCCCTCATCCAGTACGATGATCTGCTCGGCGTTGATGATCGTCGAAACGCGCTGGGTGACAATCAATACCGTGCTGTCGGCGATTTGCTCCTTGAGGGCTTTGCGCAAGGCCGAATCGGTCTTGAAGTCCAGGGCAGAGAAGCTGTCGTCAAAGATGAAGATCGGCGGCTTCTTCACCAGGGCACGGGCAATCGAAAGGCGCTGGCGCTGCCCGCCGGACACGTTCCCACCGCCCTGGGCGATTTCAGTTGCCATGCCCTCTGGCATGCCGGAGACGAATTCTTGCGCTTGGGCAATGTCGAGCGCGGTTTGCAGCGCATCGGCGTTAGCCGATTCATCAGCGTACAGCAGGTTACTCTCGATGGTGCCGGAGAACAAGGAAGCTTTTTGTGGAATGTAGCCGATTTGGTTGCGCAGGTCGTGTTGGGTCACTTCGCGGATGTCGATGCCACCCACCAGGATCGCGCCGCCCGTGACATCGAAGAAACGCGGGATCAGGTTGACCACTGTGCTTTTCCCGGACCCGGTTGAGCCAATAAAAGCGGTGGTCTGGCCAGGCAGGGCGGTGAAGCTGATGTCGTGCAGAATATCCGCTTCAGCACCAGGATAGCGGAACAAAACGTTGCGGAATTCGATCGTGCCATCGCGAGCATCGTGGAAAGTACGGGGATGTTCCGGGTCTTTGATGACAAGGTCGGTTGCCAGTACCTCGGCGATGCGGTCTGCCGAAACCCAGGCCCTCGGCAGGATGATGAACATCATCGACATCATCAGGAAGGACATAACCACCTGCATCGCGTACTGCATGAAGGCCATCATATCGCCGACCTGGATGACTGAATCGGCGACCTGGTGGGCGCCCACCCAGATGATCAGCACAGATAGCCCATTCATGATGAACATCATCGCCGGCATCATCAACGCCATGGCGCGGCTGACGAACAGGTTGGTTTGGGTCAGGTCGCGGTTCGCGACGTCGAAGCGTTTTTCCTCGAATGCCTGGGTGTTAAACGCCCGGATAACCATGATGCCGGACAGGTTCTCCCGTGTGACCAGATTGAGGCGGTCGGTCAGGCTCTGGATGATCTTGAACTTGGGCAGGGCAACTTTAAACAATATCCCGACCAGCGTCATGAGTGCGGCAACGCCCAAAGCAATGATCCACCACATGGAGAGATCTGTGTTGGTCGCCTTGATGATGCCGCCAACCCCCATGATAGGGGCATAACAGACGATGCGGATAAACATGATGACCACCATCTGGAGTTGGGTCACATCGTTGGTGGATCGGGTGATGAGCGATGCCGTTGAGAACTTGTTAAATTCGGTATTGGAAAAGCTCTCAACCTTTTTGAAGACATCCCGGCGTACATTACGAGCCAGGCCTGCCGCCGTCCTGGCGGAGAGAAGGCCAACCGTGACAGAGGCTAAGACCGAAAGCAAGGACAGCAGCAGCATCAAGACTCCGGTCCTGACAATGTAGTCATTTTGCAGGCTGTCCACGTCAATGCCCAGGGCGACGTACTCGGCCTTAACCGCGCCAACGGCGGATTGGACGATCATGCTTTCACCCAGTGCTTCGAACTGGGCGGTCATGGCCTCGACCATTTGCAACCGCAGCGGGGCAGGCAGGGCGGTCAGCATCGCAAAGACATCGGTGCCAGGCGGAAGTTGGGAGATGTCAAAACCCGATTCGGGCAGGCCAAATGCGCCAGCCTCGTCCGGATTTTCCATCACCCGCTCGATGCCGAAGACGACCAGCAGTGCCCTGCCGAAGATGGGATTCAACTGCTCGGCTTCTGCGGCGTTGAGATCATTTATCACGTAGATCGGTTCGTCGGCGAGCGCGGGATACTGCTCGACATATTGGTCAAAGTCGGGCGATTCCTGTGTGACCAGGGTGTAATCGGCGAGCACGCTGGCCTGTTCATCTTCAGTCATGAAGAGCAGGGCATGGCTCATCGTGCTCTCCCGAATTGCCTTCGGGACGGCGCTTTCGATCCCGCTTTGCTGGATGCCGTTGTTGACGATCCTGCCCATATACTCTGGCAAGGTCAGGTCGGCAATGGCCTGCACAAACAGCAGCAGGATGGCCAACCCGATCAACGGAAGGAATGGTTTGAGGTATCTGAGAATACGTAGCATAGTGGTGTGAAGTCCTCTTGACCTGGATACTGAAGTACGTTCAAAACGACAAAACGGTCTGGCAAAAACTCAGGGTTCCAACCCGGCATGAATCGGTTGTCGGTTGGCTGGTAAATATCGGTCGCATTTATGGAAACTGGAAAGCTGTATTCCACACCGGACAATAGCAGGGTTATCGCCCGGTGCTGTGCAGCTCAAAATTGGCATCGAATCCTGTAAGTTCCGAGATTGTGCGCTTGAGCGCAGGAATGAAGACTTGTGCAGCGGCGATTTCTTCCGGAGTCAACCCATCCAGAACCCCGGCCAAATGCTCGGTCAGCTCGCATTTCGCAGCCTGAGCGCTGACTAATCCTTGGGGGGTGACTTCGAGTAGCGACCGCCGCCGGTCTGCGGAATCAGGCAAGCGAACGACCCAACCGCGCTCGACCAGGCTTTGGACGTGGACACTGGCCGATTGTAAGCTGACCTTGCGTTTTTTAGCCAGATCGCTAACTGTTGTGGGCTGCTCAATCAAGTGGAAAAGCGTTCCTACCTGCACCAGAGTCGCTTCTTCCTCACCTGTGCATTGCACATATTGCGCGATGAGCCGACCCAGGTTAGGGATGATGCTCAGTAGCTCTTCAGCAACCGTGTGGAATGTCCAGTGTTCACTCATTCAAAATTATCAACCTTACTGATAATCAAATATGTTGTCGATCATGATATTTGATAAATCATTTGCTGTCAAGGGTGCATTTCAGTTTGGTGGCGGGTTTTGCCGGGCAAAGCGCCGGAGAATGAATTCCCTGGCTCAAACGCGCGTAGTATCGAGCAATCAGGGGTAAAGCCCCACAGCGGCTAGCGGGGTCAGCACCGGAGCGATATTGGTCAGCGAGAGTAGAATTAAGCCAATGCCCGCCAGGATTTCTGCTACCCCATAGCGACGGAACCCTGTGGGGATTGCCATAGTGTAGGCCATCATGGCTTGGACCTCGGCGGGCGCAGATCTTTTCGACCCTGGGCGAACTGGTCCGGCTTGGGCGCCAGTCGGAGGATGAAAAGGACCTGGAGATCCTATTGTTGCGACGGCAGCTGGCGATCTGCGATTGGCAGCAAGACCAACCGATGCGATTATCGCGGGGTGAGAAACTGACGCGAGTGGTGCTGGGGAGGAAACTGAGAGTAAAAGCGGGGCGCACGATCCAACAGATGGGGGAGGTGATCCGGGTCGTGAAACCGGCGACGTTCTTCCGCTGGCATGGACAGTTGGTGCGCCGCAAGTGGACCTATAAGCGCAAGCAACGCGGCGGACGTTCCCGTACAGACCAAGACATTGAACGACTGGTCGTACGTCTGGCGCGCGAGAATGATTGGGGGAATGTGCGCATCGAGGGCGAGTTGCTCAAGCGGGGGTATGAGATCAGGGATGAAACGGTGGCCAACATCCTGCGTCGCCACGGCATTCCGCCTGCACCGGAACGCGACCCGTCGCCAAGTTGGCGCCACCTGATGACGCATTACAAGGACCAACTGCTGGCATGCGACTTCTTTAACGTTGAGACCTTGTTTCTCCAGACCTTGTACGGGCTGATATTGATCGAGATCGGCAGCCGACGCGTGCATTTCGCCCGGTGTACGGCACATCCGAACAGCAGTTGGGTGACGCAGCAAGCGCGTCAGGTCATGTGGGAATGGGCCGAATGTGAGCCGCCTATCAGGTTTCTGGTCCACGACCATGATTAGAAGTTCACGACGGCGTTTGACACCGTGTTTGCATCCGAGCAAATCAAGGTCATCTCCACACCCTATCGGGCGCCAAACGCGAATGCGCATGCGGAACGGTTGATCCGGTCAGGGCGAGAAGCGTGTCTGGACAAGGTGTTGATCATCAACCAGGCCCATCTACGGCGTGTCATGCGTGAGTATGGGGAGTTCTTCGACACCGCGCGCCCGCATCAGGGTCTTGAGCAACAGATTCCCATCCCCCAGACCCGCCACCAAACCGCCGGTCCAGTGCGCTGTCGCAACGTGCGGGGAGGCATCATCCATGACTACTATCGAGAGGTCGCGTGGTATCCCTTGTCCAATGTCGTTCGATGCTGGTTGGTAGGTGTGTGAATCTTCGCCCACCACTGGGTAAAACAGTTTTTATCTCACGTCGGTTTCAGAACGGTTCTGAGGCGCTCCCAGGTACAGCAGTTCGGTGTCGATTATCCCCCAGTCCCGAACTACTCCCTAAATAGCCGGGAAATGGTGGTTTCGGTCTCTTTGTGGTGAGACCTGGCTCATGGCAACTGTTGGCGAACCTGGTTTAAGCAGCTTGAGCGGCAGCTGTATAGAGACAAAGGAAAGCAGAATGTCGAGTTTGATGGCCAGTAGCACTGTCAAACCATCGCTGCCGACTTGCGCGGCATAATCCAGGCGTTCAGTTTTGCTGCCGGGCAGATGGTAATCATTGACGCGCGGCCCGTACCGCTCCACCCATTCCGGCTGATTGTGGAGCAGTAGCCACGCTGGGGCGGCAACCGCCAGCGTGTTCAGCGCATGACGCAATGTTTCGCCAACCAACTCAAGCCGGTTCAGGCTACGTATATTGCCGATGACGTGCGTCGCATCGGTCCGTTGGTTCCCACGCTTCTTCAACAATCCCTTTTCCTGAAAGAGGGCCAACAATTTCTCGAAGAGCATCTGCTCAGCGTTGCCGGCCACCAAGCGTGCTCGAAACTCACTCAACACGCTATAGTGAAACCCAGGGTCGGTGAGTTTCAAACACAAGAGGTATTTCCAGTCGATGCGGCTTCGCACCGCATCCGCGGCCTACCGATCCGATTACCCTTCGGCAAACTGCAAGATGCGCACCTGGTTGTGGGAGTCCAAAACCAGGCAGTTAGTGAATCACTCTTACGACACGTATTCGATTCTGGATCGAGACCAATCAAAGGGAAATAAGCCCGAATTTGTTAGGTATCCCCCACAGGCGCCAATTGTATACATGAAAAGGTTCGAACATCTACGATTCATGCGCGTTTTTCAGTTCGTCCGCGAGTTTCTACCTCTTGTCGCCATAGACGACCACTCATCCTTCGAATGCCAGCTACGATCACCAATCATGGTATCATGAGCCTACGACTTACTTGAAGCCTCACACGAGAAGAGTTGGTAATCTGCTGGTTGATGCGAGCCATACATGCTATGTGCCCGACAATCCAAACGCATGAGACTGCTAAACACTGTTGAAAACGCCGTGATACATGGGATTACGCCCCAACCAGAAGGCGGCCTCGTGACCATTGCTATTGGGCAGATGAAGGGTGACCTTACCTTGCGGGTTGAGGACGATGGGTGCGGGACCGATCCGCAGCAACTGGTCGCACTCCTTGGAGACACCCCACCGCAGCCAGATCGGGATTGTATCGGTTTGCGTAATATCGACGGACGGCTGCTTGCTCACCCGTTTGACATTGAAGGATCTCGAAGAACGCTTACACTCACATGGCTTTGTTCGCGTTCACCGCAGCTTTTTGGTCAACCTCGACTACATTGCCGAAGTGGAACCGTCTTTCTCAGGAACCTACATCATCCACATGAAAGATGAAGCCCGTACCGGGATTCCGCTGTCCCGTGGATATGCGGCATCCCTCAGACAAATGCCGGGGTGGCAGGGATAAAACTTCTGCTCGACCCCATCAGACTGCGTCATCGCGTTCCCATCGTCGCCCGCAGTGAATCGTAAGTCAATTGAGAGAGTTGGAGCGAACGATGAAACGTGATGTAATCTTTGGCACAGGATCATTCCTGGTCGCATTCGTGATGATGATCTTCCTGGCCTCCTCGCAGACTGCCGCGCAAGGCGGCGTATTGCATGAAACGTTTGATAGTATGCTGCTCACCGGGTGGATGAATTCTCCGGAAGTGCGGGTACAGGATGGCGCGCTCCATTTGCCTGCGTCATCCGCAGCCATTCTCCCTGGAACCTGGGAAAACATGACCCTGACCATACGCCTGCAACGAACAGGGGATGGCGGGCTGGCCATCGGCTACCGTGCCAACCCAGAAGGCACTTACCTCCTCCTCATCGAGGATGCCCAGTTATCGCTGCAACGCGAAGAACCTGGCGCCATGTCACTGCTAGGCAGTTTCTCCCTGGTTCCCAGCATCGACCCTGAGTGGTTTGAGCTAACCATAACCGTCGCTGGTGGCGAGCACCAGATTGATCTGAATGGCGAAACGGTGTTGACGGTCACCGAACATAATCCGTTGCCTGAGGGCGGAATCGGCTTCGAAACCATACACCAGTCGGTGGTTGAGATCGATGAAATCACCATCACGACCGACACGCTGATTTCACCGCCGCCCATCGAGTCTTCCTCGGATGCAGCGCCAGTTGATCGAGTCTCCTGCGAAACACAAGACGGATTCTCGTTTTGTCCCGATCTGCCATACGTAGAGGATGGTCAGGACTTGAATCTGGCCCTGGACCTCTATCTCCCCGCAAACGCCGAAGCTGAGTCGCCGCCTGTGCTGGTCTATATTCACGGCGGCGGCTGGTTGGAAGGCAGCAAAGGCGATTGCCCTGGATCAACATTTGCACAGTACGGTTATGCGGTGGCCTGCATCGATTACCGGCTGGCAACCGCTACCTGTGCACCCGACACGGTGTTTCCAGCCCAGATGCACGATATCAAAGCCGCCGTACGCTGGCTGCGACAGCACGCAGACACCTACGGCTACGACGCCGATCATATTGGCGCCATTGGCGAGTCATCGGGCGGGCACCTGGCCGCGTTATTGGGCGTATCGGGTGACGCACCCGATCTTGAAGGCACAGCTAATCTCGGCGCATCCTCAGCCGTGCAGGCCGTCGTGGATTGGTATGGGCCGGTGGATATCACGCAAGGGCCAATGGTTTTCGAAGATGATCCTTGCGTAACCGGTATCGGGGCACTGAGCCAAACCTATGGCGGTGAAGACGTCCCCTACTTCTACTGGACTTATGCGTGGGGCGTCTTCCTGGGTGGATCATTGACCGATCCCGCCACGCTCGAACAGGCCGCGCAAGCCACACCCTTGACCTACGTCGACGCCAACGATCCCCCCTTCCTGATCATGCATGGCGAGGCAGACGGTATGGTACCCATTGAGCAAGGCGAGTTGCTCGCCGATGCGCTGCAAGCAGCGGGCGTCGAGGTGACGTTCATTCGCTTGCCGAATGCAGGGCACGGTTATTGGGGACCCAATGAACCGGTTATGCCCGATTTTCTGACGCCAACCCTTCAGTTTTTTGACTCACACCTTAAAGACAGTTGAATGTATGAGGAGGACGCTTATGTCTCGCAGCATTTCCTGGTTGGTCGTGGTGGCGATCTGTATCGGTCTGCTGCCGGTGAGTCTAGCTGCTGCCCAAGGCGGGACGTGGTCCGAAACGTTTGACGATCCGGCGCTGCCTGGCTGGGAGCATTCACCGGGTGTGTCTGTGGTGGAGGGGGTGTTGCGTATCGAGCCGGGCCAGTTCGCGGGGCACGGCGGCGACTGGGCCGACTTCACCCTCGCCGTATCGCTGCGGCTGACCGGTCCCGGCGGCATGGCCCTGATCTACCACATCGCTGAAGGCGGATCGCACATTTTACTGCTAGGCGACAGCGGCGCCGAATTCCAACGCGAAAGCGAGGGGCAGGTGATACCCCTGGGCGCTGCTCCGCATCCCGTTTCTCAGGGCGAATGGCACCAGCTTCAACTAACGGTCACGGGAGACACACATTCGATTTCGCTGGACGGAGCGCAAGTATTCAGCGCCTCCGATCCCGGCTCCCCCGTCCAGGCTGGGGGAATCACCTTCGAGGCGCTGGGCGACGTGGTGACCGAAGTAGATAACCTTACGTTGACAATGGGCGCGGCGGCTCTACAGCAGCCAGAACCTCCGGCCCAACCTACGCCTCCGCCCGCACAGATTCCCACCGGCGAAACAGGTGTCTGGGTGCGTACCGGCGGACCGCCCGGCGGCCTGGGCTACGATATCCGCTACAACTTTGCCGATCCGACCATTTGGTATGTTACCGATGCTTTTTCTGGCGTTCATATCAGTTTCGATAGCGGTTATTCCTGGCAGCCAAGCAATACTGGTATCAAGGCGGAGAGCGGGTCAACCGGCGACGGCATACCCGTTTTCTGCCTCACCGTCGATCCGCATAATCCTCAAATTGTATGGGCCGGAACCCAGGTAACTGGACACATCTATCGTTCCATCGATGGTGGGCAAACCTGGGAACAGCGCGATAATGGCGTCACGATTGACTACGGAGGAGGACTGACATTTCGGGGGATCACTGTGGACCCGCATTCGTCAGATATTGTCTATGCGATGGGAGAAACATCTGACCCTATCATGGGCTATGCAGTCTGGGGAGCGGGGACAGGTGGCGCCATCTTCCGGACCACCGATGCTGGTGAACACTGGGAAGTCATCTGGGACGGGGGTATACCATCCAGCCTGGCGCGCTACATGTGGATCGACCCACGCGACTCCAACATTCTTTATGTCTCAACCGGTATCTTCGATCGGGGTGCAGTTGGCGAGGGAGATCCCAATACGGACGCTGATCCGTTTGGCGGACTTGGTATTCTAAAATCAATGGATGGTGGCGAAACCTGGCGCGTGCTTGACGACGCCAATGGATTGGGCATGCTCTATATTGGCAGTCTGTACATGCACCCGGATCATCCAGATGTGCTGCTGGCTGCGGCTGGTCATGTGACGCCAGGACCAGCGGCTGAACGGTTGTCTCAAGCAGCACACCGGCCCAACGGCATTTACCGCACAGAAGATGGTGGCGAAACCTGGACCCAGGTAGTCGAACCGCCACAGGAACGCGCCGGGGAGACGTTCAGCGCAGTAGAGCTGTGTCCTTCAGACCCGAATATCGGCTATGCAGGCAGCGATCTGGCAATCTACCACACCGCAGATGCTGGGCAGACCTGGACGCTCGTCAGCGGTGGCGCAGATGGCTGGGGTCCGCCAGGTGTCATGGCTGGCTGGCCGATTGATATGCAGTGTGATCCACGCGATCCTAATCGCGTTTTTGCCAACAACTACAACGGCGGCAATTTCCTGAGTGAAGATGGCGGGCGTACCTGGCGGAATGCCAGCCAGGGATACACCGGTGCCCAGATCAGGCGCGCGGAAGTTGTGCCATCACAACCGAACCGTGTTTATGTCGCGGGGCGGAGTGGCGGATGGCGTACTGACGATGGAGGAGCAAGTTGGCAAGGTCTTTATCATCCGCCAGCACCCGGACTCGAATGGCAGTCCATTGCACCCGATCCATTACAACCAGACCATGTGCTTGCTAATGCTGGCATTGAGGGCGAAATTTACGAATCTGACGATGGGGGTCAAAGCTGGGACCATCGCTGGTCATTGCATGTACTAGAGGACCAAACGCCGAGTGAGATCGGGAATCAAATTATTAGCCAGTTTGTTTTCGCTCCTTCGCAGCCGGCTACCGTGTATGCAGGGTTGATTTCTGATCATTGTTCAATTTGGCATGAACTTCCAGCATGCCAGACTCCTGGAACCGGTGTGATTGTTTCGTATGATGGGGGCACAACGTGGCAACGTGCTGTGGATGAATACACCCGCGACTTGCCTGTACTTGATTTGGCAGTAGATTACACCGATCCGCAAGTTGTTTATGCTGCTACCACGCTTGGTGTTTTTCGTACAGGTGACGGTGGGAATACATGGATGCCGCTCACTATTCTGCCGGAAACCATGATTGCCCGCGCGATAGCAATTGCCCCAGGCAATCCACAGCACATCCTGGTTGGGCTGGAATCCGCAGGTGTGTATGTTTCCTATGATGGCGGTGCGACCTGGCAAGCCTCCTTCGGGATGGAACCTAACGGTTCACTACACGACATTCTCTTCGATCCCGTCAACCCACAAACAGTCTATGCAAGTGACATCACGAGCGGCATCTACCGTTCAACCGACGGTGGGCAGACGTGGCAGCGCCTCAACAATGGCTTACTGAACCGGGCCGCGATGGGTCTATCAATCACTTCAGATGGGCAACACATTTTTCTGTCAATCGACGGTGACGGCGTGTATCGGCTCGATTTGAACAGCCAATCGCCACAGTAACAAACGCGAACGCAGGGCCGGATCATAACCGTTCCGGCCTTGCGAGGAGATGTGCTATGAAAACTCGAATGCTTTTATCGGCAGGGATCGTGTGGTGTGTAATTGCGGTATGGTTTGGCCTCTCTAGCCTGTCGTATGCTCAGACCGACGAGACCATCACCGGCGAGATCCGTGACGCCTCAGGACCTGTCACGAACGCTGTGGTGCGCGTGCGAGCAACCGACATCGCAGCTACGACCGACACAGCAGGCCGCTTCACGCTCTCCGGACTGACTCCCAACGAGCCGGTTGATCTGACGGCCTGGGCACCGGGCTACTACGTCACCGGCGGGCAGGAATATCTGCCAGGCGCGGATGACGTGGTATTGACGCTCGTGCCCCATACTGACACAGATAACTCCGATTATGTTTGGCTCAGCGCCTTCGCCAGCGCGGGCGCGGACGACAACTGCCAAAACTGTCATGCCAGCACAGACTCCTCGGCGGCCTTCACGCTGCCATTTGACGAATGGCAACGCGATGCGCACGCCCAATCCGCCACCAATCCGCGTTTCCTGACGATGTATTTGGGCACTGATATGGACGGTAACCAGAGTCCGGCGACACGTTTTGGGTACAGCCGCGATTATGGTTCCTTCCCGCTGCGACCCGATCCGGCACAGCCCTACTATGGCCCTGGTTACAAGCTCGATTTTCCCAGTACTGCCGGTAACTGCGCGGCCTGTCATACGCCCGCTGCCGCTGTCAACGCGCCCTACAGCGTTGATCCGGCTCAAGCTGTCGATGCAGGAGCCGAAGGAGCCACCTGCGATTTCTGCCATAAAGTCTGGGATGTGCGCCTGAATCCCAACACCGGCCTCCCCTATGCCAATATGCCCGGTGTGCTATCGTTCGAGTTCCGCCGCCCGCCGGACGATCACCAGTTCTTCGCCGGACCATATGATGATGTTGGGTTTGCAGGCAGTGAAGACACGTACTCCCCCCTACAAACAGAGAGCGCATTCTGCGCCCCATGTCATTTTGGGACGTTTTGGGACACGGAAATCTACAACTCATTTGGTGAGTGGTTGGCCAGTCCCTACAGCGGCCCGGACACCGGTCAGACCTGCCAGGATTGTCACATGCCTCCCCTGGGCGCAACCCGCATTGCCGATCATGGACAGGCGATGGACCGCGATCCGGTGACCGTGTTCAGCCACCAGATGCCCGGTGCGGCCAACGAAACCTTGCTGCAAAATACCGCCGAGTTACATGTGACGGCGGAGCGTACAACCGATCAGGTTATCATCACCGTTGATGTGACCAATACGTTAGCCGGGCATCACATCCCCACCGATTCGCCACTGCGCCAGATATTTTTGATCGTCACCGTCACTGATGGAGATGGCAATCCCTTATCCTTGCTGGAAGGACCAGTGCTGCCGGCGTGGGCCGGTGATCTGGCCGGGCAACCCGGTGTTTACTTTGCCAAGATTCTGCAAGAAATCTGGACCGAAGTCACGCCCACCGGCGCCTATTGGAATCCAACACGAATCGTGGAGGATACGCGGTTAGACGCGCTTGAAACTGATACGTCAACCTATACGTTTGCCCTTCCAACCGAAGTCGATCGGGATACCATCACGATCGAAGCCCGGTTAATATTCCGGCGAGCGTTCTATGACCTGATGCAGCAGAAGGGCTGGGATGTGCCCGATATTCTAATGGAGCGTACTACAGCAGAAGCGCCCTAATTGAGAAACCAGGTGATGCTGCCTAGCACAGCATTCGATACATCACACGGAGGACGCAGTCCTGATGTTTGGGGTGAGTCTGCACGCACGGCATATGAAGCAAAATCAGGTTACACATCATATAACCAAAGAGTAACACTACAAGTCTTAAAAGATGCAGAGTTGCTTACGGAAGGGACATTCGAACGTGGAAAATGGCATTTCTTCCGAAGCCCAGTATCAGGTCGGATAGGTCCTTCTAGACCACTGATTGATGCCTTACGCAATGCTGGTATGGACCGGTATCAGATTAAGTCGTGACTACTTCAGGTCATGGCTGCGACCTCGAAGCTACTCACTTGCGTGACCCCGACCGTATCGCGCGGCTGGTGTGGGGCGTCTGTGTGGCTTTGGTCTGGATCATCTCAGTCGATAGTTGGGTCGTCAAGCGCGGCGGCCGCCGCCTCATTGACTGCAAGAGCCGCCGCGACAAAAGCTATTTCCGTAATGATGCCTATCACTTCTTCTCCAATGGCATCTCGATCAGTACGAGCACGGAACATCCCGAAGAAGCCGCTCTCTGGGCGCAGTATATGACTTCGAGTGAGGTCGCCGTCCAGACTCGTCTTGAGGCCGACTGGGAGCTGCCAACCGTGAGTGATATGAGTCTGTTCGAAGACTATCTGGCGATGACCCCGCCCAACAATCGCCAGGCCATCTTTGACTCGCTCGAAGCGCCGGTGAACCCGCCGACGATTGAGCGTCAGGCTGAAATGCAGGCCATCTTTGACGAGGTATTCAACGCCGTGATCGCAGGCGAACTGGACCCCGAATCGGCCTTGAACATCATCAAGAAAGAAATCGACTATCTGCTGGTTGAATGACATTCGCTAGTTGAACCAATGAGTGGGAGAGGTCTGGTATCTCTCCCACTGTATTGTCACTCCTCTGGACACCTTATGATGCGGACATTACGCGAGGCAAGCCTCCAGATCATTCACGCCGGGCAGGCATCCAGCGGTGCGTATGTCGCCAGCCCGAATTTCTCCCAATACGGCTACTGCTGGTTACGGGACGGGCCTGGATTGCCTATGGGATGGACTGCGCGGGCGAGCATAAAAGCGCCTGCCGCTTTCACCACTGGGTAAACCACACCCTGCTCAAACAGCGGACTCGACTCGAAACACTGTTTACCAAGCTGAAGGCCGGCGAGACACCTGACGAATCCGACTACCTCCCCACCCGGTTCACGGTAGGGGGGGAATTGGGTGACGGCTTCTGGTGGGACTTCCAGCTGGACGGCTACGGCGCGTGGCTGTGGACGCTGGCGAAACATATCCGAATGACCGGGAACCGCAGCTTGTGGGATGAGGTACGTCCGGCGGTAGAGATGACGATAGCCTATCTCCGTGCCCTGTGGCGATCCCCTAACTATGACTGTTGGTCGGCGACACCCCCAGCACCTGACACATCCGTCTCACTGGGAATTCTCTTGCATGTGCCGCGATGAACGCATAGGTTACGGCTCCATCTTGCTGAAAATGCTCACGGCTTTTTTTAGGATGTCTCGTTCTTGCTCTGCTATCGCCAGCTGCCGCCGCAGCCGCCGGACCTCTGCCTGGGCCGCTTCCAGGTCACTCGCCGCCAGCTTGGTTGCGCCGTTCTCTTGCTTCACCTGGTAGCGGTCACACCACTTCAGCAGCAGCCCTGTGGTGATCCCCAGGTCCCGCTCGATCTGCGCCGCGCTCTTGCCGCTGGTCTTCAACAATTCCAGCGCCTCCAGCTTGAACTCTGCCGTGTAGGTGCGGTATTTTCTGTTCATTGGCTTCTCCTGATTTCTCTACTCTACGACACTTTTTGTGTCCGAGAAATCGGGGGAAGGTCACTTCTTGCTGCCCTGGCTAATCGGCCTGGTGGTCTTTATCATTGGCCCCATTGTTGCCTCACTATTCATCAGCATGACGGACTGGAATCTGATGAACCCGCCGACATGGGTGGGGTTGGCGAATTACGAGAAAATGTTTTCAGACCGCGACTTTTATAACTCGATGGGGGTGACCTTAAAGTATGTCGCATTGTCCGTGCCGGTCTACATGGTCACCGGTCTGGCGCTGGCAATACTGCTGAACCAGAAGCTGCGCGGCATGTACGCATTCCGGACCTTCCTGTTTATGCCCTCGGTCATTGCCGGCACTGCAGTCGCCGTTTTGTGGTCGATCCTGCTCAACCCCGATGTCGGGGTTGTTAACCAGATTCTACAATCGATTGGCATTAGCAGTCCCCCGCGCTGGCTCGCCAGTCGTGATTGGGCAATTCCGGCGGTGGTGCTGATGGGTTTATGGGGCATTGGCGGCGGCGTTATCATCTATCTGGCCGGGCTGCAAAATATCCCACCGCATCTCTATGAAGCGGCGACCATTGACGGCGCAAGCCCGTTGCAGAAATTCCGTTTTGTGACCTTGCCCATGCTCACGCCAACACTGTTCTTCCAGCTTATCACCGGGCTGGTGGGCGCTTTCCAGGTCTTCGATGTGGCTTACGTTCTGAGCGGACGGGGAGGGACACGCCCCAGTGCATTGTTATTCTATCTGCTGAACGTCTATGACGAAGGCTTTCGATCATCGCGGTTTGGTTACGCTTCGGCACTGGCCTGGGTGCTGGTGATCCTGGCTGCGTTAGTGATTTTAATCACATTCCGCACCTCAGAACGCTGGGTTTACTACGAAAACGATGGCGACAGAGCTTAACTATGCACAAACAATCTTCTCTCGCACAGCCAGGTACTGACTCGCTCCGGCGATTACGAGATGACATCGGGCCGTTGATTCGCAAGTATGGCAGCAAGCTCCTGCTTTATGCCGTGCTGATCGCCCTGTGTGCATTTGTGCTGATGCCGGTGTTCTGGATGCTGACAGTCGCGCTCAAGCCGGATAACGTTCCGGTCTTCACCATCCCGCCCCAGTGGTTTCCGACCGAGTATTTTGAATGGCAGAACTTCGTCATCGCGCTGACGGACCCGGTACGCCCCTTCTGGCGCTTCATGCTGAACACACTGTTCATCTTTGGCGCCAATGTAATCGGCACGCTCTTTTCCTGCACGCTGGTGGCCTACGCCTTCGCCCGGCTGCGTTTTCGGGGCGAAGGCCTGCTGTTCAATATCCTGATTATCACCATGCTTATCCCCTGGCAGGCCTTGATGATCCCGCAGTTCCTGCTGTTCCATAAGCTGGGCTGGTACGGCACCTATTGGCCGCTTATCGTGCCCTCGTTCACCGGCAGTGCCTTCTTCATATTTATGATTCGCCAGTACATGCGAACGTTTCCGCGCGAACTGGACGATGCGGCCAAAATCGACGGCTGCGGCTATTTCGGCATCTTCTGGCACATTATCCTGCCCCTGTGTGGCCCGGTCCTGGCAGTGGTGGTTGTGTTTATGTTCCTCGGTTCCTGGGGCGATCTGCTGGGGCCACTGATCTACCTCAACAATACCAATCAGTTCACGATTTCGATTGGCCTCGCCAACCTCGCCACGCGGGCTGACCCCAACACCAACGTGCTCATGGCGGCCAACCTGATCATGATGATCCCGCCGATCATTGTCTATTTTTTCTCGCAGGAGAAACTGATTGGGGGTATCGCCTCAATGGGTTTGAAGGGCTGAGCGTTCTTAGCTTTGCTGTTGATCTCTCATTGAAGGCGACATGTTACCCGGCTTGAAAACCAAATGAAAGCGACTAGCATGCCAATTCCTGATGACTATCTGGAACGTGTTTATGCCGGGGTACTCGGCAAAATTATCGGTGTCTATCTTGGGCGGCCCTTTGAGGGCTGGCAGTACGAGCGCATCATGGCTGAACTGGGCGAGATTGACTATTACGTCCACGAAAAGCGAAATCGGCCCCTTATCGTCATCGATGACGACATCTCCGGCACCTTCACGTTCCTCCGCGCGATGCCCGACTATGGCAACCCTCGCGATCTGTCCCCCGCACAAATCGGGCAAACGTGGCTGAATTACATCATCGAACGTCGCACTATCCTGTGGTGGGGTGGCATGGCAACCTCCACCGAGCATACGGCGTTTCTGCGGCTGAAGCATGGCATCTCGGCCCCGCGCAGCGGCTCGATCGAACTCAACGGTAAGACGGTTGCCGAGCAGATTGGCGCGCAAATCTTTATCGACGGCTGGGGCATGATATCGCCCGGAGACCCGGAATTGGCCGCTGATCTGGCACGCCGGGCCGCCAGTGTGAGCCACGACGGTGAGGCGATCTACGGCGCGCAGGTCATCGCAGCAATGGAGGCTCAGGCCTTCGTCGAATCCAACCTCGACCTCCTGCTGGACTGCGGCACTTCGTTTATCCCGAAGGATTCGATCATCTACCGCCTGATCAGCGATCTGCGCGAGTGGCATGCGGAACTCCCCGATTGGCGCACGGCGCGGGAACAGGTGGCCGCCTATTACGGATACGACAAGTATCGCGGTACCTGCCACATGGTTCCCAATCACGCGCTCATCATCATGGCGCTGCTCTATGGGGACGACGATTTTCAGAAATCGCTTATGATCGTCAACACCTCCGGTTGGGACACCGACTGCAATTCCGGCAATGTGGGCTGCTTGTTGGGCATCAAAAACGGGCTGGCAGGAATCGATGCAGGACCGGATTGGCGCGGCCCGGTCGCGGATCGTCTGTATCTCCCCACCGCGGATGGTGGACGCGCGGTGACGGATGCTGTGCGCGAGGCCCTCCAGATCAACAATATTGGTCGGGCGCTGTACGGGCAGCCACCGCTTGCCCCCAAAAAAGGCGCGCGTTTCAACTTTGACCTGCCCGGTTCCGTTCAGGGTTTCCAGCCCGAAGACAGCACCCTGAGAATCGAAAATGTGGCTGGACACAGTCAGTATGGAGCACGCAGCCTGGCGCTGATATTCACGGCGCTTGGAACCCAGGCGTTTGCGCGTGCCTCGACACCAGTTTTTATCCCACCTGAGGCGCTGGAGATGCCAGGGTACGAACTCATCGCCTCACCCGCCCTCTATCCAGGACAAATCGTTCGCGCGGCGCTGGTGGCCGATGAGAACAACGGCAGCCCTGTTACTGCTCAGCTCTATCTCGATGTCTACCAGCTAGAAGACCAGATTCGTGTTGTGCCTGGCCCTGAAAAAACGCTCGCCCCCGGCGAGACAGGCGAACTCGTATGGAAAATTGCCGATATGGGGTCTTTCCCAATTGCAGGAATCGGTGTGCAGCTAACCAACGCCCAATCTTGCGGAACCGTTTATTTGGATTGGCTGACCTGGGACGGCAGCCCGTATGTCACATTCAGCTATCCCGGCGAACAACCGAGATGGCCGTCTCGCCGCCCGGCCTGGCTGCGTGCCTGGGTCAATGGCGTTGATCAATTCGATCCCTGGAGGTCGCGATCCTTCGATTTAGTTCAGAATGAGGGGCGGGGTCTTGTGTCGCAGGGCGCGCGCGATTGGAAGGATTATGCCGTCAGTGCCCAGGTTGATGTCTATCTCGCTGCCGCCGCTGGATTGGGGGCACGGGTGCAGGGGATGCGGCGTTATTATGCGCTGCTGCTCTGTGCCGACGGGAAAGCGCGTCTGGTCAAAGCGCTGGACGGTGAGACGACGCTGGCAGAAACCGCCTTCACACTTGAGCCGGATCATAGCTATGATTTGAAGCTGGAAGTGAGCGGCACGCGGCTGCGTGCCTGGATCGACGGTCGGCAAGTATTCGATGTGGAAGACACACATCGACCGCTAGACAGCGGGGCGGTGGCCCTTATCTGCCACGAAGGACGAATCAGTGCCAACACCGTGTCTGTGGAACCCCTCTCTAGTTGATCGCACGATAGACGGCGTTGAGAGGTGAGCAGGTATCGCGCCCTATCATGACCAGGTGGACAGCGACTTCACAAATCTGCGACGAAAGAAAACGGATCCATGACCTTACACGCAGATTCAACACGAAAAGACGATAAGCGGCTGCCAGTTCTGATTGAACGCACAGACCTGGAATACGTCGATGCTGAATGGGGACAGCCCGGTGATCGGTGTGAATGGCTCACACGGGGCGAAGAACCCGGCTTATAACCACGCACTGGACGATTATTACCGGGACATTCGCTATCGACGCGAGCATTTCGAAGGAATCGACTGAAATGACTTATCAGCGAGAATTTGACCACTAACCTTTTTCGAAGACACCAGATACAGGGTGCCACTGACGTCCTTTTTACCCGTAATTTCGATGCCAATGTAGGCGATGGGCTGACCACCCGTCTCAGGCATCGTCCATGCCAGGTGTACACTTGTGCCAGGCGCGACTTGCACCTGTTCATCGCCGATCATTTCCAGATCATCGTCTTCGTTGTAGTGCTGGGCATACAAACGAACCGTGGCAGGTTCAGCATTGTTTGTATCCGCACTGAGATGGGCGGTGACGGTCTGCCCTGGATAGAGCGTGGGCGATGCTAATAAACGATAGCCGCGCTGGTCAAAATAGGTGGCGATGTCCTTCGAAGGGATAAACGTGAGTGTGGCTACCCGCGCTGCACGTCCAGTAGCCAGCCGGTGAAAGTGGATCGCCAGCGACCGTTCACCGCTTTCGCTGTGACTCGCCATATTTTCGACAGTGGCGGCATCCTTTGATTCGGGTTCTGTCTCTGCTTGGAACCCCTGAATGGAACCCGGTAGGCTGAAGTGATAGCGTGCCCCATTTTTGGGCGAGAGCGGCTCCAGGCCCTGCAAGCCCCGTCCCATGTTGACAAGCTTGTAAGTTTCGGTCAAAGCGTCGGTGATGGCGCTGCCGCCATCCGCTGTGGGCAAGTAAAGGCGATCCGCGACCGGGTCGCGCCAGTCTGGACCCTGCTCGAGCCCTGCTAGGCCGTTCTTGATTCCCATAATGCACCCCACATTGCCAGAGTTACAATCCGTGTTCCAGCCGGAGGTGTTGACGACCATCAGCGATTTCTGAAAATCGTCGTCCCCGTAGAGCAGGGCAAAAATGATGAGCGCGTGATTGGGGACAATATGGCAGTTACCAGGATATAGGTCATCACCATAGACGCCA
>DAOUEM010000417.1:0-17358 GCA_034430555.1 Anaerolineae bacterium | reverse complement strand
ATGCTTTTACGTCCCGCTCAAAAAAACTATCGAGCCGGGCTGCCCACCTGCCAACCCGGCTCGAACCGTCTACAGTCAGATAACGCTCAGCCGCTAAACGTGAAGCTGTTGATGATCACCGAGAAGGTATCTTCCCAGGCCTGGTCGAAGACGGCGGTGGGCGCTTCCAGCCAGAACACGTACTCCTGCCGGCCTGCCGTCGTCACGAAGAAGGCGCCGTCAGTGTGAACGCCGGTGCTGGTATTGGTGTAAGAGAAGCTGATCATATACCAGGTCTCGTTGCCGATGAAATACGGCTGGGCGGCCAGAGTCTGCAAGTTGGAGACGTTGGTATTGGCTCCCAGCAGGTCGAAGGTTTGCTCCGCCAGCGTTTCGTTGGAGAGACCCTGGGCCACGTCGACCTTCACCGCCATGAAGGTTGATGTATCGCCTTCCGGGTGGTAGATGTTCCAGGGGGCGGCCTGTGTTGGAGACCAGCTTACCGGTACGCTGAAGGACACCAACCCGCCGCCGGCCTCGACCGTCGTCCAGCTGCTGGTGCCGAGTGTTGCTGCCACGTCGAAGAAGTGAATGCTGTCCGCCAGGATGCCGAAGACCGCCTCTGCCGTTTCCAGCTCGGATGCGCGGGCGTCAAGGTCGAATCCATAACCCAGACCACGTTCCGGCAGGTATACGGTCAGGACGGTGCCCGCCCGCGGCTGGTTATTGAGCGTGTATAAATAGTTGACGATATAAGCCTCGTAACCACTCACGGTGCTCGGCTGCTGGTCGACGAGCTGAGCATCTTGCAGGGTGTTCCAGCTGTTGATCACCTGCTGCGCGACATCCTGCGCGGAAGCCGCCCCATCGTAAACCAGAACGCTCAGCAGGGTTTCTGTGACCGGGTCGCCGGTGAACAGGCGGCCGCCCTCGTCCGTCTGGACGTAGCGCGGTTCGATCCAGTTGGCCGGGTAGCGGAAGCTCACCCCAAACTCCAGGTCGGTGAACCCTCGCTGGCCGGTATCAAGCCCATCGTTGTTCACCTGGATGATGGTCCGGTCCAGCGTGGTAGCGCCGGTGATGTTTTCGGTGATGACGCTGAGTTCGTAAGTACCGGTAGGGGCCGGCACCAGCCGGTAGCTGAACGGCACCGTGCTGAAGGTCAGCATGGAATCGGCAGGCCGGGCGCTGAGGGCGTGATCGGCATCAAGGAACAACCAGTAGGGTTGAAAGCGGTCGCCCGGCTGGATGGCCAGCTCAAAAGGCACGAAGCCGTTGGCGGTTTCTCGCACGCCCCATACGCTGCTGACGGTGCCCACCCTCAGGTCGTAGACCAGTTGGGCATCGACTGGGTCCCCATTGGCGGGAATCACGCGGCCATCGACCACTGCCGAGATCGGATTCTCACGGTTCTGGATCAACACCGCCGGAACTTCGACGGTGCCGTCGGTAATCAGGGGGATTTCCGTATCCCAGATGAAGCTGCGGGTGGCGGTGCCATCTGGCCACTCGGACAGTTCTTGCCCGTCAGGGGTGGTGGTGCGCGAGACCAGCCGCACGTAGTCCACCAGGAAGCTCGTGCCGTCCTCCTGCAGCTGCGAAACCCCCAGGGTCACGTCGACGATGTCCCGCCCGGAGATTTCCATCTGGATGGTCGACGGCTGGTAAATGCTGGCTACCTCCGGGTAAGCGCCCAGAATGCTCACCTGAGGAGCCTCGGTCACCGTCTCGATGGCCATGCCGTAAAACACGTCCAGGAACTGGCGCCAGGCGACCATGCCGTCCGGGCTTTCCTGCGCATAGCGACCGGAGAAACCGTACTGGTTATACGAGCGCAGGTTTCGCGGGAAAAATATCGACATCCCCCGTGCCCCACGCAGGCCCTCGTTCGCCCGGTGATGGGCCACCATCTGCGACGCACTGGCCACGACTTGCTGCGCGGCCTGGGCGACGGCCCGATCCGGGGTGAGCGTGGTCATGATGTCCATGAACTGGATCAGGTCGGCCGCCGACCACAGGTCGAAGTACTGTGGATCATCGAACCCGCCGAAAACGATCGTGTTGTTGCGCGCGTCGCCGATGGCGCTCAGCACGGCGCCGGCATGGGCGGCTACGGTGTTGGCGAATGTGTCCAATGAGGCGTAGACGGCCTCCGAATGACTCAGGTCCATGACGCCGAGATCGAATACGTCGTAGTAAGTGACCGTCTCAGTATAAAACGTCATGTAGCTGTCCACGAAAGCCCGGCTGAACGCCAATCCGTCCATGGCGGGATTACGTACCAGGGCATCGAAAGGGCCGGCATAGTCCCAGCCATAGCCGGGGATCGTCTCTTCGGCGGCGATTCCGTAATCGGCATAGGGCGCGATGGTGTGGTACACCTCATATTCACCCATCAGACAGGCATCAAAGCCGATGATGTCCAGCGGGACGCCGTTGTTGGCGGCGACGATCTGCGAGAGGGCCCTGTCGATTTCCGTCAGGCTGAGGTCGTCGTCATCCGCCGATGCGTCGCTGGCAATACCCAGCCACGACCCGCCGTGATCCCAGACAATCAGCGCGTAATGATCCGCCGGATAGGTCCTCATTGTCCAGGTGGCGAAGTCGGCCAGCACTGCCGGATCGCCCGTGTTGGTTTCACCCAGTGACTGCACCAGCTCCGAAGTAATGCCGCGGCGATTGCTGTCCCTGGTCACGAAGTAGCGGCGGGTCTCGGCCCAGTTACCATCAGACGAGTCGTAGCCGGTAGCCCGGTCTAGCTGCACGATGATGTTAACTGCTGAGGTGCTGCCTATCACCTCCATCTCGTCCATGTCACCCAGCGCATATTCTTCCAGGTCGTTATCGGCGGCCAGGTAAACCATCACCGTCCACGAGGCGCGCTGCTGGCGGGCCTGGGCGCTGGTGATCGGTTCCCCGCCAACCAGGGCGGACACCCGGTCCAGGTAAGCGGCGATCGCGGGCCGGGCGGCCCGGCGGTCGGCAGTGGAGGCGTCGACCTCAGCCTCGACATCGTACCTGGGGGCGCGAAAGACTGCTGCCCCTGCATCACTGCGCGCGGCCAAAGCCGGCAAACCGATTCCACTCAGCAGGACCACCAGCAGGCATAACATCAAGGTACGTGAGGCGCTCATGGGTTGGCATCTCCCAGGGGATGGGTAAATATATCGGTAGAGGCAGTCTAGTATAAGATCGACGAAGACGCCACACCTGCTGTCTGCCCACCCCGTTATGATCGATGTCCAGGCCGGGCTGGCACACCCGCGGCGATAAGTGAGCCTTGCCAAAGGCCCTGTTCTAAGGTACTATCGCCAGCCGAAGTTGCCCGGTATTTCTACCGGCTTTCCGTTCTTTGTGGTTGGGCCACCAGCCGCCAAAGGACTATCCCGAGGAAAGGAGGCAAGCTACCATGAAGCGTTCGTATGAACTCACTTTTATCATCCGCCCGGACATCTCTGAAGATGCAGTGACCAGTATGGTCGAGCAGGTTCAGAAGTGGATTACTGATCTGGGTAACGAGGTCCAACGCGTGGATCACTGGGGCCGTCGTCGTCTGGCGTACGGGATCAATGATCAGCGTGAAGGCCATTATGTGTTGTTCGAGACCACGATTGCTCCTGAAACCATTGGCGATCTTGAGCACAATCTCAAGTTGAGCGATGCTATTCTGCGCTACCTGTTGGTCCGCGCCGAGTAGGTTTCAGATCGACAGAACGAAATCCATAGCAGGTGAGATTTCGAAGCCGGATGTACTGGTTGTAAGGAGTAGGCGGAATGGGTCGCGGACTTAACAAAGTCATGATCATCGGTCATCTGGGGCGAGACCCGGAGATGCGTTATACGCCCAGCGGGCGGCCTGTCACCAGTTTCAGCGTAGCCACCAGCCGTAGCTGGACTTCGGCTGAAGGCGAGCGCCGTGAAGAGGTCGAATGGTTTAACGTCGTTGCCTGGGGCGCCCTGGCGGAAATCTGCAAGTCACACCTGACCAAAGGGCAGCAGGTGTACATCGAAGGGCGCTTGCAGACGCGTGGTTGGGAGGATGACAGCGGCAAGAAACATTACCGCACCGAACTGGTTGCCAACGAGATGATCTTGCTGGGTGACCGTCGCACCACTACTGAATATAACCAGTACGACCCGGTCGATTCGTCCGATGACGAAGAAGACTACGCCTTTTGACCCGGGCGGGCGTATGATGCTACCCGCCCATCCGGCTGTGAGATTTTGCCAGGGGATATTTAAGGTAAACCATGAGCGATAGAGAACGAGACTACGAAGAATCAGATGAGCGCAGGTCGCATGGCCGGCGCCCCATGCGGCGTGGAGGCGGCGGTGGCCGCCGTCGCCGCGTGTGTCCCTTCTGCGCGGATAAAACTAGCCGCGTCGATTACAAGAATGCCGATTTACTGCGCCGCTTCATCAATGAAGAAGGTAAGATTCGCCCGCGTCGCCAGACCAATGTGTGCGCCAAACATCAGCGCGGCCTGGCACAGGCCGTCAAACGGGCGCGGCACCTGGCGCTGTTACCCTTCACCGGTACGCATAACCAGGAATACTCGTAGCCGGATCGTGCATCCGGGTGAGTATCCTGGGGCAGGCAGAGGCGCTGGTCGTCCAGCGCCCTCTGCTCGTTGGTAAATCTGGCTATGAACATCGTTCCTGATTAGAGGAGATAAAAAAACCGTATGGCCAAAAAAGCCACCACGGGCGGTCCTACCCGGCGCAAGCGTACGCCTGATCAAGAAGAGCGCCGGACTTACCTTTCGCGCGCCGAGCGTGAAGCACGCGTGCAGCGGTGGATCCTGTTGGGAATGGGCGGGGCACTGGCTGTTATCCTGATCATTTTGGTGGCCGGGATCGTCTGGGACGGCGTGTTGTATCCCAACCAGCCGGTCGCCATCGTCAATGGCGAAGCGATCACGACGGCGGATTTTCAGGCACGGGTGCGATTTACCCGCTGGCAGTCTGGCATCGAACTGATGAATATCGCGCAGCTTTACGGCGCGCAGGCGCTGCAAGACACCAACAGCCCATTTTATAACCAGTACGCGCAGCTCCAATCTGGGCGGGAATATATCATCGGTGACCAGGTGCTCAACCAGATGGTTGAGGGGACCCTGATTCGCCAGGAGGCCGAGTCGCGCGGGCTTTCCGTGGACGAGGCCCAGGTGGATGAACGGGTGCAGGCCTTCTTCGGTTATGATCCTGTTCCGGAGACAGCCACGCCTACGCTTGAACCGTCGGTCACGCCCACCCCTATTGTGTCTCCAACGCCTTCTCCGTCGCCAACGGAGACGCCTGAACCGGAAGAAACGCCGCTGCCTACGGCGACCCCTCTCGCGACTTCCACCCCGCAGCCGACCTTAACTGCCGCAGAACTCGCCGAGCGCTTTGAGACGAGGAAGTCCGGTTATTTCGCTGAAGGCGCGGATATTTCTGGTTACAGCCAGGAAGATATCCGTGAAATCTTCCGTATGCAGGCGCTGATTGAGCAGATGTTTGAGGAAATTACCGGCGATATGCCGCGTATTGAAGAGCAGGTCGATGTGCGCCACATCCTGCTTGAATCCGAGGCCGAAGCTGCGGATGTGATGGCGGCCCTGGCCGAAGGTGAAGCTTTTGCCGAACTGGCGCGTTATGCCTCGTTGGATTCGGGGAATGCCAGCAGCGGCGGTGAACTGGGCTGGAACGGCTATGATGCCTTCGTTGCGGAGTTTGCGGATGCGGCCTTCAATGGGGAAGTCGGCGCGATTATCGGGCCGGTGCAGTCCCAGTTCGGATATCACATTATCCAGGTGCATGCCCGCGAAGAACGTGAGTTGACCGAATCGGAATACCAGCAGAAGCGCCAGACTGCATTTGATGATTGGGTGAGCAATCTGCGCGCCGAAGCGACTACCAATATTGAGATCATGCCGGAGTATGCTCAGCGCATCCCGGCAGACCCCACCGCGGTCGATCTGGGTCTGGCGGTGCCGTCTGGTGCCGGACAGTAACTAAACATTGAGAAGGAGCCTGTTTGCGCCAATTGAAGACCTGGCACGAGTAGGCTGCCAGCGATAGCCCTTGACCAACACCCGGCCAGGGGCTATAATGGCGACGCAATCGGGGTGTGGCGCAGCTTGGCTAGCGTGCTTGCATGGGGTGCAAGAGGTCCCCGGTTCAAATCCGGGCACCCCGACCTCACATCATGGTCGTCACTATCCTGGCTTACTGGCAGAGATGTGGCGACCACTCAATGGGCCACCTGGTAAGTCAGGGTGGCCGTTTGATTCCCCTGATATATGAATCTTGAAGCGGTGAAAGCCAGATGCAGATCGGCGTTGATATTGGGGGGACATTTACCGACCTGGTGCTCAGCGATGCCGGTCGGCTGGTGATTCACAAGCGCCTCAGTACGCCGGCCAATCCTGCCCGGGCAATGGTGGCGGGCCTGGCGGCGATCAGCCCGGACGGCCTGGCGGCGGTCAGGAGTGTGTCGCATGGGTCGACGGTGGCTACCAATGCCATTCTGGAACGTAAGGGCGCCCGTACCGCGCTGATTACTACAGCGGGGTTCAAAGACCTGCTGTTCATTGGCCGGCAGGATCGCCCCGATTTGTATGCCCTGGAACCCCGATTGCCGCCGCCACTGGTACCACGCGACTTGTGTTTCGAAGTCCCGGAACGCCTCGATTTTACCGGTAAGGTGGACACCCCCCTTGACCTCCGGGCGCTGGATGAGGTGCTCGCCTGTCTGGCGGAACAGCAAGTAGAGGCCATCGCCGTCTGTCTGCTGTACAGTTATATCAACCCGGCGCATGAGCAGGCCATCAAGGCCCGTGCCTTGCAGCGCGGACCGTGGCAGGAACAGCAGATCGCATTGTCGTCAGAGGTGATGCCAGAGTTCCGGGAATACGAGCGTGCCTCCACTGCCGTGCTCGATGCCTACGTGCGCCCGGTCATGGGCCGCTACTTGCAGCGGCTGGAAAATGAACTACCGTCCTCGTGCGTACTGCGCGTGATGAAGTCGGATGGCAGTGTGGTCAGCGCCGCCCGTGCCCGCGCCCAGGCGATCCAGACGGCTTTGAGCGGTCCGGCGGCAGGCGTCATCGGCGCTTTTCATCTGGCAAGTCTGGCCGGTTATGATCAGATCATCACCCTTGACATGGGCGGCACCTCAACCGACGTGGCGCTGTGCCCCGGCGAGCTTGTCCGGCGGTCTGACTCGAAAATTGATGATCTGCCGCTGCGCAAACGCGTGCTGGATATCGTGACGATTGGCGCAGGTGGCGGCTCCATCGCGCGCCTGGATGCCGGCGGCGCTTTACGGGTTGGCCCGCAGAGCGCCGGGGCTGACCCAGGGCCGGTGGCTTATGGGCGCGGCGGCGACTTGGTGACGGTCAGCGATGCCAACCTGGTGCTGGGGCGGCTCGATCCGGCGCATTTTCTCGGTGGCGATATGACTCTGCACGAAAACGCGGCGCGGGCAGCCGTGAGCACACTGGCCGAGCAGGTTGAACTGAGTCTGGACGCCATGGCGCTAGGCGTGATCGACATCGCCAATGTGAATATCGATCGGGCCGTACGCCGGGTGTCGATTGCCCGCGGCTACGACCCGCGCGCCTTCATGCTGGTCGCTTTTGGCGGAGCCGGTCCACTGCACGCCTGCGAGGTGGCAGAGAGTCTCCAGATGACGCGCGTATTGATCCCGCGTTATCCGGGTGTGCTCTGTGCACTGGGCCTGCTGGTGGCGGACGTGATGCTGGACTACAGCCGCGCCGTTTTACAGCCAGTCGATGGAGGGACGCCGGGCTATTTATCTCAGTTGGTGGAAGATATGACCGTTCAGGCTCGCGCCGAATTAACCCAGGAGGGAATCGCCGGGCCGCAGATACGGTTTACCCCTCTGCTCGATATGCGTTATGCCGGTCAGGCTTATGAGTTGACGATTCCCGCCGATTTCAGCCAGGACCAGACGGCTGAAGCGCTGGCCGCTGCCTTCCATGAACAACACTTCGCGAGCTATGGCCATGCCATCCCAGGATGGGAGGTCCAGGTCGTCAATGTGCGCCTGGAAGCGACCGGCATTGTCGCCAAGCCGGCCATCCTGGTCGAGCCTGTGGTGGCGAATGAAGGCGCCAACGCCTTGTTAGGACAAAAACAGGCCGTCTACCGGGGCGGCGCCGGTATGATCGCGTTGTATGATCGTGAGCGGCTCCTGCCCGGTGCGCGCTTTAGTGGGCCGGCGATCTTGTTTCAACTGGATGCGACCACCTTCCTCCCGCCGGGTTGGTCGGCCCGTGTGGACGGCTACCGGAACCTCATCCTGGAGCGAAGCCCATGACCGTTGACGCCATCAGTCTGGAAGTGTTCAGAAACCTGTTCACATCCGTGGCCGAAGAAATGGGCGTGACTTTACGGCGCGCCAGCTTCAGCCCCAATATCCGTGAGCGGCTGGATTTTAGCTGTGCGGTGTTTGATGCAGCGGGGTTGATGGTGGCGCAGGCCGCGCACATCCCCGTGCACCTGGGCAGCATGCCCGCTTCGGTGGAACATGCCCTGGCGGCCTATGATCGCTTCCGACCAGGAGACGTAGTGATCCTCAACGATCCTTATCGTGGTGGCACCCACCTGCCGGACGTTACCATGGTATCGCCGGTGTTCGTGGGCGATGATTTGCGGTTTTTTGTGGCAAGCCGCGCTCATCATGCCGATGTCGGCGGCATGTCGCCCGGTTCCCTGCCGTTGAGCACCGAGTTGTACCAGGAGGGCATCATCATCCCGCCGGTCAAACTGGTCGACGCGGGGCAGCCCAACGACGCGGTGCTGGCGCTGATTACCGCCAACAGCCGCGCGCCGGAAGAACGGCGTGGCGACCTGCAGGCGCAGTTGGCAGCCCACCGCGTAGGCGAAACACGTTTGCAGGCGATTGTGGGCACGCACGGCATCGTTCACGTGGAAGCACATGCCACCGCGTTGCTCGATTACTCCCGCCGCCTGACCGAAGCAGCCATCGCGGCCATCCCGGACGGTGTGTACCGCTTTGAGGACGCGTTGGAGGGCGACGGGCAGCGCGAGTTTCGGATACCCGTCAAGGCAACTGTTACGGTTGAGGGTTCGGGCATGGTCGTCGATTTTACCGGCAGCGCGCCGCAGGTGGCCGGCAATCTCAATGCCGTGGAGGCGATTGCGCGGTCGGCGACCTGGTACTGCATCCGCCTGCTGGCGACCGATGATGTGCCGGTCAACCACGGTTGTTTTCAGCCTATTCGTGTAGTCACAGAGCCAGGCAGCCTGCTGAACCCGGAGTTTCCGGCGGCGGTGGCTGCTGCCAATGTCGAGACCAGCCAGCGAATCGTCGACGTGGTCCTGGGGGCGCTGGCCCAGGCGCTTCCGGCCCGGATGCCGGCGGCCAGCCAGGGAACCATGAACAACGTCACCATCGGCGGGGCCATGGACGGGCAGCCCTTCGTGTACTACGAGACCATCGGCGGCGGGCACGGGGCTGGACCTTCAGGAGACGGGATCGGCGGGCGGCACAGTCACATGACCAACACGCAGAATACGCCCGTCGAGGTGCTGGAAAGCGCCGTGCCGGTCCGCGTTTGGACCTATGGCCTGCGGGATGGCTCCGGCGGCAGGGGGAGTTTCCAGGGCGGGGAAGGTATCCGCCGCGAGTACGAATTCCTGTGCCCGGCGACCGTCACCGTTAACAGTGAACGGCGCATCTACGCGCCCTACGGCTTGCAGGGCGGCAGCGCCGGGGCGGTAGGGGTGAACCGCCTGATCCGCGACGGAGAAGAAGTGGCGATCGGCGGCAAATATACGACCCGTGTGAAACCCGGCGACCGATTGATCATCGAGACGCCCGGCGGCGGCGGTTGGGGGGCCGAAGATCGGCCAGGGTCGCGGTGAGCCGGGAGTCTATTCTGCCGCTTCGATGCGGACTTCGTCGCCGCTCCGAACGGCTTTGAACATGCCCGCGTCGCCGGTAATGCGTCCCAGGATATTGACCGGGCTGGCAGCGACGGGCGCTGCTCCCGTGCTGACCGGGGTCGGGCCAAAGAAGATGCAGAAGGCGTGCCCGGTCGGCCAGTAGCCCAGCTCGCCGACACTGACTTCGGCCCGGGCATCCGGTTCGAGGCCGGCCCGCACCGGGATTTCAAAGTAGACCTCGTCACCCCAGGTATTAGCCCGCCCGGTGATGGGTAGGCCCTCCCACACGGCCTGGGCCGTCGGCCCGTCGTCCAGCACGGCCTGGGCTGTGATGCTGCCGCTGGTGATTCGAATGTGCCTGGGCATGGTTCTGCTCCTCATACCACAGGTGGCCGACTTGTAAGCAGCCACCCGGATACGTGGCGCTCAGCTCCGCGTTCACGTCTTGCTTTCGGCGATGCCGGTGCTGAAGCGTGCAACTAGGTCCCTCACCTGGCTGAAGCTCACCGGCTTCACCAGCACCAGGTCGGCCTGGTCTTCACAGGTGTTGGCCAGGCGCGGGTCGGCGGTCACGATGATGACGCGGATGTCTTTTAAGCGCGCATCGTCGCGGATCTGCTGCAAGATGTCGGTGCCGGCCACATTGGGCAGATGCAAATCCAGCAGCACCAGGCCGGGCTCGGCTTCGGCCAGGCGCTGTATGGCCTTGTCGCCCGACCGGATGATCTCCGTCTCAAACCCGATTGCGCCGATGGCTTTGGAAAATATAATCGCAGCGTCCGGGTCATCTTCGATGATGAATGCGAGTCGTGGCATGACAGCTACTCCTGTGGGTGACTTAATGGGAGGATAACACTAAAGGTGCTGCCTGCGCCAATTTCACTGGCGACCTCGATCTTTCCTCCCATCAACGTGGTGAGCTGCTCGACGATTGATAATCCCAGCCCAGAGCCGGTATGTCTGCGGGTAATCGGGTCATCGACCTGGCGGAAAGGCTCAAAGATGAACTTCTGGGCTTCGTCAGGAATGCCAGGGCCGGTATCGCTGACGGACAGCGCCCAGTGTGTGTCATCATACCTGAAGGCGCGCACACGCACGGCTCCTTCTTCCGTGAATTTTACGGCATTACCAACCAGGTTGATCAGAATCTGGTTGAGGCGGCGCGCGTCGCCGGACACGGTTGCCGGGACGTCGGCTTCGACGTTCGTCTCGAAGGTAAGCTGTTTGGCTTCTGCCAGCACGCCTACCGCGGTTTGCACTTCTTTCAGCAGATCACCGGGCGAGAACGAGGCGATTTCTAGGACCAGTTTGCCCGATTCGATCTGGGCTTGATCCAGCAGGTTGTTGACCAGGCCCAGCATGCGTTTGGTGTTCGCCATGACGCGGTCCATCGTCTCTCGCTGTTCGGGTTGCAATGGACCGTATACATTCTCCTTGAGCATGTCGGAATACCCCAGGATGGCATTGAGCGGCGTGCGCAATTCGTGGGACGCCATCGAGACGAAGGCGCTTTTCATACGGTCCAACTCAGCTTCTCGCGTAAAATCCCGGAACACCGCCACGGTGCCAGTAGTCTCGCCTATGGCGCTGCGCACCGGGGCCAGGCTGACCGACAGGGTCTTTTTACCCCATTCAAGTTTGATGCTGCCTTCGGTTGTGTCTCCCCGGTCGGTGTAGTCGATGATGGATGCATGTTCTGCAACCAAGTCATTTTCTTTCACCAGTTCGTTGATGGAGCGCCCGATGATGTCTTGGGTGGGCAGGCTCAGCAGCAGGGAGATCGAGGGATTGCTCACGATCGCGGTCCGGTTATTATCAAAGACGATCACCCCGTCGGCGATGCTTTCCAGGATGGCCTGGTTTTTACTGGATTCGGCTTGCACGTGGGTCAGCGCCTTACTCAGGTCATCGGTGCGTTCTGCCACGCGCTGGTCAAGTTCCCGGTTAATCGTTCTCAAGTTTTGCAGCGTGGTTTCCAGGCTGCGCGCCGCCAACCACGAAATCAACGCCAGCACCAGAAAGCCGACGATTGCCGGTATGTTGGGGGGGAGATCGATGCTGAATCCCAGCAGAGCGACAATGATGCTGCTGATTCCGGCCGTGATGAAGCTGGCATAGGGCGGCAGGATCACGCTGGCCATCAGGATGGGCAGGGCAAAAATGAACAGGCTGCGGCCATCGGCGACCTGCGCCGGTTGATCGGAAAAAGCCGTTATCGCCAGCAGCAGTGCCAGGAACAGCCAGGCCGCTAACCCGCCCGATCTATAATGGTTGATCGCCAGGATGATGGCCACGCCAGCCAGCATCACCAGGCTGCCTACAATCAGGATGAAGATTTCTTCCGGATCAGGGGCAGTGGCCGACACTGCAAGCGTACCGAGGAACAGCAGCAGCGATAAAATCCCGACCCCCAGCAGCAGCACGTTGAGCAGTTTCCGGCGGCGAGCATCATCCGGATCGGTAGGGGGAACGTCCAGCAGTTGGTTGATAATGCTCTTTACCTTGAAGATTTTGGTGTCCGTGCGCATGGCCTTCATCTCCTGGACTCATGGCCATAGAGTTATGCCGGCTGCTGCCCCAATACCTGTTCGTATAGAGCCAGCACGGCCAGAATGAGCGCCTTGACGACACCTTCTGGCGTGTATAACGTTTTGGCTATCCACAATTCCGGGTATCTCGGATTGGTCTCATAGGCCTGATACAGATGCGTAATGCCGCGCTTGAAGATGTCGGCATCCAGTCGGTCGATTCGATCATGGTAGTGTAGTAGCGCCAGCAGCGCATAGGCGGTTTCTTCGACGGTGCCTCCGCCGTAATACCCCCAGGTGCCATCGGCATGTTGGGTATGAAGCAGCCAGTCTACCGAATGGGTCTGTTCTATCACACTATACTGCTCAATGTTAATCAGCGCGGCCAGCACGTGGGCTGTCGCATAATAGGGTGAAATGTGCCACTTGTCGATCCAGAACGATTCGTAGAGGCGTTGTTCGAGCAGCGTCGCCAGGACTCGCTCCCATACGAACTCGCGATCCGGGTAGTCTGGCAGCAGGGACAGGGCTTCCAGGGCGTGGATATTGGTGCCGATGCTGGCGTTGCGCTCGTACTCAAATGTCCAGAAGGTGCGCGTCCCGGGTTTTTCGAACAGGCGCAGTACTTCAGGGTTGACGGTATAACCGCCTTGGGCCAGCACGTGTAAGGTCACCGCCGTCGTATCGCCATCTTTGATGCCAAACGCCGGATCAAACGCGACGCCGCGGTCGGTCACGGCCGATTGTAGTTCTTGCCAGATGGCGGGCGGCACCACTTCCGCTATCGGGATGTTGCCAAACGCGAGATGCTCCAGCACCCAGGCGATCTCAAAGGTGCGGTACGGGTAAAAGTGCGGGATTCCGTTGGGCAATGACGGCAGTTGATCCAGGTACGCCAGCGCTTTTTTCTGGTTAGCCGGAGATTGCAGCACCATGTAAGCCGTGGTAGCCGGCGAATTGGCGATGGCGCCCTGCGGTCCCTGGAATTCGGGCAGCTTGTTGGGGTCGCCTTCGCTGCCCAGGAATTCCAGCGAGAAGGCTACGGTTGTGCCCGGTTTATAGAGCATATCAAGCGGCAGTAACCGGAGCTTGGAATCGCGAATGCGTCCGTAGCCGCAGAAATGCTCGGGGACGCCGATATTGATCTGACGCGCTTTGGCGAGCAGCGTGGGCAGCAGCAGCTCGAAGCCGGCGGCTTCGACGAGATCCGTCCGTAAATGGTGCAGATTCCGCCAGATATACTGCGTGCCTCGCTGGATGGCTGCTTCGCACACGCCGTTTGAGTCGTGCTCGCGCAGGGCAATGATCGAAGCCAGGGTGCACAAGATGCGATCATGGTAGTAGGGGATGGTGCCACCCCAACTGCCATCCGGCCACTGATGGGTCAGTAGCCAGTCCAGTAAGTCAGGCCAGCGAGGGGACTGGCCATCGGCAGCCCGCAGTTGAGCCATCCAGGCAATGTCATACGGACTGGCATAAAGACAATTATTGAGCCGTTGTACCAGCTCTTGCGCTTGTGCGGCATATGTCAAGATGACTTCTCCCGGGTGGATGACCCGCCGCCGGCGAAGTTTTCCGGTAGCTGCACCTGTGGGGTAGGGTACCAGTAGCCGCCGCGGGGCTGGATGGCGCCGACCCCTAATGTTCGGCCCTTGTTCTGATGGTAGAAGGCTTTCATCAGCGCCCATTCCTCGCCCGACATGCCGGTGTAATCTCCGGCCCCGCCGCGACGGGTGTACAGATGGTCATACAGGATATCGCGCAGTTGGCGGGTATCCAGGTAGGACGAGGGGCTGACCGTGAAATACAGGTCTTCCTCGCCCACAGCCAGCAGTGGCATGTCAAAAACGCTCAGCGCATCAAACCCGATGAAGAGGTCGACGGGCGGCACGTATTCCCCGTAATATAGCGTAACCAGAGTATTTCGGTGGGGAATGATACCCTGTTCGACGTAATGCTGCACGGCCAATTCGCCAATAGTTTCGGTGGGATCATGGGCGAACAGCCCGTAGAGCAGGAGATGCCGGTCATTACTGGCGGTCAGCGCCGTTATGTCCTCGAAGACGTCTATCAAATAGGCGTAAGGTGTAGCAATGAAGTATTTACGATAGTCGCCATAAAAGCGTACGCGCACACCATAGGTCTGGTAAAAATCCAGGAAGTTGGACCACTGGGCCAGGCCGGCCAGTCCTGCCGCGATTAGCTGTATGTACGCGTCACCCCGCGACAGCAGTTCGGCGCCAAATATCGGCGAGAGCAGCGTGTGAATGCCGTGGTCGAAGAACAGCTGGTACAGCTCGATCTGGCGTTTGCCGGAAAGGGTGAGGTACTGGGCGGCGAAGTCTTCTCTGGCAGCGGTCGGGTGTTCCAGCATGAACCAGCGGCGGGTGCCGTTTACAGGAAAGCCACACACCTGTGGCCCCTTTTGCCTGACCAGCGTGGCAACTTCGGCCGTCGACATCGCCTGGAATTCCTCGAGTCTCATCCGATCACCTGTCTTTTCGTGGGTGAAGCAGCGGCGGTAAAAAGCGCCCGGTGCGAGCCATGTAGTCCGCATATCCCGGCAGGTTTGTGGCGAGCAAAACCTCCTCCGCCCTGGCCGCTCGCGAAAAATCCCACCAGGTATAGGCGGCAAACAGCACGGTGGGCAGGGCAGGGTTTATAAGGACCAGACCGGTTGCCAGGCCAAAAAAGGACGTAAACACGGGGTGGCGAATGTGTGCGTAGGGCCCTGTATCCACCAGTTCATGCCCAGGTTGGATCTCGACTCGCTCCGCATAAAACTGTCGCAGGTGAAGCCTGGCCCAGATATGCAGCACGATCGCCCCCAACAGTAACACCAGGCCGATGCCCTGTACCGCCAGTCCCCATCCGGTGGTGATCTGCAACCCGGCCCACGGCAGCAGTGCCGGTTGCAGGGCCATAAAAAGCACGAATGCTCCAATTAGCAGCGTGTAATCCCAGCTCCTGCCGCTGCCAGCCGCCTGACGACGATGATCGTAGCGGGCTATCAGCCGGAAATCGACCGCATAAAAGATGATCAGCATCGTCAGCGTCACCACCGACTGGGGAATACCCGTAAGCATTGAAGTTTATCCTGTAGAAATCCTCAATACCGCGCAGGGTGCGAACTGTCGTGTGCCTGCCAGGACCAGATTGGCTGCGGCTAGCCGGTCGGCACCCATCGTATGATCTGGCGCAAGATCGGGTTATGGGTGCTCAGCATAATGTGATTCTGATTTTCCAGTTGAAAGCCCAGGCGCTTTTTGGTTTCGTAGGCGCCGCCCCCACCGCGCAGCACCCGGCAGTCCGATTCGATGGCCTGCCGAATCGCCGCGTATACCAGCTGGAAATACACGTATCGTTCCTGGTAATCCAGGCCCAGCAATGCCAGTAGCAAAGCATCGTTATCTCTCAACAGGAGACCGCACCCGACCAGCCGCTTGTTAATATGTGCCGTCAGCCAGATGTGGTCCACCAGGTGCGCATGCTCAAGCACCCCTCGCGCATAGGGATTCGGGGGCGTGCCGTGATGGTGCTCGACGTTGCGGATCAGATTCAGGGCTTCATCTATGGCGGTGATGTGGCCATTCGCTGTGACGGTGATTCCCTGGTCGGCGGCCCGGTTACGATGTCGGCGATAGTCCTTCCTGGCACTGCCGCTGAGTTCCGCCAGATAACTTGCGAAATCAGGCCGGTTGACATCAAGCAACGTGCCAGGATTGGGTATCTTGACTGATGAGTAGGTACTCGGCCATCCCGCCAGACCGAGGTCGCCGCCCTCCACGTAGTCATACAATACGAACGAAGCGCGATGCTGCCGGCCGATGTCACAGGCCGCCGCCGCCATCGTCGCCAATGCCGCATCACGCCAGGGTTTTGGCGGAAGAATCAGGCCGTTGGTGCTGGCTAAGGGCGATCGACAAATGAGCAGCGGCCAGCGCCGGATAAATCTTTGCAGCAGGCTGCTGGCCAGCGGCGAGGTTATCGGCAGCGTTTCCTGCCGCTTTAGCCAGAAGGTACTGCTCGCGACCGGCCTTTTTTCCTGTAACAGCACAATGTAAACCGGTTGGTCATTCGTCATGACGGTTTCCGCGAAGCGGTACCAGCGGTAACTGGCAAAGCGACGGTTACCGGTCAGGCAGTCCCATTGCTGTTGTCCGATGTCGTCTACGGTATGTGCCACCTGGATATCAAAGCCGACGGTCATGGAGTAGTCTCGCTTGCAGCCCCTCCAGGCTGGGAGGTCGATTCATCCGCCTGGGTCTGGTGATTGCTAAACCTCAGCAACCCGTGAGGTAGTTTCACTTCTCCAACATCAACTTTATCATAAAATCGCGATTTATTGAGAGTACATTGTTACAAATTTGTACGGTTTCGTGATACTTATTAAATTTGATTAGGATGGGGGTCAGCCAGATGGTTGCTGTTGGCGGGATTTTACCCGGGGGCAACTGGTGGGGCGCAGGGGGGAACACAATCACGATTGGCCCAGGCGCTAGCTGGTCTGTCGGTGCCGGTTTACCCGCAATCTGTGTTATAAATGAGCGATGCAGCCGGGATGACGCTGCCAGGTAACCCGGGACGTGATCATCGTGCAGAGTGCCAATACCAGCCGCATGAAGTTTGGAGACTTGTATCGCGCATTCTGGTGTAAAATTGAGCTAGGGGCCGGATAGGGGCTATCAACAAATCCGTAATGATGCTGTGTCCTTCCCTTGACATGTTGCCGGGTGATTTGTGATACTCAGTTGTAGGGTATACTGACATTTGACGATTCTCATCGGTTAGTAATAGGATATTCTTAGTGGTTGGCAGCATTCCATGAGTATGTGTGACCACGACATGGCTTGCTGGTAGTGTTTGAAGGAGTTTTGTAACTCGTGGCTGGGTACCGGTTCAACAGGTTTCCCATCCTAAAATGCCCTATTCG
>DAOUEM010000416.1:0-8486 GCA_034430555.1 Anaerolineae bacterium | reverse complement strand
CCAACCCGCACGAACAAAAACGACGTGACCTGTAAACATCGACCAATAACCGGTCACAATTTGCCGATGGGTAAACGATCAGCGGTGCCCTTATTGTGAGTCCTGACCGAGGGGGAAAAACGCGACAGACACCAGGCAGGCCAAAAACGCCCAGGAGCAGCGGCAACCACTCCCGGGCAAACCTGGCGGCAGGAAGGAGTCTAATCGTCCTTAAACAAACGGGACCGCCGCGACCGCTGCTGCAGAGCTGCGCTTTCGCGATCGCGCCGCTGCGCCTGAGTAAAACCAAAGTATTCCATCCACAACTGGGGAGCCGGTGGGTCCTCAGCCCCATGTGGCGTGAGACGGGGCCGGATGTGGCACAGGACGGGCGTATTCACGGCAGCACCGGATATGATCGCCTGCCCTTTCGTCAGGGAGGGTAACTCACGCAGCAGGTCGCGTCCTACACTTTCCACGCTGCCAGCCACTTTGTCCTGGTCCACCGGGTTGACGATACGGAGCAGGAACTGGGTATTACATTGGGAGAGCACGTCGGAATCGAGCTTGCCGGGCCGCTGGCTGATCAGGCCGACGCCGACTCCAAATTTGCGGCCTTCCGCCAGGATCGTTTTGAGAATGCCGGTGGTGACGATGTCGATGCCGGCCGGCGCGAAATTGTGCGCTTCTTCAATCAGCACAAATACCGGGTATGGCAGGAAATAATCATCGCCTTCAAACACCTGCTGGTTTTTGGTGCGCATCCTGGCATAAAAGATACGGCGTAACAGTGCCGCCACGATGACCTGCTGCTGGCGCGAATCAACCTGGTTGAGCTGCATGACCGTGCACTGCCCCGGATGGAAAAGCTCGCCCAGGGCCGTTTGCGCCTGGTCGTCAAAGATGTGACCGCGCCCGGTGGTGATGGTGCTGCGCAGCCGCCAGAGAATGGCATTGGCCGTGCCCCGGTCGAAGGCATCCTGCTCGTTATTACCGATCTCGTCCAGCGCCTCGATCATCTCCTGAAGCGTCCACCGATCCTCATAACCGCACCGGTCGCGGCTGATCCGCTGCGCCAGGCGATAGGCACGATCCAGGATGTAGCTCATCCGGTCGGAGACATTGGGCAGCAGGTAGCGCAGATCGCCTTTCTCCAGCGTGCCCACCCGGATTTTGACGTCGCCGGGCCGGTAGATGCGCGCCTCCGGCTGGTAATCCCCCGCGCTCAACTCCGCATGGTGGGACAATTCCGCCAGCGTATCATATTCACCATGCGGATCGATGACCAGCACCGCCGCCCGGTTATGCGGCTTCATCATCTCTTCCAGCAGCACGCTGGCCGTATAACTCTTACCGGCGCCGGTGCTGGCGATGATCGCCAGATGGGTACTCACCACAGCCCCGACGTCGATAGCCACTTGCACATCACCTTTGGGACGGCTCAACAGCCAACCAATGGTACCCGCGCCGATTTCGCCCGGCACCACCCGGCTCAATACCTGAGATAGATGAGCGTTTTCGGCCAGGGCGATGGGCGTACCCACCCGCGGCGGCACGCGCGGATTAATAAAATCGCGCAGTTCGGGATCGTAGTAGCCGATGACCTCGGCTGTGACTTCAAAAAGCTCGCTGGAACGACCCCGGTAGCCGACAATGGAGGCCACCCGGTTGGGGTCAACCTGCGGATCGCCGCTGAAGGCATCCGGGTACAAGCGCAGCGGGCGGCGCTCGGTCACCCGTGCCAGAATCAGGCGGGGCTGCCCGTCGACGGTCGCCTGGTAGGTGATGAACTCGCCTGCTTTGAGCTGCTGCTCAGTATCCGGCGAGACGAACAGAAAACTGTGAGGGTCCGGCCCTGGCCCTTTGGCGCGTCCCAGTGGTTGATTCATCAGATGCCTCCCATCGGCCCGATCTGAGTTCGCCAGGTCAGGTCATCATCCAGGACGGCCAACTCGGTGTGATAATCCGGCATCAGCTCGGTCAGGCGTTCCAGCACGATACGTGCCAGGTGATAGGCCAGTGGGTTATCCTGCTCCAACAGCATGGGGAGATAGACCAGGTTTAGCGTCTCTCCCTCCAGGTGGAAATCACGAATCTGCTCGTCCTCCATCTGGATAACCTGGGCGTCGTTATTGGCGGCCAGGCGCGGCACACCCTGAAAGACCCGGCCCCGCGACGTGATGCGACCGATCGCGGTCACACCCACCAGCACCGCCCGTTCGTTAAGGTAGTCCGGGGCGAACATGGTCAGTTCGGTCTCGGAGGACAGACGCGGCCCCAATCTACCAAAATCCGGGTTGAGCAGCACCGTGTCATAGATCAGCCCGACCAGGAACCCGGTCCAGGGTTCGCCCAGGTCGATGCTGACGAAGGTCCCCAGGGCGTAGCTGGAGCTTTGCGGCACCGCTGCTACCTCGTTCATCGCGTAAATCTGGCACACGTAATCGGTGTGTGCATTTGACTTGACAATTTTACCCAACGATAATCCCATCGATCACCTCCTCACCTTACAAACGCCGCCCCCGCTTGCTGAGCGATTTCCGCTTGTAACGAACCGGAATGTCATTGTCGGCGGCAAAGCCCTGAAACAACCGGTAGAAGCGCTCACGGTCAGGGCCGCTCAGTACGGCCACAGCATCTGCCGTCTCCAAGGGATAGGGATACCCCACCCCCACCACACATTCGGCCCGTACTACAGCTAACACCCACTCAAAGAGTTCATGGTCTTCAAAGACCCAGCGTGGAATTTCCAGCCGCGCCGGGGGACTCTGCTGCGATGTTTGCAGGTAGGTGAAGCATATGCGGTCCCGGTAGTAGTCGTTGCCGATGACGCCGTCATCCCGATCACAGATGTACGCCCGGCAGCGCTCGCCCCACTGCATTCGCGGTTTGAGGAATGCCAGTAGCCCTGCATCGGTCGCGCGCATCGGGCGCAGGTTTTCGTACCCTATCTTGGTCCCTTTTACAGTGCTCATCATCAAACCCAGGAAATCGATCGAATCGCTCGAATCCACGTAACCTACCGCAGGAACGCGGGTCTGCTCAGAAACGCCGATCAATTCATTGATACACGCCTGATACTGCGCCTGGCGGCTGTCTGTCATGCCGCGCACGAAAGAAATGGTCAGCGTGCCATCGAGGAAAGCCACAGCCCCCCGCTGCCCGGCATGGGCTTTCATGAAGGCGATGGCGCGCTCGGTTTCGCCCTGGTAGCGCCGCCAGGCGATCTCGACGCCGGGCGCATCGCCCCGCAGGTCTTCCGGCAGCACCACGTCGACGCTGACATCCTTCACGTAAGGCACCGTCGAATTATGCGGATTTTCGAACCAACCGATCTGCACCAGGCCAACCGAAACCGACATATCGCCACTCGGCTCGATCACCGAGCCGTCTGCCGCAAAGGTGGTGACATTCTCCAGCACGCCAGCGGCCCACTGCCGCGCCGATCGGTGATGCGGCCAATCGCGCCCTTCCGCAAAGGGCAACACGAACGGCATCTGATCCTGCTCCCAGGTTGGGCGCGCGCCAAAGCGGGACTCGCCCTCACCTTCCAGGCGGGCCAATACGGCTTCTATCTCCGCTACCGACAGGTGCAAGAAGTCCTTCAAATCTTTGCGCAGCCGCTTGATATTGCGCGAAACGGCTTCCTCGCCATCGCGGAAGCGATCCTGGTTGGCTTGCAGCGCCCTGGTTACGCGATCGACATAGAGTGGGGTCATAGCGTTTCCACCTGGCTCACACCGTCCACTTTGCGTACCTGCACCACGTGGTAACTTTCCTGCTCGAAAGTATCATCGTGACTGATAACAAATAACTGCTGCAAGCTGTGGATTCCGGACAGGCTCTGGGCGAGCTGGTCACGCCGCGTTTCGTCCAGGTTGGCGGTCGGCTCATCGAAGAAGGCAAAACGCACGTCGGCCAACTGCGTCAAAAGCGCCAGTCGAATCGCCATGGCCGCGGCCATCTGCTCTCCACCGGACAGCAGCGCGAAGTCTCGCCGCTCGCCCCGGCAGGAAACACTGATGCCATAATCCTGGCTCCAATACAGCACCATTCCCGGATCGCCCAGGATATCCGCGAAAATATGGTTGGCCTGCTCGCCGATCAACTGCACAAGCTGCTCGGTGATTTTCGGGCCTGCCTGGCGAATACTCGAACGGACAAAGGTAAACGCTTCCTGTCGCGTGAGCAATCGTTGTTCACGAGCCTGGTATTCGGCCAGCTGCTGCCGGGTTTCTTCCAGTTGAGCCAGGCGCTGCCGGTGAGCCTGCAAGGTTTCCTCATGTTCGCTCACGCGAGCCTGTAAAGCGACTCGCTGCATGTTCAGGCTATCCCGTTCGGACCGCAGCCGGTCATGGGCATCGGCGTCGTAATCGGCTGCCAGCGTTTCCAGGTCCACCGTCGTTTGCCGCAGCGCCTCCTGGCGGACTTGCAGCTCGTCACGCACCGCAGTCAACGCCGACTGGCGATCCGGCAGTTCCTGAGCCGTGTCCCGGCGGGCCAGGTACCGCTGATGGGCCTCCTGGTTATCGTCGGCTAACTGCCGGGCTTCCAATAAACGCTCATTCAGATCGGCATAACGATCCAGCTCGGCGCCTAGCGCATCAAACCGGGCCTGCAACTCATCCAGACGGGCCTGCTGCACAGTCAGCGCCGCCGCCGCAGACGCTCGCTCAGCGGCCTTCTCTAACGCACGCTCAAAGTCCCGCCGAGGATCACCCAGGTGGTCCAATTCCGCTTCAAACTCGGCAGTGGCGTCACCTGCCGTGACCAGCGTTTCCAGGTGCGACTCCGCGTCGGACAGCAGCGCCACCAGACCATCAAGGGCCGCTCGTGCCTCCCCCCACAGTTGGGCGACTTCACCCCGGCGCTCTTCCAGACTCGCCTGGGCAGCAGACAGACGTTCACTGGTCATTTCGACGGTGGCATCTCCCGGCAGCGCCGCGATCTGAGCCTCGAGCCTGTCGCGCTCCTCTGTCAAACGTGCGAACTCGGCCCGGGTATCCGTCAGTTGAATCTCTACCGCGGCGGCATCCGCCTGCAACCGTTCCCGTTCGGCGGTGAAGTGCACCCGGCTGTCGGCATAAGCATGCGCATCCATCGGGCGCTGGCAGACCGGGCAGCGGGCATCCGCCCCGCTCAGCAACGATTCGTAATCCGCCAGGGTCTGCTGCTCCTGTGTGATTTGAGCCAGGCGCACCTGCACCGCATTGACCCCGGTACCGGCTGCTTCCCAGTCTTTGGTCAAATCATCGAGGCGGGCTTGCAGCCCCTCGCATTCGGCCACCTGCGCCTCCAGGTGCGCCATGTCCGCCATTGCCACCCGGCTGGCGTTCAAGGCATCCCCCAACCGCTCGACGGCTCCGTCCAATCGCCCGACCACGTCACGCGCTAACCCGGCCTGTTCTTCCAGCGATTCGGCGGCAGGGGTATCGTCGGGCACAGGCGCGAGGTCCTCCTGCGTTTCGGCCAGGCGTTCTTCCAGACGCGCCAGCCGCTCTTCCTGCGCGACCAATACGGTGCCTACCTGCGTGATTTGCGGCTGTAAACGATCATAACGCGCCTGCGCTGCAGAGGACTGGTTCAGCGCCTCTTCCAAGGCGGCCTGCTTTTCGACGAGCGGCGTCAACCGCTCCACTTCGACCTCGGCCTGCTCGACAGCAACCAGCGCTTCCTCGGCACGAGCGATGTCCTGGCGGCACAGCTCCAGGTCGGTGTGAACAGTCCCGCATTCTGCCAGCAGCTGTTCGCGCTCCAGACGGTCAGCTTCTAAGATCGCTAAAACCTCCTGCGCGCGTTCGAAGGCCTCATAACCGGACTCGGTTTCGGTCAAAACCGCCGCCGCTTCTTGCGCTTCACGGGCCTGATCCGCGGCCCGTTCAAGGCGCTCCTCCATCAGCCGCACTTCCGCCCGGAACGCTTCAACCTGCCTGTCCAGCGAGTCAAGCTGCTGTTTTTGAGTGTCATACGCGCTGACCTGTTCGTCAAGCTGGGCAAGGTCAACTTCCATCTCATGCACTTCGGCGTGTTCCTGCGCGACCAGGCCGGACAGCCGCTCGATTTCCGTGGTCACGGCGGGCAAATCACTCAGGGAGCCTTCCAGTCGCGCCTGCCTATTGGCATTCTCAGCCAACAGGTCAGCGAGATACCGTTCAGTTTCCAACAGGTCTTTCCATACCCGCTCGTATTCATCAATGCGCAGCAGGCGGTTAAATGTCTCGCCACGGAGGCGGGCCGGCTCTAGAAAGATGGCTGTCATCGCTCCCTGTGGCACGCCGACCGCATCCCGAAACAGCGCGGCCAGATCGGCTTCCGCGTCTACCCGCAGATGCCGGCGGATAAACTCGGCAGTATCCTCAATGCCGGTAGTGATCTGCCGCCCGACCGACGGATCGTAAACATAGGTTTTCGCCCCGCTGCCAACGCCGCGCACGACTTCGTACTCGCGCTCGTCCACGCCGCTCATAAATCCCACCACGATCTCGCCGCTACGCGCTCCCTCCCGCACGAACTGCTCATGGGTGTACGTCCGGCTGCCAAAAAGGGCCAGGCCAATCGCCTCCAAGATGGTGGATTTGCCCGCGCCATTTCGCCCCTGGATCAGATTGACACCCGGGCGGAAGGTTATCGGGGGTGAGTCACCGCCATAACTCTTGATGTTGCTGAGGTGTAGCTTAGTAATCCACATCACCAACCTCTTCCAGCGCCGTCATTTGCCGGTCGAGCAACGTGAAGATTTCCTCGGGTGTGCCCGCTTCCAATACCATGTCCTTGATCTGGCTCATTATGGTCGTCCAGACATCGGCGTGCGCGCTGAACCGGGTGTCACTTTGCACCAGGGCGCCAAATATCCGGTGTTCCAATTCCTGCCGGTTCAAGCCCTCCTCCAGAGCCACCTCCACGCCGAGCGGCCGTGTCCGATTTTCGATACGGACCAGCAGGGCTTCGATCTCGTCGGCCACCAAAGCCCGCAGCGCCCCCAGGTCCAACTGAGTGCGATCGAAGGACAAGTTCCCTTGCAGCACCAGCCGGACGACGGGCAGCGCATGCGCCGGCTCCGGGTGCGACGAGACCAGGCGATTGATGCGGCGTTTCTCATGACGCACACACGCCAGCGCCTCGTCCGCCAGATCGGAGGGCGTCGGGCAGCGGTCAGACTGCACGTATAGACTGACAAAAGGTCGCATGATCGTCTTGAGGTGTTCTGCCGTATGGGAGCCATCCGGCTGCACGTTGACCAGGTAAACGCCCCGCTCGTACTGCTCCTCGTCAAAGCTGCAGGTCTCCAGCGAACCAGGGTTATATATCCAATCCTCAACCTCGTAAGGTTTATGCAGGTGCCCAAGGGCCAGATACTGCACCCTACCCTTTAGCGGCGACAACTCGGCGAAACGCAAACCACCCGGCAGGTGCGGCATCTGGCCTTCCACCCCGGCATGAGTCACCAGGACGGTAAAACAGATGCCCTCCCAGCCCAGTTCACCGCAGGCAGCGGCCACTTCCGCCAGGATACGCGGCGCGCTGGCCCCCAGCCAGGGAACACCGATGAACCGCGTCCCGTCGATATCGAGGTAACTACCCCACCGATCTTCCTCATCCCAGGGCACAAGCCCTAACGGCGACCGGTTGAAATCCGGCGAGAGCAGTGCCAGCAGCCCCCGTTCGGCCAGATAGTCCAGCCACGAAACCTGCACGCGATAGCGCACGTTATCGTGATTACCGTGGACAGCCACGGCGGCGATCCCGCTCGCCTGGAGTCGGGCCAGCCCGGCTTCTGCCTGGAGCAGCGTATTAGGGTCCACCGATGACTTGTGGAACAGATCACCGGCGATCACACAGGCATCAACCTCCTGCGCCACGGCCAGATCAACGGCCCGTAAAAAAGCCCGTCCAAAGTCGTCAAACCGCCGGGGGATATTATACTGCTGGTTACCCAGGTGTACGTCCGCCATGTGAAGGAATCGCACAGCCGCTTTATCTCCCCTTCTGAACCCATTTCAGTCATGGAGCCATCTTCTCCGGCAAGCATAGAACACATTTACCGATCATACAAGTGTTCTATAAGTGCCAACCGGGACAAACTGAACAAAAACGGGCGGTATTTCTCATTAGAATTCCTTCGACAGTTGATCAGAGTGGTTGCATGGAAATAGGTGGCATTGTAGAATGACGACAAGATTTGGTTTAGAGGAAACCCAAAGGCGCACATATGGCTACAAGACGCTTTGATGACGATATGCCAGATGCTCCACCCTCGCCGCCCGCCCCAGAGCAGCAGATGCCTGCAGCCGAGCCGGTCACCCAACAGCCGTCGGCAGCTCAGCCGGCAGCACCACGCCGGACAGCGCCGCGAGTACCGCGCGGCGGCGGTTCGCGCGCCAGCATCGCGCACATGCCCCGCACCCTGTCGCAGGTGCTCAACGACGCCAACGAGCAGGTCGTACGCGGCGACCTGTCGGATTATGTGCCGCTGCCAACCGGATTCGATCCGCTAGACGCTTCTATCG
>DAOUEM010000415.1:0-2208 GCA_034430555.1 Anaerolineae bacterium | reverse complement strand
CTGCCGGGCACGTAAGCCGAGATCGGCAGGCGGGGGAAACTATACCCCGGCAGAAACCCTTCACTGGCGAAGTAGCGATAGCTGTAAAAGTCGGACTGGGCGATGCTCTCTGCTTCGGTCAGCAGTTTGAGCTGTGCTTCTGCTTCTCGCCTGAGCCGCTCAGCCTGCCGCTTGTCACGGGCACTGCGAGACGCATCACGAATGATTTTGCCCTGTGTTTCCGCCTGGGCCAACGCAGCTTGATACAGGCCGCGCCAGCGGTCGCAGGTGCGGTCAAATGCCTGCCCGACACCCTTAATCGTATCTTCCAGCCAGGTGGGGCCGTGCCAGGAAGCCTGGGCGAGTTCGTCACCCAGCATGCGAAGTACATTGTCGGCTCGCTGCAAAGTTCTCCGGCGAGGCGATTCGGCCTCGACATCTGCCTGAATGCCAGGCAGCAGCTCCAGGCTTGGTTGCTCACCAGATAAATCCAGGATGTCTTTGAGTGTCTTGCCCAGATCGACTCCCGTCTCAGCCAGCCAAATGGCATGGATATGAGCGCGAACCAGGTCCTCATTGACCAGATCCAATCTCGGCGGGGTAACGGCTCCTGCTACCATACGCTCGGGGCGCTTGAAGAAATACTGGTCATGAGGACTGCCGGTTGAACAGTAGGCAAAGACAAGGGCCGGTTGGCCGCTTCTGCCTGCTCGCCCACTGCGCTGTGCATAATTGGCCGGTGTCGGCGGAATGTTGCGCAGGTTCACGACATTGAGCTGGGCGATGTCAACGCCAAGCTCCATTGTTGGTGAGCAAAACAGCAGGGGTAAGCTGCCAGATCGGAATCGATGTTCACGCTTTTCGCGTTCTTCGTAGGGCACTTGCGCGGTGTGCTCGCGCGCTTCCAGGCCGTGCAGCATCGCGGCCACTGATTGATAATAATTGATGAAAAACGGGTTCGTTCGACCGCCTTCTTCGGGTTCATTAGGGACTCGGATGGGATCGTGGAACGACTTTTTACCCTCACCCGCAGTCCATAACATCGCGCCGGCATTCAACTGGTAACCCGGGACGTCGCTCTTATCCCTGGGCTCAGCCACACACTCGACTAAACCGGCAATGCGCAGCGCCTCCAGTAAGTCCCTGATAATCTGTTCCCGATCTTCAGTCGATAACTCCGGAGTTGGTAAATCGGGGAAGGTCGTTCGTCGGCTCAAATAAAGGCCAAAACCACCACGGGCTGAGACGTAGACGTTTCCCCCGTAGTCGTCTCTGCTAACCGGTCTTGGGAACAAGATGGCAGCATGTTCCATGCGCTCGTCTTCATCAATTGCCCAGGGTTCGGCCAGCCGTTGATTACTTCGTTGTTGAATACGCTCCTGGGCGTTGGCATCCAGGTAGTCGACCTTAATGGCGAGTTCCCGCCGCATATAGTCCAGCAGCACGCGAGCAATCATCGCACGTCTCTCTGGGCTGGCCGTCGACAGCGCCGGGTGGCACTTTGCCCAGACATCTTCTGCTTCACACAATTCTGGAAGCGAGAGATAATCGATGATCAGTAATCCACATTGTTCGAGGTTAGGAAGCGTGACGCGCCAACCACGCCGCAGGTCGAGATACAGGCGGTAGCCGATGACGTCTCGCAGCGCCCGTTCGGTATCACTGAGCGCCTGGAAGCGCACCTGTGGATCACCCGCGTACAACTCAAGTGGCAAATTCAGCGTGTCAAATACCCGTTGGGTCAGGGCATCGTGACGGAGACCATCTGGCCCCGCGTTAGCGACAGCCCGATATAGCGCAGAACGCAGCAGGCCGACTTCGATGAAGTCATTGAAGTGGCCTGCTTGCAAAGAGGCATCCTGCCTGTTATCTGTGAAACTGAGCAGCTTGCGGGCGGGCTGAGGCAAGTCACTTTCTCGCAGCTGCAGGAGGGCCGAGAGGCTCAAGATGGTGGTGGCGCTGCTGCGACCTTCTGTGCTGAGCAATGCCAGTTTGCCGTAGTCTGACCGCTGGTATGAGCCGTAAGACACCCCACATTGGGGACAGAAACGGAACGGCGTCGCCATAAAAACGCAGTCCAGGCCGCGATCAGAGATGTTCCCTTCAGTAGATATGGTGAAAGATTCCGGCAGATAGTGCCGCCGACTACGTCGTATTCGTAGATGCCCCTTATGGACTTCCAGCCAATCCTCCGGTACGCGTTCCAGCAGTTGGTCGGGATCATCAGGC
>DAOUEM010000414.1:0-3384 GCA_034430555.1 Anaerolineae bacterium | reverse complement strand
TGCTCTGGCGACAGGGCGCGAATGCAGTCTTCGATGGCCCGGCTCAACTCCATGCGTTGGATATGGTCCTCCGGGCTTTCGGACTGGCTGACTAATTGGGGCGGCGGGTCGGCGGATTCCGGCGCGAGGTCTTCCAGCGAATCGGCGGGACGGCGCTTGCGGCGGCGCAGTTCGTCGTAGCAGGCGTTGGTCACGATGCGGTACAGCCAGCTTTTGAACTGGCCGCCCCGATAGGAGTTTAGCTTACGAAAGGCGGAGATGAACGCTTCCTGGGTGGCGTCGGCGGCGGAAGCCGGCTCCCCCATGATGCGGTAGGCGAGACCGTAGACCCGGTCCTGGTAGGCCAGGACCAGGTCGTTGAAGGCGTTGATATCGCCGTCTCTGGCCTGTGCGATCAAGCCCAACTCGTCCATGCGTGGGTTCACCGTTCGTGTGCTGCCGACCCCGATCCTACATGGCTTTGGAGGAAAGGCAAATAGCCGCCGCCGGTGGGTCGGGTGGGGGGCAGGCGTCGATGTCCGCCCTGGGTCATTGTAATCTCGGTGGAAGGCGTAGGGGCGTAACATGTTCCGCCCGGTGATGCACCGCCGTCGGCAGGTTGCCGCCGCGGCGCGATGGCGGTAAGATTCGCCGGGTACTGTTCCGGGGGCGGGCGTGAGTCCTGGCCCTTTTTTGGTGATGAGGATCGACGGATGGCGGCAACCCTATTGACAAAACGACAGGTGATCCATAGGCGCATCAACCGGCGGCTGACGGTCGGCCTGATATTGGTTGCGCTGCTGCTGGGTCAAATCGGCGCGGTGATGGCCCAGGGCGGGACCACGCTGCGACTCGCCATGCCGCCCATCCTTGGGGCGACCGCCCAATCGCCCATCCCCGACCCGGCCTCCCTGCCGATGGACGCCCTGGACGCCCGCGACCTGGTGGAGAACCTGTTCGTGGGGCTGTTCCGCTATGATGCCGCTTCGCAGTCGGCGGCCCCGGTCCTGGCGCAAACGTGGACCACTTCCGACGATGGGCTGACCTGGACCTTCATCCTGCGCGACGACATCCAATGGGTGGGCTACAACCCGGACAGCGGCCAGATCGCGGTCAAGCGCGCCGTCACCGCCGAGGACGTGGTGGCCGGCATCCGGCGGGCCTGCCACCCGCTCAAGCCCAGCCCGGACGGCCCGGCCATGCTGGTGATCCAGGGCTGCTACACCGCTTCGCAGGCCGACCCGCTGCTGGTCGACGATACGCGGGTGGCTGGTTGGGTCGCGGCGGAAGCGCCCGACTCAACCACGCTGGTGCTGCGGCTGGCCTTCCCGGTGGCCTACCTGCCCAGCCTGCTGGCCCAGCCGGAGTTCCGCCCGGTGCCCCGCGAGTTCATCGACTTCATGCCGGCCTGGCCGGCCATCGCCAGCAGCGGCCCCTACGTCTACACCGGGTGGACGCCCGGCGAGTCGCTGACGCTGGTCCGTAACCCGTTCTGGCCGGATGACCTGCCGGGCACCGTCGAGCGGATCGCCATCACCTACGCGGCGGCGGACGAAGCGCGCGCCGACCTTTACCGTTCCGGCGCGGTGGACTTTGCGCGGTTGGGGGGCAGCGGTCCGGCCCTGATGACGCAGATGCCCGGCGCGGTTTTTGCGCGGCGCGGCGGGGACGTGATGGTGCTCGGCTTTTCGGCGGAGCGCGCCTTTGTGAATCGGCTGGGCGTGCGGCAGGCATTGGCCTGGTCATTGGACCGGGAAGCGCTGGCGGCGGCTGATCCTTTGGCGCTGCCCGTCACCACGCTGACATCGCCGGGCGCGATTGCCGGTCCGGGGGAAGCGGCAGGCCTGGGTTTCGAACCGGACGCGGCGCGGGCGGCGCTGGCCTCTGCCGGCTACGGGAACTGCGTCGGCGTGCCGGAGGTGATCCGGGTGGCGGCCCCGCCGGAGTTGGCCGCTGCCGCCGAGCAGATCACGGCGGGCTGGACGGCGACCTTCGGCTGTGTGGATGGGCTGTTCGAGGTGGTCACGCCCCCGGCGGAGACGGTGGTCAGCCTGGCGCGGGGGCTGGTGGACTTCGAGAATACATTGCGCCCGCACATCTGGATCGCGCCCTGGGCGGCTTACACGCTGGATGCGCACGGCGGCGCGGCGGATGCCCTGCACTGCCGCTTCGGCTATTTCTACAGCGGGCTGGCCTGCGGTCCGGTGGATGCCCTGATCGACTGGGCGGGCGAGGCGGTGGGCGAGGATCGGGCCGACGTCTACGCGCGGCTGGAAGGGCGGCTGTTCGGGCCGGCGGGCACGACGCCGGTCACGCCGCTGTGGGCCGTGGCGGAATACGTGGGCGCGGCGGCCTCGCTGGAGGGTCCCGCCGACTTCGGCCCCGCCTGGTGGGGCGAGTGGTCGGTGGAGTAGGGACAGCGATCAGGGTAGCAGGACGCAGCGAAAGCCGATGCTTTTGTCCCAGTTGTCGGGATTGCTCACCATGTGGTTATTAGCCCGCAGTGCTATTGGATTGATGCTGGACCAAGAGCCTCCACGTAGAGCCTGGTCAGCGGTTCGGCCCGATCTAGTTAACTCGGTTCCATAGCCGGTCAGGCACCACTCAAACACATTGCCACTCATGTCCATCACTCCATAGGGACTGATGCCTTTGGGATATTGCTGCACTGGTGTCGTCCTGCCAACATTATTGTTCCAGTTGCATAGCGTCTCGTTCGGCGGAACACTTCCCCAAGGATACGTTCGTCTATCATCGCCTTGCGCTGTCCGTTGCCACTGCCTAGTGGTAGGTAAAGTGATGGGTTCTCCAGTGGTTTCACTTAGCCAACGGCAGAACGCCATCGCTTCGTACCACGAAATGCCGACCACTGGGTTATCCTTTGAATTGAAATTCCCATCATTTCGAAACCGCGGCTCGATCCACCCTTCTCTTAACCGCGTCATCCAACCGTTCTCCGTCCAGTAGTCGCGAGTATTATAACCGCCTGCGTCCATGAACACTCGGTAATGTAGATTAGTCACCGGATATTTGGTAATGGCAAACGGTTCAACTTGAAGCGTGCCTGATTTGATTCTATCAAAAACATTATCGAACGTAATCGCGGTACCTGGTATTTCTACCCACTCGAAAGGCTCAGGTAGAATCGATGGCTTCTCCAGAGCAGTTGATTTTGGTGTATCAGGTGTTTGTCGCTCTACTGACGGCATTGGTACATCGATGAGCCGTGGTTGTGATAGTTCATTTTCATTGAGTGGGTCAGCGTTTTGTATATTTAGACGCTGAACGGTTCGCTTGAGGAGTGCTTTGGCTCCCGCATGATCCGGTGCCATGTCCAGGCAGGCCAGCAACAGATCGTGTGCGTCGTCGTAGTCACCATCACGAAATGCCTGGTAAGCATCGTCA
>DAOUEM010000413.1:0-27982 GCA_034430555.1 Anaerolineae bacterium | reverse complement strand
TGCCCTTTGAGAAGGTGCGCATCCAGGGGCCGGTCGATACGCAGTACAGCCCCTACGAGTGGCAGACGGTCGCCAGCCGTCTCACCTGGTCGATGGGCAACGCCATCGTGGCCGCCGCCAACGATGCCCGCCGCCAGATTCTAGAGCTGGCCGCCGAGCACTGGGAGGTGGAGATCGACGATCTCGACATCAAAGATGGCGTCATCGTTTCCTACAAGCACGAGGAATCGATGCCGATGGAACAGATGGTGGTCTATGGGCTGCCCAGGCCGGACGACCAGGGTTGGCGCGGCGGGCCGATCACCGGGCGCGGCAGCTTCATGCCGACCTATATCACCGGCCTGGACCCGGAAACCGGCCAGGGGCCGCGCGCGGTGGTCCATTACACCACCGGCTGCCAGGCCGTCGACCTCGAAGTCGATACCCAAACCGGCCAGATCACGCTGCTGCGCATCGCCGCGGCCTACGATATCGGCCAGGCGATAAATCCGGAGCAGGTCTGCGCGCAGATCGAAGGCGGCGTGGTCCAGGGGGCAAGCACGGCGCTGTTCGAAAACCTCCAGCTTAAAGATGGCGTGCCGCAAAACACCAGCTTCGTGGACTATCGCATTGCCACGACGGTAGACATTCCAACCGAGATCATCCCGATCATCGTCGAAGTGCCGCAGGATGACGGCCCGTGGGGCGCGCGCGGCGTCGGGGAGCACTCGATGGTCCAGACCGCGCCGGCCATCGCCAACGCGGTGGCGGCAGCCCTGGGCGTGCGCATCCTCGATCTGCCGCTCACTGCCGAAAAAGTATACTTTGCCCTGCAAGCCCAGGAGGATGGCGCATAACGCCTTCACTGGCCGCGATCGCGATCACACCACAGACGCGGGCCTGGCTGCGGACGGCGCGCCATGTCCGCGTCTGGCGCGTCTTCGAGCCGGCCTGCAACCTGATCGGCCCCGATTCACAGGTGATATCGCTGGTCACGCCGGCCGTCGACGCCGGCCCGTTTAATATCGTCGTGCCCCCGGTTTGTTTTACTGATCACGTCTCGCCAGTGGACCCGGTGCGAATTGATGGCGATTGGCTGGCGATCGGGGACCTGTGTTTCGACCTGCGCCCGGCAGCGGACTGGTTTCCCTGCCCGCCCTGGGAATCGATACGCACCAATCTGGACCGGCAGCGTGCTGCCGCGCCGCTGCTGTGCGCCGCTCTGCAAAACCTGTCGCCGCCGGAGAGCCTGGCCGGGCTGGTGGTCAGCCTGCCGGAAACACCTTCGGCAGTGGAAGGGGCGGTCCTGCGGACGGCGCGGACGGCCATCGACCAGCTAGCGACGGGACTCCGCCTGGGGGATGAAAACCTGTGCCTGGCCGGCGTGACCGGGCTGACTGGCCTGGGCCTGGGGCTGACTCCCGCCGGGGACGACTGGCTGGTCGGCTGTGCGCTGGCCGGGTGGGCCGGCTTGCTGCCCGCCGGGGCGGAAGCGATGCTGCGCCGCTGCCTGTCAACTGCTGCCGACCTCACCGGCCCGCTGTCCGCCGCCTGGCTGCGCGCCGCCGCCGATGGTTTGTGCCACGTGCGCTGGCACCGCTTGTTTGAGGCCATCCGGGTCGGCGACCGGGGGTCTATCACCGCTGCCGCGCGCGACCTCATCCGGCAGGGTCATACCTCCGGCGCGGACGCGCTGGCCGGTTACGTGGCCGTGATGCAGGGTCTGCTTCCCCTATCGGATTGAGAAACGGGCGCAGCTCCTTTGCCGGAACACGCGCCCCACGGGTCTTAAGGCACGGGCCCGATGAACACCTCCTCGCCGATCAAGGTGATGGTCACGGCGCGCGGCGCGCGGCCTTCCAGCAGGAGGCTGATGGTCACTTCGTCGGCCAACCCTTCCCACATGCCTTCGTGCGCGGTCAGGCTGACGAAGGGGAAGGTCGCGCTCAGGGCGCGGGCATCATAGACCAGTTCGAACCGCCCATTGTCATCTCGACGGTGTTTTGCAGCAGCGTCTCGCTGGTCGCGCCCAACTGCAAGTGCGAGGCAATTTGTTCCGGCGGGTGTGGCAGTCCGCCCGCTTCCACCGTGGCGAAGGTCGCGTCGCTGTTGGGCGGCATGTGGCACTGCTGGCAGGTGATGCCGACTCCCGCGTAGGGGCTGGCCAGCCACTCCGCATAGGACTCGTAGATCGGCACGCCCCACATGCTGAACTGGTGGCAGGGCGCGCAGAAGGCGCTTTCCCGCATGGCCGGCAGGTAGGTGTCCGGGTCGTGGATGTCGTCGTACGGCCCCAGGAAGATGTTATCGCCGGCCGGCGGGCGCAGCAGGCGCTGGCTTTCGACTCCGGGTGCGTTGGGGTAAGGCATTGCATTGGCAGGGTTTACATAGATGCCGGCGGTCACTTCCCCGCGCACGTCGTTCATATCGGTGCGCAGGTAGCCGTCGACGCCCGCGCCCGGCGCGTGGCAGCTCGCGCAGACGCCCGCAGTACCGGGGAAGTCCAACACGTACCCCGACCCCACCGGCCTCTCGCCGCTGAGATCGGTGCCGTTGTACAGGCTGTAGAAGCGCGCGTTGTTGATGGCCGTGCCGTGCGCGTTGGCGGCCCACTGCGGCAGGATGCTGGGGTGGCAGGCCGCACATCCCCCGGCTTCGCCTTCGCCGGGGTCGCCTTGCGGCGCGGCCCAGGCATAGTCCGGGTGATCCTCGGTATGATGCCGGCGCAGCAAAAGCGTGACATCGTGGGCCGGGGGAGTGATGGGCAGATAGGCGATGTAGTAGCCCACCGCCCAGGCGGTAATATCGATCTCCTGGCCGGTCGGGACTTCACTTAAGGTGAAGCGTCCCGCCTCGTCGGTGACCGTGGCGAAGTCCGTGGCGCGCAGCCGCACCCTGGCCCCGGCGACCGGGCCGCCTTCATCGATCACGGCGCCGCTGACGGAATCGCCCTGCTGTGCCAGGCCGGCTCCGGGTAAGAGCAGTAAGCTGGCCACTAACAATGTTATATAGCCCCATCGTTGCATGGTGAGTTTCACATTCTCTAAACATAGACGAAGAGGCAGGGGTGAAGGGTGTAATGGCGTGAGCGCGCTTATGGTATACACTCGGGCGGCGAGCGCGCTTGTTAAAACGATTCGCTGACCCATCTGGTCCGACGAAGGCAACGCCCCGCCGGTTTTTGTGCGGTTTTGTGTTACCCTGAGGTTGGGCATATCCTGATATTCTCAAGGGGCGAGGAAATGGCAGCCTCTGACCTGCAATCCGGCGGTAACTCCAGGTGGCTGCCTTGGACGGCGCGTATTTTCGTCTCGTTGATTTCGGGAGGACCATTTTGATCAGCGGCCTGTTATTCCTGTTAGGCGGGCGCAGGGGGCGGCAGTCGTGCGCACTCTGACCGCCATGGGCCTGCTCTCCGCCGGGATGCTGCTGTTCCAGGTCGCGCTGACCCGCGTATTCGCCATCGCCCAGTTTTACCACTTTGCCTTCCTGGTGATCAGCCTGGCTTTGCTGGGTTTCGGGGCCAGCGGATCGCTGCTGGCGCTGTGGCCGCGCCTGCACCATCCCGCCTTGTCCCCGGTTTATGCGCTGGGTTTTGCCGCCAGCACCATCCTGGCCTACCTGTTTCTCAATCACACCCCTTTCGACTCCTACGCCATCGCCTGGGATTCTTCCCAGCTTTGGCTGCTGGCCGGAAATTTGCTGGGCCTGGCCGTGCCCTTCGTCATGGGCGGGCTGTTGATCAGCGCCCTGCTCAGCCGGTCGGCGGCCACCGCCGGTCGTATTTACGCGGCCAACCTGTTTGGTTCGGCTGGCGGCGCGATCCTGGCCCCACTGCTGATCGACGGGCTGGGCAGCGAGCGCGCGGTGCTGCTCTGTGCGGTGCTGGGCACGGGCGCGGCTCTGATGCTGGTGCCCGACAGCGCGTCCGGGGGCGGGCGGCGGCGAATCTGGGTGTCCATGGCGCTGGTCGGTCTCGTGCTGAGCCTGGCCCTGCTGGCCGTGCTGCCGGCGGCATTTGCCATCAATCCCTCGCCCTACAAACGCCTGAGTTATTTCCGGCTCGACCCGGACGCCGTCATCATCGCCACCCGGCAGAATGCGTATACGCGCCTTGATGTGGTAGACAGCCCTACCATCCACTCCGCGCAGGGGTTAAGCCTGGCATACGTCGGCCCCCTGCCCAGGCAGAGCGGCCTGCTGATCGACGGCGATACGCTGTATCCAGTGGCGGATGCCGGCCAGGCGTCGGCTGAACTGGCGGGGGCGCTGCCGGCGGCCCTGGCCTATGAACTGCGCCCGGATGGGTCGGCGCTGCTGCTCGGTTCCGGCGGCAGCATGGACGCCTGGGCCGCGTTGGCCAATGGCGCGCGGTCGCTGACGGTGGTGGAGCCGAATGCGCTGGTTTATGACGCGCTGGCTGGCGATCTGCGCGCTCTGGCCGGCCTGGACGATCCGCGCTTGAGGCTCGTACACGATGAAATCCGCACCTTCAGCCAGGTCCAGGACCGCACCTACGATATCGTGCAGCTGGCCCTGACCGACAACTACCGCCCGATTACATCAGGCGCGTTTACCCTAACCGAAAATTACACCCTGACGGTGGAGGCTTTCCGCTCCTACCTGGCGCTGTGCGGGGAGGACGGCCTGCTGGTCTTTACCCGCTGGTTACAGAACCCGCCGAGCGAATCCCTGCGGGCGATGGGCATCGTCATTGAGGCGCTGCGGGCGTTTCACGGCGCTGACCCTGATATCCTGGCGCACGTTTTTGTCTACCGCTCCTTCCAGACGATCACTTTTATCGTCAGGCCGACGCCCTTCACCCCGGACGAGATCGACCGGCTGTTGGACGGTATATCCGCGCTGCGCTACGATCTGGTGCTCGCGCCAGAGATGCCGGCGGACGCCATCAATCGTTTTGCCCGGCTGGAGTCCCCGCTCTACCATGACCTGTTCCTGCGCCTGGCGACGACGCCGGACCGGGCCGGGTTTTACGCCGCTTACGATTTTGACCTGACGCCGCCGACCGACGATCACCCCTTCTTTTTCCACTTTTTCCGCTGGCAGCAGACGCCCGACGTCCTGCAAAACCTGGGCCAGCGCTGGCAGCCTTTCGGCGGCAGCGGGTACTTCGTGCTGCTGGCGCTGCTGACCTTTGTGCTGCTGGCGGCCCTGGCCTTCGTGCTGCTGCCGATCGGGCTGAAGCGACGCTTTCGACAGACGCTGGCAGCAGTGGGAGGCCGTCAAGCAGGCCGGGTGCTGGTCTACTTCGCCACCCTTGGCCTGGCCTACCTGCTGGTGGAAGTCGCCCTCATCCAGCGGTATATCCTGGCGCTCGGCCAGCCGACTCTGGCCATGGCCACCGTGGTCGGTACGCTGCTGCTGTGGTCCGGCCTGGGCAGCGCCCTGTCGCACCGGATATCGTGGCGGTGGGCGCTGCTGACCCTGGTCCCGGTGCTGGTCGCCTATCCCTTGGTGACCGGCGTGCTGACGCCGCTGCTGTTGACCCTGCCGCCGGTCGCCCGGATCGGGGCCGTAGCCCTGCTGATCGGCCCGGCAGGCCTGCTGATGGGGGTGCCATTCGCCAGGGGTATCGCGGCCCTGAGTCCGCGTCCAGGCCTGGTGCCCTGGGCCTGGGCTATCAACGGCAGCGCCAGCGTGATCAGCGCCGTGCTGGCGCCCGTCTTGTCACTGTCGTATGGGTTTACCGTGGTGATGCTGGTCGGCGGCGGCCTGTACCTGCTGGCCGCCCTCACCGCTGCCCCGATCAGCCTGGAGCAACCATAAACGAGGCCGAGTTTTAGGGGGGACAGCGCCGAGGCGGTCGCCGGTGCCCTGCGGGAGTGGTACGAGGCTTGATGCGTTTTCTCTCCTGGCCTACTCCCGCGTGAATGGCACAAAACGAACGTCGAGCAGGCGGGTCATTTCCACCTCGTCGCCCTGACGCGTCACCAGCCATAACGTTTGCACGTTGCCCACCGGCCCAATCGGGATCACCATCCGCCCGCCGTCCGCGTTGAGCTGGTCCACCAGCGGATTCGGCAGGTGATCCGGGGCGGCGGTGACGATGATGGCGTCATAAGGGGCGTAGGCCACCCAGCCATAATAACCATCGCGGCGATCCAGGTGGATGTCTTCGTAACCCAGGCGGTCCAGCACCGTTCGCGCCAGGGCGGCCAGCTCCGGGATGATCTCGACGGTATACACTTCGTCGGTCATCTCGCGCAGGATGGCCGCCTGGTAGCCGGACCCCGTGCCGATTTCCAGCACGCGGTCACCCGGCTCCAGTTCCAGGACCTCGGTCATCATCGCCACCAGCGAAGGCTGCGAGATGGTCTGGCCGAAGCCGATGGGCAGCGGGTGATCGTTGTAGGCCAGGTCGAGGTGCTGGGTGGGCACAAAGCTGTGGCGGGGCACGGCACGCAGGGCGGCGATGACCCGCGCATCCTGCACCACCGGCGCCACCCGGCTGCTGACCAGGGTCTCGCGGCGGGCCTGCGTCTCGGCGTCATCCTCGAATTCACGGTCGAGGCTCTCCGGCGTGAGTATCAATTCCGTCGCCTGCGTCGTCGGGGCTGCTGTGGTAGGGGAGGCCGGGACAGCCGTGTCTGCCGCCAGGGTCGGTGCGGCGGAGGTGGTCGGCGTGACGGTGGCAGGCGGATCGGTGGCGGCGGAGTCCGGCCCGGCGCAGGCCGCCAGCAGGACCAGCAGGATCGTCAGGGGTATTATTCTCTGAACCACGATACCGTTTTCCCATCTTGTTGGGCGTTACTTAGATTATACAACGATAACCGCCGGACCCTGGCCGGACCAAGCGGATCGGTGTTGGGGGGATGGGCGCGGGCCGGGTATAGTAGGGCATCATGCCGCGCGTCCGGCGCTTGTTGACGATAAGGAGCATCTATGTCAGGCCTTCACACCATTCCGGTTATCCTGCTGGGGCTGGGCAATGTGGGAAGCACGCTGTTGAACCAGATCATCGACACGCGTGAGACCGTCGCCCGCCGCACCGGCTTCCACCTGAAACCCATCGGCCTGGCCGATATCAGCGGCCTGTTGTTCGACCCGGACGGCCTGCCGGATGATCGCCTTCAGGCGGTCCGTGCCGCCGCTGCCAACAAAGCGCTGCTGAACACCATCGCCGATACCGGCCCGCTGGAAGAGCTGGCCTCGCGCCTGCCGCCTGGGGCGATTGTGGCCGATGTCACCGCCTCGACCCGGATGGTTCCCTTGATCGAGGTGGCCCTGGCGGCCGGATGCGGCGTGGTCCTGGCCAACAAAAACCCGCTGATCGGCGGCTGGGCGGATACCCGGTCTTTATTCGAGGCGCGGCTGCGCTACGAGTGCACGGTTGGGGCTGGCCTGCCGGCCATCGCCAGCCTGCGCGCCCTGCTCGATACCGGCGATGCCGTCCTGGCGATTGAAGGCTGCCTGAGCGGCACCCTCGGTTACCTGTGCGCCGAACTCGAACGCGGTGTGCCTTATGCGGGGGTCGTCGCCCAGGCCCGGAGCCTGGGTTACACCGAGCCGGACCCTCGCGACGACCTCAGCGGGCACGACGTCGCCCGCAAGGCCCTGATCCTGGCCCGCACCGCCGGCTGGCCGTTGGAAATGAGCGACCTGACCGTCGAGCCGCTCTATGACGAAGCGCTGGCGGACCTTTCCACCGAGGACTTTTTGGCAGCCGCCCATTCCCTCGACGACGCTTACGCCGCACGTTTCGCCCAGGCCCAGGCCAATGGCCAGACGCTGCGCTACGTGGCCCGCGTCAGCCCGGAAGGCGGCACGGTCGGCCTGGAGTCTGTGCCCCAGGACAGCCCACTTGGCACACTCAAGGGTCCGGCTAACTATATCGCGCTGCGCACCCGGCGCTACGACGACCTGCCGATGGTCATCTCCGGGCCGGGCGCGGGGCCGGAAGTCACCGCGGCGGGCGTGTTGAGCGACATCTTGGGGCTTGCGGCGTCAATGGCGGGTAGTTGACGCCGTTTACTCCTGACCCGGACGGTATTCGGATTCCAGGTTGGCCTGGATGTCAGCCAGGTCCAGCCAGACCGGCTTCAGCTCCATGTTGACGAAGAGCGGCGACTGGTCGTTGTAGTGGGCGGAGGTCTCGTCCAGCGTGGCGCTGCCATACTGGTGGATGCTGTACGAGTCGAGGCTGCCGTCCGGCCCCCAGGCGATCAGCATCACGTACGAGTCGCCGACGTAGGCCAGCAGGCTGCCGTCCTCCTGCCGCGCCCCGTAGGTGGCATGGACCACGTCCGGTCCGCCGCCGATGGGCAGGTCCAGGCTGCCACGACGCAGCCGCTGTACCTCGCTCCACGGGGCGTCCAGCCGGCCATAATGCTCCTGCAGGAAATCAATCGCCTGCGTGAACGAGACCTCGACCGCCACCGGGTCCAGGTCGTGTTTGGCCAGGGACGAACCGTCCAGGTCCGGCATTTCTTCCACCAGGTAGGACAGCGTCATGATCGGCAGTGCCGCCGCCGTATTCCCTCCGTCAACCTGGAAGTCCCAGGCGCGGACCACATCCTGCCCGGCCTGCACCTGCGGGTCGTCCGACTGTATCGCCAGGATGAGGTCGACCATCTCGACCATGTCCGAATCGGGATGGTAGGACTCGTCGTATTTGATCTGCACGAATTCTTCAAAAGTGATGGTCTCGTCGCCCGCCAGCAGTTCCAGCAGGCGCAGCGCGCGGTTGGTCGGGTAGCTTTCGATGCCGAAGCTCTCCGGGAAGTCAGCGGGATCGGGGTTTTCCGGCCCGACCGTGGTGAAGTAAGGGCTGCTGTTGGCGTTCTGCACGAAGCCCGAGGCCGGGTTGAGCACCTGCGGGAGTTCGTCGTGGGGCAGGGTTTCCGTCCAGCGCAGGGCCGACGACTCGCCGGGCAGGTACAGCGACCAGTCGTACCCTTCCAGGCGCAGCGGCAGGTCGGCGTTGTACAGGTAGTAGATGTTGCCCGCCCGGTCGGCATAACCCACGTTGAAGGTCGGTAGCGCGCCAGTGTAAATGGCCTGCTGCCACACCTCGAACGTTTCCGCCTTGTTCATCGCGTAAAGCTGCTGGAAGATGTCTACCCGCCCGTACCCGGCATAACGGATGGCGTAGGTGCCGTGGTCGCGCCGCACGACCGGCCCATATTCGGACCACAGCACCTCTTCCGTGACGGTGATTTCCAGGCGGCCCACCAGGTGCACCTGAATGGGCGCGGGGCGCACTTCCAGGTCGCGCCATTCGCCGTCATACAGATACTGGTTGCGGTTCTCCGGGTTGATCGTCAGCACGAAAACGTCCACCAGGTCGGGATGGTTGACGGTAAATGCCCAGCCCAGGTAACGGTTGTGGCCGTGAATGATCACCGGCGTGCCGGGGAACAGGGCACCCACCATGTCCCAGCCGTCTTCGCTGTGCAGGTGCGCTTCGTACCAGGTGACAGGGCCTTCCCACGGCTGGTGGGAATTGACCGCGAAAAACGTCGAGCCGTCGGCGGTGCGTGAGGGTCCCACCGCGATGGTGTTGGAACCGAACTGGGTGTCGCCAAAGTCGTGCCGGGCACTGGGGACGGACGAGACATCGCTCTGCCGCTCCTCGGCGAAGAGATCGCCCAGCGTATTTTCCAGGCCGAAAAACAGCGGCGATTTATGCACGGAAGTAGCGGCCACGTCCTGCCCGGTGACGGGAAACGCGTCGGCCAGCAGCACTTCTTCTGGATGCAGCGCCGCGTAATGGTTCAGCCCGTCGGCGTAGGCTACCAGCAGCGCTTGTGTCTCCGCCGTGAGATCGGTTTCGTACTGCGCCTCGACCACGTCCCAGATGCGCAGCAACTGCACCATGTAGTCGTTGGGAGCGGCGTCCGCCCCGTAAACGCGTGCCAGCCGCCCCTGGGCCGCGATCATCGACTGCTGGATCGTCAGGAAGTCGTCCTCGGCATGGGCATAGGCCAGCCCGAAAGCCACGTCGGGATCGGTCTGGCCGAAGACGTGGGGCACGCCCCAGGTATCGCGCAAGATACGCACGTCATAGCGGTCTGCCGGGATGGCCAGGTGGGACAGGTCCACTTGCTGCGGCCAGAAGATGTACCCGGCCACCGCGGCCACGATCACCAGCAGGACAATCCCGATCCTTTTCCAGGGCAGGGCTTTTATCCGCGACCCGATCATTGAGGCTTACCTTTCACGTGAGGAAGTCAAACACCCGTGGACTGGCTCGCACTATACCCAACTGCCTGCCGAAATTCAATCGAGTGTCTCCGGCGGGGTCGGTGTGTAGTGCTTGACGATGTCTTGCGCCACGAGCAGCACCCAGTCGCGCAGGTCGTCCGGCGTCAGCACCTCGACGTACCTGCTCAATCCTAGGATGTGCATGATCGCATTTTCCATCGCCGGGAAGACGACGTCCAATGTCACCCAGCCCTGGTCATCCGGCGGGCCGGCCTGCGTATACTGGCAGGACATGAATCCGTCATAGAACAGCCAGAGGGTCGCCGGGTGCACGCGAATCCGGGCCGGGTACGGGGGATAGGCGCGGCCCATCTCGGTTTCGTAGGCTTCGCTCCAGCCCTTCCAGAATGTCTCCAGGTCGACGGCGGGATCGCGCGGAAAGCGCTGCTCGCTGAGCTGCACGTCCTGGAAGTTGCAGGCGCGCCAGACCTGCATCTCGCCCCCGGCTTCTTGGCCGACCAGGTGCCAGCGGTTAGCCTTCGCCACCAGGCCATACGGTTCCAGGGTGAGGTTGACGGTCTCGCCCACGGCCTGCTCGTAGCAAGCATCGATCACCCGGTCTTCCCACACGGCCTGCTGCAAGCGGGGCAGCAGCGGGGCCGGTCTTTCCGCGCTGTACCAGTCGTGCGGGTCGATGAACAACCGCTGCCGCATCTGGTCTACTTCCTGGCGCTGGCGGGAAGGCAGCACCGTGAACAGCTTGAGCAGCGCGTCTTCCACGGCCCTGGCCAGGCCGAGGTCTTGCAGCGGCCCGGTCTCGCTGGAGACAAACAGCGACATCACCTCCGATCGGGTCAGGCCCGTCAGCGAGATGCGATAGTGCTCGTCCAGGAAGATGCCGCCGTTGGTGCCCGGCTGCGTATAGACTGGCACGCCGGCGGTGTTCAGGGCGTCGATGTCCCGGTAGATGGTGCGCTCCGTCACTTCCAACTGCTCGGCCAGGTCGCGGGCAGTCAAACGCCCCCTGGCCCGCAACAGCAGCATCAAGGACAGCAAACGGTCGGCTCGCAAGGGAATTCCCCCCCCCCTTTTTTTCCGGCGTATCGCGATTGTATCACGATCCCTGACATAGGGTGTCAGGGATCGTGTGCTACGATGGCAGTCGGCGCCGAATGAACGAGGAGCAAAAACCATGAGCAATGAATCAGGCGGCCAGACCTACACGCTGCGCCCGGTCGGTTACGTCCGCGAGGCGGACGGGATGTACACGCTGCAAATCCTGGAGCCGTTCCGCCCGGCCATGCAGGAGTTGAAGCAGTTTAGCCACGTCTACGTGTTCTGGTGGTTCGATCAGAACGATAATGAGGAAGCGCGGGCCAATCTACAGGACGACCTGCCCTATGCGCCGGGCACGGTGGCCGGCGTGTTCGCCAGCCGGTCGGAGCGGCGTCCCAATCTCCTCGCCATGACGATCTGTATGATCCTGGATGTCGATGAGGCGGCGGGCACGGTGGTCGTGCCCTGGATAGATGCTTTCGACGGCACGCCCATCCTGGACATGAAACCCTACATCCCCGTCTCTGACCGCATCCGTGACGTGAGCGTCGCCGAGTGGTTCAAGGGCTGGCCGGAGTGGATGGAAGACGGCGCGGCCTTTTTCGCTGAGATGGGTATCTTTGACGAATGAGCCGGTTGAGAGGGTGGAAAGCGCAACCATGCAAACGTCGTGGGTCCGCGCGGCAGGTGAGTAAACGCCAGTGCCGGAAGGATTCACCCACCGCAGGAATGCAAGACCTTGGCGGCGCGGGGCTGCTTTTCCTTAGCCGTAGCTGAGTGCGTGTCTGGCCGCCTGAACGTTCAGGCGGAGTGAGGCTCGTCAGGGTAAAATTCCTGTTCGCAGGTAGTGCAGATGATGGGCGATTCGTAGATCAGGGAGCGCTTGACCCGGATGGTGCGCGGCGGCTGGCAGCCGCACCGGGCAATCACGTGGGTGACATCCGGGGCGAAGGATGGCTCCAGGTCATCGGCGAAGATCGCCACCTGCAGCAAAACGGTATTACGCTCGATGGCCAACGCCAGCGCGTCCAGCACGCTGTGCCAGTGATCCATCGCGGCCGGGGTGAGCAGCCAGCGGGGCGATTGGCTGCCGATCCGCACCGAGACCAGGCCAAAGGCCTCGGCGGGCCGGGTGTACCAGGGATTAAACCGCCCGATGCACTCGATGGCCTCCGTCAGCATGTTGACGAACACCATTTCGGCGGCCTGTCCCGGCGCATCCAGGTCGGCTCCGGCGAACAGCAGGTTCATCTCCGGCAGGGTCACCGTCACGCCGTAAGGCCGGCACAGTTGTGCCCAGGCCCAGTGCAGAACGTGCACCAGGTCGACATGCTGCACGTCAGGTCTGGTGTTCCAGGCGGCGGGTGGGTGCGAGTTGGTTTTGTCCATAGCGCCCCCGGTCCTTTCGTTCGCTTGCGGCGTCAGGCCGGGGGCCTGGCTAGTATGAGCCGAGCAGCCCTTTGTGCTTTAACAGCGGCCGTGGGTCTACCAGGTTTTTATCCAGTGCCGCCGCCTTGGCCGGCAGGCCCAGCGCTAACGCCATCAACTGCGTGAAGTACAGCACGGGAAGAGGTGTCTCCAGGTTCATCTGGTATTGGCGCGCGTCCAGGTTCATGTGGCACATCGGGCAGGCCACCGCAATGGCTTCCGCGCCGACCTCGCGGGCGTGGTCCAGCAGGGCGTTGCCCAGCTTGACCACGATGTCGGGACGGGTCAGGGCGTGCGCCGCGCCGCAGCACGATGTTTTGTACGACCAGTCCACCACCTCGGCTCCCAGCGCGGCGACCAGTTCGTCCATGTCGGTGGGGTTTTCCGGATGGGGCGCTTCGGTGACCTTCGGGGGGCGGGTGAGCAGGCAGCCGTAGTAACATACCACGCGCAGGCCATCCAGCGGCCGCTGCACCCGGTCGGCGATGATCGCCGTGCCGACATGGTTGTTGATCGCCTCGATGAGGGTGGTGACGCGCACCGAGTCCTGGTAGTCGGTGTTGGTTGGGCTGCCGTGGCGAAACTCGTACTGGGCGGTTTTATGGCGGTTGAAGCAGGCCGCACAGGGCATGGTGACCTCGTTGAAGCCGCTCTGTTCGAACAGCGTCAGGTTTTCCAGCGGCAGGCGAAGGGCGGCTTCGGGGTCGCTGCGGTGAGCGGCCGTGCTGCCGCAGCACACCCAGTTGCGCGGCTCGATCAGGGTCAAATTGAGGGCTTCGCAGACCGCCTTGGCCGAGGTGTTGAACTCGGACGCCGTGGAGTGCAGCGAGCAGCCGGGATAGTAAGCGACTGCCCGTGCTGCGCCAGGGACCGGCGTCGCCTTGCGGGGCGTTCGCGCCGGCCTGGGCAGGAAGCTCACTTTGCCTTTGCGCAGCATCTTGAGGTACATGGGCAGGTCTTTGCGCAGGTTGTCGGGGTTGGGGTGGCGCAGCGTCATCTCCACCATCAGGCCCGCCTCGTAAGCCCGGCCCCACAGCCGCACCTCCCGCATAAAAGCGTGGTTGAAGGTATCCACCTGCGGCAGGCGGGGTTTGATGCCGCGCTGGTGGGCCTCCCGCGTCAGGTATTCCATCACCGCGTTGATATCCAGGCCCTGTGGGCAGCGGGTCGAGCAGGTCTGGCAGGCCGCGCACAGCCAGGGCGTATCGGCGCCCAGCGCGATATCCTCCTGGCCCAACTGCACCGCGCGCATGATCTGGTTGGGCTGCCAGTCGAAGAACTCCGCCAGCGGACAGCCGCTGGTGCACTTGACGCACTGGTAACACAGGAAGACGTTCTGCCCGGTAGCCTCCAGCACCCGCTGTGCCAGGTTGGCGTTGATCGGTGTTTGCTGGTCGGTGGTTGGTTGTTCGGTCATCATGTCCCCCTTAGGCTACCGGTTCTTTGAGGGTGGGGCGTGGCAGCAAGCCCGCGCCTTCCGCGATGGGCCGCACCGCTTCTTCCCATTCGATCGCCATGATGTGCACGCCGGCCACCCCTTCGATGGCCTTGAGTTGCTGGATCAACTCGATGCAAATCTGGATGCCCTCGGCCTTCCAGGCTTCCGAACGGGCCTTTTTATCTTCCCTGGTCAGGTCATCTTTAGGGATGTCGGCCCAGGACGCACCGGCTGCCGTCATGCGGTCGATCAGTTCGTCGGGCACCAGCAGGCCCGGCACGTTGTTTTTCATGTAGCGCGCCATGCCGGGACTCTTGAGCGGTCCGACCCCGGCCAGGATGTATGCCTTTTTGTGCAGGCCCATCTCGCGGACTTTGTGCATGTACGCCCGGAAGGCGTCCAGATCGTAGATCAACTGGGTCTGGATGAAGTCCGCGCCGGCCTGAATCTTCTTGCCGAGCCGGTAGGGCCGGAAGTCGATCGGATCGGCGAAGGGTGCCGCCGCCGCTCCGATGAAAAAGCGCGGCTCCTGCCCCTTGAAGGCTTCCCCACACTGGAAGATGCAATCGTCGCGCATCTGCTTGACCACCTGTACCAGTTGCAGCGAGTCGATGTCGAACACGTTTTTGGCGGTGGGGTGGTTGCCGAACGTCTGGTGGTCGCCCGTGAGGCAGAGCAGGTTTTTCATGCCCAGGGCATAAGCGCCCAGCAGGTCGCTCTGGATGGCCAGGCGGTTGCGGTCGCGGCACGTCATCTGGATGATCGGCTCCAGCCCTTCCTGCACTACCAGCGTGCCCGCGCCGACGCTGGACATGCGCACGATGGCCGTCTGGTTATCGGTGATGTTAACTGCGTCGCAGGCTCCCTTGAGCAGGGCCGCTTTTTTCCGGATCACGTCCGCGTCCGCGTTTTGCGGCGGGCCAAGCTCGCCCGTCACGGCGAAATAACCCTCCTTGAGGATACGCTCCAGCCGTGACCCGGCGACATAGCCGTTGCTGCTCAGTTGGCTGGTATCGGGTGTGATGTTCGCCGTCATCGCTTATTCCTCCTCCGCAGCCAACCGCAGATCGTCGCGCGTGATCTGTCGCGGGCCGCCATCACGCGAAGTCCGCCAGTTCTTGGGCGGCTGCAGCTCCAACAGGACATCCAGCTTGCCCATACGGCTCAACCGGTCATAGATCAACTGCCAGGCGCAGGGCGTCTCTGGGCTGATCTCGCAGTGGCCGTCTTCAGAGCCGCCGCAGGGGCCGTTCAGCAGCGACTTGGAGCAGCGGGCGATTGGGCAGATGCCGCCCGTCAGGCCGAGCAGGCAGTCGCCGCAGGCGGCGCAGCGCTCCGCCCATACGCCCTGTTCGGTCGGCATCCCCAGAAAGCTGGTATTCAGGCCGGGCACGACCCAGGTGTCCGGGAAGTGCTCGGCGATGGCCTGTACACCGATCCCGCAGCCCAGCGAGAGCACGACATCGGCTTCGCTCACCTGCTCGGCGATGGTATCCAGGTATTCCCACTCACACTGCCGCTGCACGGTGACGTCGGTCACGGCCCGGCCGTTGCCGTCGAGTTTGGTGCTCATGCGCAGCGAGGCCGCCGTGATCGCCGCTTCGCGCGAGCCGCCGGCGAAGCACACGGTCACACAGGTCCCACAACCGACGACCAGCACCTTTTCGGCGTCGCCAACCAATGCTTTGATTTCTTCCAGGGATTTCTGTTCTGCAATGATCACTGGTAAGCCTCCTTAAACGTGGTTCGAAGAGCGGGCCTGGGGCGGGCGGTTCTCCGCCGACTGCAACACAGTCCTTACCGGTGCCAGGCCGCCGGCTGCTCACTAAAATTCATTGGTGCGCTTAAGCAAACGCACCATCAATATCGCAACGTCCTCGGTCTGCCCGTCCGGCAGCATGAAGTAATCCTCGAATACACAGCGCCGCTCAAAGCCAAAGCGCTCAAAGGCTTTGATCACCTTGGGCTGGCTGGCGAAGATTTCTGCCTGCAGCCAGTGCAGGCCTTCCTTGCGGGCCAGGTCGACCTGGGTCTTGAGCATTTCTGTGCCCAGCCCCCGCCCCCGGAAGTCCCTGGCGAGGAAGATGCGCATCTCGCCGATGTGAATGTAAGGGCCGGCCCGGCGGTGCAGCGTGACGTTGCCGACCACGCGGTCACCGGAGAGGGCCAGCAGCGGCAGTACGCGTTTGTAGTCCAGGTTGTCCGCCCAGGCGCGCACCACATCGGGGTTTTTTACATCGTCGCGCACGGTGCGCAGGTCTTCCGGCTGGGCAGACGCATACAACTGGATCAGGGCGTCGGCATCGTCCTGGATCATCAGTCGCAGCAAGATACGGGCGCCATCGTGTAGAGTCGCCACCCGGCGGTAGGTTTCAATATTTGTCGCCACCATAACGATCCTTCCTTTACCGTTAATCATTGATGGGCTGAGTCTCACCGTTCCCTATGAGTCCGGCGCTTTGTCTCGGTGGCGTAGGGGGTTCGGTCCGATACTATTGATCGTCGCGGCCATCTCGGTGGCGGCCTCGACAAAGGCGCCGGCCATCGCCGCCGACATGTGGAACATGCGGACGCGTTCCGGCTCCAGGCCGATTTCCTTCAGCAAATGCTGGAGATGGGCGACCCGGCGCTTGGCGTTGGCATTACCTTCCAGGTAATGGCAGTCTCCGGGCAGTCACCCGGCCACCATTACCCCGTCCGCCCCGTCTTCGAAGGCGCGCAGGACCAGCAGGTTGTCGATCCTGCCGGTGCAGGGCAGCCGCACGATCTTGATCGACGGGGGGTACTGCAAGCGCAGTCCTCCCGCCAGGTCGGCGGCGGCATAGGCGCAGTACTCGCAGCAGTAGGCGACGATCTGGAGCGGCGTTTCGGTCATGACGGCGACCCTCCTTCCGGTGCCATGATGCCCTTCAACGGTACGAAACCCGGTGGCTGCATCAGCGCTCCGACTTTGGCGATCATTTGGGCGTCGGTGTAGTGCATCAGCTGGATGGCCTGGGCCGGGCATTCGGCGGCGCAGGAGCCACAGCCCTGGCAGACGGCCGCTTCCACATAGGCCGCGCCCATGATGCTGCCCACGCCCGTCAGGTCCGGCTTGATGATCGGCACGCCGAAGGGACAGATGCGCACGCACGTCAGGCAGCCCGTGCACCTGCTTTCGTCCACCACGGCCACGCGCCCGCCAGCCGTCATCGTCTCCCGGCTGAGCACGCGCGCCGCCCGCGAAGCCGCTGCCTGCGCCTGGATCATGGTTTCGTCCAGCAGCTTGGGATAGTGCGCCATTCCGGCCATGAACACGCCGTCCGAGGCGAAGTCCACCGGGCGCAGCTTGACGTGGGCTTCCAGGAAAAAGCCGTCCGTGTCCAGGTTGACCTTGAACAGCGTGGCGACCTCGTGCGCATCCTCGTGTGGTACGACCGGCATGCTCAGCACCAGCAGGTCAGGCCGTAAAGTCACCGCCCGCTGCAAGACCGGCTCCCAGGCGTTGATGGTCAGCGCCCCGTTGGCCTGGACTTCGGGACGGTGCTCGTCGTCGTAGCGCAGGAAGATCACGCCCTGCTGCCGCGCTTCCGTGTACAGCCGCTCTTTGAAGCCGTAGGTGCGGATGTCCCGGTAGAGGATCACGATCTCGGCTTCCGGTTTGCGCGCCTTGAGGGCCAGCGCGTTTTTGAGCGCTACCGTGCAGCATATCCGGCTGCAGAACTGCTCCGCCGGGCCGACGCACTGGATCATGACGACCGAGTCGGGCAGGTCGGTTCCCCCATCGAGCTGCGCCTCAAACTGCAACTGGGTGGTGATGCGCGGGTCGCTGCCATAACCGTACTCCGGCCCCCGGTACTCGCGCCCGCCGGTTGCCAGGATGGTGATGCCATGCGCGACTTCCTGCCGGTCGCCGTCCGGTCCGGCGATGACGCTGGTGAAGTTGCCCCGGTGGCCGCTGGCGCTGATCACGTGGCTGGCCAGGTGGACCGTGATGGCCGGGCTGTCCGCCACCCGCGCCATCAGGTGACTCAGCACCTGCTGCGGGTCTTTGCCGTCGCGCGCGGTGTACACGTGGCGCAGATTGCCGCCGAGCGCCTCCTGCCGTTCCACCAGGTGCACGGGGAAGCCCTGGTCGGCTAATGCGAGGGCGGCCGTCAAACCGGCAGCGCCACCCCCGACTACCAGCGCTGCCTGCTGGACAGGCACGTCGATGGTATGCTGCGGCGTCAACAGCGCCGCGCGGGCCACGGCCATCCGGACCAGGTCCTGGGCCTTGGTGGTGGCCGTATCCCAGTCGTTGGAGTGCACCCACGAGCACTGGTTGCGGATGTTCGCCATCTCAAAGAGATAAGGGTTCAGGCTGGCCGTGCGCAGGCAGTCCTGGAAAAGCGGGGCGTGCGTCAGCGGCGTGCAGCTTGAGACCACCACCCGGTTGAGTTGGTGCTCTTCGATCTGTTCGGCGATGTGTTTGATGCTGTCCTGCGAGCAGGTATACAGGTTCGACTCGGCGTGGACCACGCCCGGCAGTGTCGCGGCGTATTCGGCCACGCCTGCCGCGTCCAGGTAGCCGCCGATGTTGGAGCCGCAGTGGCACACGAACACGCCGATGCGCGGCGCTTCCCCGCTGACCTCGCGTTCCGGCGGGTACTCCGGCGTGGTGGTCAGGGTGAAGCGGGCCTGGCCGAGGCGGGTGGCGGCGGCGGCGGCGGCCCCGCTGGCTTCCACCACCGATTCCGAGATGTCTTTCGGTTCGCGGAAAGGCCCCACGGCATAGATGCCGGGCCGGCTGCTTTCCAGCGGGTTGAACTGCACCGTGTGGCAGAAGCCGTACTCGTCCAGCTCGATGCCCAGCCGGCGGCCCAGGGCGCGCACCGACTCGCTGATCTCCATGCCCACCGACAGCACTACCAGGTCGAATTGTTCGCGGTCCAAGCGGCCGTCTTCGTTCTGGTAGCGCACGATCAGGTCGTGAGTCTGCGGGTCTTCTTGCAGCGCGCTGATCCGGCAGCGGGTATAACGCACGCCGTAGCGGTCGCGGGCCCGTTCAAAGTAGCTCCAGTAGCCCTTGGAGAAGGCGCGCATATCCATCATAAACACGTGGATGTCCAGGTCCGGGTAGTGTTCCTTGGCGAGCACAGCTTCTTTGGTGGCATACATGCAGCACACCGCCGAGCAGTAATCGTGGCTCTGGTCGCGGGACCCCACGCATTGCAGGAAGGCGATCTTCTGCGGCGTCTGCTCGTCGGAGGGACGGTGGATGTGGCCCATCGTCGGCCCGGAAGCGCTGAGCAGCCGCTCGAATTGCAGCGCCGTGATCACGTTGGGGTAGCGCCCGTAGCCGTATTCCTCGGAAAGCTCGGCGTGGTACACCTGGTAACCGGGCGCCAGGATGACCGCCCCCACCTCGACCGTTTCTTCCCAGGCCACCATCTCGTGGTTGATGGCGTCCACCCCGCAGGCGAAGGTGCAGCTCATACACTCGGAGCAGATGCCGCAGGCCAGGCAGCGCGCCGCCTCCGCTTGCGCCGACTCATCGTCGTAGCCGCCTTCCACTTCCGCGAAGTTATCGATGCGTGCCTCGACCGGCAGTTCCGGCAGCGGTATGCGCGGCTGCAGCGTGATCTCGCCCAGGGCAATGCGCCCGTCGATTTCTTCCTGGGAGAGGTGCACGACCGGCAGGGTTGGCTTGCGGGGCGGCTCCAGGTGCTCGCCCTGCAAATAACGGATGATCGAACGGGCGGCGGTATGACCGCTGTCGACGGCCTCGATGACGAAAGCCGTGCCGGAGACGCTGTCCCCGGCGGCGAAAACGCCTGCCCGCGTGGCGGCCAGCGTGTTGGGATTAATGGCGATGGTATTGCGCCCGGTTAAGCCGACGCCGGCGTCGGCCGGGATGAAGGCCAGACCGGCCCGCTGCCCCACGGAAAATATCACCGTATCGCAGTCCATTACGTGCGTCGAATCGGGTACCTTGGTCACGTTCAAGCGCCCGGTCTCGTCAAAGCTGAAGGATTCGACGCGCTGAAACTCGATCCCGCGCACCTGCCCCTGTTCGTCGCCCAGGATGCGCTCAAAAGAGCGGCCCGCGTGCAGGACGACACCCTCTTCTTCCGCAGCGTCGCGCTCCCAGCTGTGGCAGGGCATCTCGTCGTAGCCTTCCAGGCAGGCCAGGTGAACCTCCCGCCCCAGGCGGATGGCGGTGCGGGCCACGTCAATCGCGACGTTGCCGCCCCCCAGCACCATCACCCGCTGACCGAGCGGCGGCGCGCCGTCGCCCTCGCCGTTTTCGTAGCGTTTAAGACGCACGTCGCGCAGGAAGCGCGTATTGATAATCACCCCGTCCAGGTCCGCACCGGGGATGGGCAGGCGAATGCCCTCGTGGGCGCCGACCGCGATCAGCACGGCGTCATAACCAGCGTCGAACAGGTCGTCCAGGTTGTCCACCTGGTGGTTGAGCCGCAGGTCCACGCCCTGGTCGATGATGTCCTGGACTTCGCGCTCGATGATCTCGTTCGGCAGGCGGTATTCCGGCACGCCCAGGCGCAGCATGCCCCCGGCCACCGGCATCGCCTCAAAGATGGTCACGCCGTATCCGGCCCGGACGAGGTCTTGCGCGGTGGTCAAGCCGCACGGCCCCGCACCGATGATGGCCACCTGTTCCTCGAAGCGTCGTTCGGCTGGTTCGACCGGTTGGCGCGGTTCGGCGTACACCTTGTCCGTCACGAACCGTTTGAGGGCGCGGATGTTGATCGGCTCGTCGACCAGGCCCCGGTTGCAGGCCGTCTCGCAGCGGTGGTTGCAGATGCGTCCACAAATACCGGGAAAGGGGTTGTCCATCTTGATCACGCGCATGGCGTCGTCCCAACGGCCCTCGCGGATCAGGGCGATGTACCCCTGGACGCGCTGCCCGGCGGGACAGGCATCCCGGCAGGGCGCGATGCCTCTTTTTTCGATGGCGTAGGCGTTAGGCACGGCCTGCGGATAGAGCTTGTAGGCCGCGCGGCGCTGGTCCAGGCCTTCGTTGAAGCTGTCCGGTACGATCACCGGGCAGACTTTGGCGCAGTCGCCGCAGCCGATGCACTTGGTCAAGTCGATGTACCGCGCTTCGTGGCGGACCTTTACCGCAAAATCGCCGGCCTGACCGTCGACGGTCAGCACCTCGGTGTCGGTCATGATCGTGATATTGGGGTGGCGTCCGGTCTCCACCAGCTTGGGTGAGATCGTGCACATCGCGCAGTCGTTGGTGGGGAAGGTTTTGTCGAGTTGCGCCATCTTGCCGCCGATGGCCGATTGGGTCTCTACCAGGTAGACCTTAAAGCCCTGCTCGGCCAGGTCCAGCGAGGCCTGCATGCCCGCGATACCCCCGCCTACGACTATCACCGCGCCTACCGGTGCGCCATTACCAGGAGCGTCACCCGCCGCCGTGGGGTGGGTGCGCACCACTGTGGGGTTGCCCATCATGCATCCCCCTGACTGATGCTAGTTTTTCCGTGCGGTGAGTCTTCCGGGTCAGTCGTCGCTTATCGTCGGGTCAGGACGCCTGCCCCGCCAGCCAGTCTTTTCGTCGCCATCCGATTCTAGGTGTTCGGGTTCCGCACTGGGGGTGGTGTGGTGTTTGAGAGGGTTGGGCCCAAGTGTGCCAATACGTTCGGTCATCGTTTGCGCGGCTGCGGCAAAGGCCTGCGCCTGGCTGCCGGACATAAAAAACATGTCCAGCCGCTCGCCGCCCAGGCCGATCTCGTCCAGGATTTGCCGGGCGCGTGCGACACGGGCGCGTCCGCGCTCGTTGCCGCGCACGTGGTGGCAGTTGCCGATGGGGCAGGCCACCAGGTAGACGCCGTCCGCACCCTGCTCGAAGGCTTCCAGCAGGTAGCGGATGTCGGTCTTACCGGTGCAGGGCAGCCGGACCAGCTTGACGTTGGCCGGGTACTGCACGCCCAACGCTCCCGCGGTATCGGCCGCCATGTAACCGCAGTAGATGCAGTAAAAGGCGGTGATCTCCGGCTCGAATGACCTGTCGTTCTGTTTTTTACTCATCGTGCGGCCTCCTGGGGGGCGGCGGGCAGCCAGCTGCCCAGTCCGCCGATTTCCCGGAGCATCACTTGTTCATCGGTGTAGTGGATGAGCTGAATCGCATTGGCCGGGCACTCGCCGGTGCAGGTGCCACAGCCCTGGCATTGGGTTGCATCGATGTACGCCGCGCCGCCCAGGCCGCCCACCCCGCTGCGTCCTTCCTGCTGGACGACCTGCGGGATGGCGAAGGGGCAGACGCGCGTGCACGTCAGGCAGCCGACGCACTTATCGGGGTCCACCTGGGCGACGACGCCGCCCAGGTGCAGCGACTGCTGGGAGAGCAGGGGGAGGGCGCGGGCGGCCGTCGCCAGCGCATGGCTGATGCTCTCTTCAACAAACTTGGGGTAGTGGGCCATCCCCGCCAGGAAGATGCCCTCACGCATGAAGTCCATCGGGCGCAGTTTCATCTGCGCTTCCGCAAAGAAGCCTTCGCTGGAGCGCGGCACGCGCAGCATGCTGGCCAGATGTTCGGTGCCCTCCGCCGGGGCGATGGCCATACTCATCGGCACCAGGTCGGCCGGCAGGTCCAGCCAGCGGTTCAACGAGAGGTCGCGCACCCGGACTCGCGGGCGGTCGTGCTCGCGGATGACCTGGGGCGGTTCCTCGTCCGTGTAGCGTATGAAGACCACGCCGCGGCGGCGCGCCTCCGTATAATACTCCTCGCGGAAGCCGTAGGTCACGATGTTTTTATACAGCACGCTGACCCGGCAGGACGGGTTGAACAGCTTAATCCGGATCGCGTTTTTCATGGTATTGGTGCAGCACACACGCGAGCAGTACTCAGCCACCCCTTCCGGCCGCACGCACTGGATCATGACCACGTCTTTGAGGGCGGCGATTTCTTTGGGGTGGTGGATGATCTTGTGTTCCAGGTCGCGCTGGGTGATCACCTGCGGCCAGGTCAGCAGGGGATGGTTGTTGGTCTCACGCCCGCCGGTGGCGACGATGGTCACACCATGTTCGATGTGCTGCTCATCCACCGAACCGTCCGGGCGGCGCGTACGCAGGATGGCCTGGAAGTAACCCACGTGCCCCCAGTGCCGGGCGACCTCGGTGCGGGTATAAGTCGTGATGTGCTGGTGGGCGCGCACCCGGTTGACCAGGTCGCGCAGCAGGCGCTGCGGATCGTAACCTTCCGCCACGTAATACAGCTGCAGCAGGTTGCCGCCCAGCATTTCCGCCCGTTCGACCAGGTGCACGTCATACCCGCTGTCGCCAATGGCCAGGGCGGCACTCATCCCGGCGACCCCCCCGCCGATGATCAGGGCGCTTGGCCGGCAGCGGTGTTTATCTTTGTGAACCGGTTGGGCGGCTGCCGCGCGTCCCACCGCCACACGGACCAGTTCCTGCGCCTTGCGGTTGACCAGCGTGGCGTGGTCGCCGTGGACGCGGCTGCACTGCTCCCGCAGGTTGACGACTTCCAGTAGATACGGGTTGAGGCCGGCCAGGCGCACCGTGCGCTGGAATAACGATTCGTGCGTGCGGTTGCTGCACGCCGCCACCACAACACGGTTCAAGCCGGATGCGGCAATGCGTTCCTGTAGTTGTGCCACGGTATCCGGGAAGCAGGCAAAGTCCAGGACTTCGGCGGAGACGACGCCGGGCCAACCGGCGGCGGTTTTCACCAGGGCAGTGAGGTCGATGATGTCGCCAATGGTCCCACCGCAGGCGCAGGCGAACACGCCGATGCGCGGCGGCTCATCGCCGACATCCCGTTCCGGCGGCAGATCGTTCCTGGATAAAAAGGGCCACTCCCGCGTGAAGGGATGGGCGTTCAGGCGATCGTTGAGCAGGCGCATGGCTTCGGCGGCGGCCCCGCTGGCGTCGATGATCGTTTCCGCGATTTCTTTGGGGGAAGAAAACGCCCCGCACACGAATACGCCGGGCCGCGAGGTCTGTAAGGGCGTGAATTTGTCCGTCTGGCAGAAGCCGTAGCTGTTCAGCTCGATGTTCAGCAAATCGGCCAGATGGGCGGCCGTATGGGGCGGCTGGAGACCCGTCGCCAGCACCACCACCTCGACTCGTTCTTCCTTCAACTGTCCATCCGGCCCGGCATAATGCAGGATCAGGTCGCGGGTGGCCGGGTCTTCCTGAATGTTTGAAACCCGGCAGCGGATGTAATGGATGCCGTGCCGTTCGCGGGCTTTGGCGAAATAGGTGCTGTATTCCTTGTTGAAGGCGCGCTCGTCCATGATGAAGACCGAACAGTCCACCGCTTCGCCCAGGCGCTGCTTGGCGAGAATGGCTTCTTTGGTGGCGTACATGCAGCAGATCGAGGAGCAGAAGGTGTTCTCCTGGTCGCGGGAGCCAATGCATTGCAGCCAGGCAATGGACCTGGGCCGCTGATGGTCTGAGGGCCGGCTGATGGTGCCTTCGGTTGGGCCGGAACGGCTGGCCAGGCGCTCGTATTGCATGGCGCTCAACACATTGGCATAACGGCCGTAGCCCAGTTCTTCCAGCCCGCTGGGATCGTAGACCTGGAAGCCCAGCGCCAGGATGATCGCGCCCACCGCCAACGACAGCAGGCGCGGCTGCTCGTCCAGGTCGATCGCCTGGCTGGGGCAGACGTCCACGCATTTACCGCAGTCGTCGCAGTACGGACCGCGGTCGATGACGTAGGCGTCCGGCACGGCCCTGGCGGCGACTTTGTAGGCGGCCTTGCGCGTGCTCATGCCCTGCTGGTAGGCGTCCGGCAGTTCGATGGGGCAGACTTCCGCGCAGCGCCCGCAGTCGATGCAGCGGGCCGCATCGACATAACGAGGCTCCTGCCGCAGCGAAACGGTGAAGTCGCCGGCCTGGCCTTCCACGCTCACCACGTGCGTGTTGGTATTGATGTTGATGTTGGGGTGCTGATTGTGCGTGATATAGGCAGGGGAGATGGAGGGCCGGGTGCAGCCATAACCGTGGTCGGGGGTGCCCCGGCACAGCACGCAGTCATGCTGGGGGAACATATAGCCGAGTTGCGCCACGCGCCCGCCCAGACAGGGCGTGTGCTCGACCAGGTGAACGACCAATCCGGCGTCTGCCAGGTCGAGCGCGGCGCGCATGCCGCCAATTCCGCCACCGACAACCATCACTGCGCCGATGGGTGGTGCGTGGGCTGTGTTTGTAGAGGTCATCGCCCCACCTTATGACGAGTTAGTCGACTGCGCAAGTTCTCACTTTCACAATTTATTTTATTATAGTGAGATATGGAGATACACGCCAATAAGGTGAAATAATTCACAAAACGGATAGTTCTCGCTTGTAAACGCATGGTAAACGCTGGGCGCAGGGCAGGTCGGCAGATTCCACGGGATGGGGAGGGTGGTTAATCCTATTTGATCGTGTTGGCAGTGCGGCCCTTACCCATCACGCTGCCGCGCCATCTGATGCCGGGGGCTGTTACAAGACCAGGCTCACCACCCCCCAGAAGACATCTTCCAGCACGATCAGCAGTCGTGACAGGGCGGCAATCAGGATGCTCAGTTCAATCGATATGCCCAATACGCTTAAGCTCAAGCCCAGCACCCCTTCCCGCACGCCCAGGCCGCTGGGCGCGATCGGCGTGAAGAAGCCAACCAGCCAGGAGATGGCAAACACTGCGCCGAAGATGCCCACCTGGAACGGGGTGATCGGCAGCTCCGGCACGAAGACGCGCGCCAGAAGCAGCAGACTCAGCGCGCCGAACAACCAGATTAGCAGCGCGAACAACAGCAGCATCAGCATCTGGCCGTAGCTGATGGTAATGGCGATTGGCTCGCGCCTCAGCAGCCGCGTCATCAGGTTGGTGATTCGATCCAACACCCGGGGATGAATGGCGACCAGGCCCACACCAACCACCAGCAGCACCCAGAAAAACGACTCGACCGATACACCCAGCGCCTCGGCGACCAGGTCCAGCCCCAGGATGCTCAGCATACCGCCGGAGATCACCAGCATCATCTGCTCCAGCAGCGCGCCGGCCCCGGTCTGCACGGCGCTGATGCCATACTCGCGCAACATCATTATCCGCCCGGGGATGTACCAGTAGGTGCCCGGCAGGTACATCGCCAGGTTGGAAACAAAAAAGGCCCGCAAGCTCTTACGTGATGGGACTGCGAGGCCAGACCCCACCACACGCACGATCAGCACCCAGAGTACGCCGGCCAGGCCCTTGCGCATCAATGCGGCGATCACGGCCAGCGCCAGGAATCCCAACCGATCCGGCGTCCATTCAATGTCTCGGATCTCATTCCAATTGGCGGCAATGACCAGGGTGATAAACACGCCAATCAGCACTACCCAGCTGGCTTTTGCCACCTGGCGGACGGTGCGCCGCTGCCAGAGACGGGCGAGCTGAGTCCACGTGTGCATCATGGGAGGTCGATTCGGGTGGTGTTCGTATTCACGGTTTGAAGATCAGACCTTGCCCGGTAGGAAGAGGGAGCACCCGCACATTACGCTGGCGCGCGAATTCATCGAAGGCCCGCTTCTGCTCGATGTGTTTGCGCCAGCCGTAGTCGTCCAGCACGATGACCGCGCCGCTGACCAGCCTGTCCCAGAAGAATTCCGCCGCTGCGATCTCCGGTTCTTTGCAGTTCATGTCGATGGACAGGAAGCTGACCTTGTCGGCGTCGACCTCCGGCAGCGTGTCCGGGACCGGGCCTTTGATGATCCGGACATTAGCCAGGTGCTTGAATGTTTTTTGGACGGCTTCGTAGCTGTCTTCATAACCGCCAGCGTGGATGCCGCGCGCCTTTTCTTCCGGGGATATATACCGATCCACCAGCCCGCTGAACGTGTCCAGCAGGTAGAACGTCTTGGGCACGCTCCCAAAGTCGACGAAAGTCATGGCGGTCAGTGCATAGCCGCCGCGGTAGACGCCGCATTCGACGCAGTCGCCCTCCAGTTGGATAGCCTTTTCCACGGCCCAGCTATAGACATAAGCCCGCCAGCGCAGGTCATCCAGCAGCCATGATCCGGTGCCTTTACCGGCGGCGTAGGCAGCCTGGAAGCGGGGGTCAGCCATAAAATCGGCGTTGTGCGCCGTGACCAGCCCGGCCTCGTTGTAGGTGGCTTTGCCGTAAAGCAGCCGGGATAGGTAGTTGCCCCTGGACTTGAGCAGGTGAAACATGGCACTGGTGATCGGTGCGGGCACCCGCTTTTTGATCATGTTACGCACAGACTGCATCGACTGCTCCTGGCACGATAGGGTGGTTCATGCCTGTTCGGTCATTATGAAAAACCACCAAGGACGGTTCATTTCCTGGTCAGAAAACCCATCCGATGACCGAAGTGAGACAGGCTGTTGGCCAGCCCAATCGCCAGCCGGAGGAATGGTCGCTGCCAGCCGGGCGATAGGCTGAGATCAAGCTGGCGGTAAGTAAAGGTACTGACGTAGGTCAGGGGCGTCAGCCCGGCCTTGATCAGCATGGCCTTTAATTCGCCGGGCGCGAAGCAGTATTCATAACCATAGTGGGACAGGCGGCGGCTTTGCTGGAAACGGCTTCGCGCATAGTACAGCAGATGACGGCGGTTGGGCGTAGTCACGATGACAAACCCGCCGGGTTTGGTGACCCGTGCCAGTTCGTTGATCGCCGCCTGGCGCTTGTCATGTGAAGGGATATGATCGAACGTCGAAAAAGATAAGCCGATATCGAACGAGGCCTCTGGATAGTCCAGTTGGGTGGCATCCTGGACTTCATAGCGCAGCCGTTTGGCGAGGTCGGGGTGCAGCTCGCGCTGAGTGATGGTCTCCGCCATGCGGATGCTTTCCGTGCTGAGGTCAATGCCGACCCATTCGCCCACCTTGTGAGCGAAGTACAACTCATCAACCGGGAAGGCGCAGCCGATATTCAGCACACGTCGGTCGTTCAGGTCGATTTTGCCCAGCAGCCGGTA
>DAOUEM010000412.1:0-10599 GCA_034430555.1 Anaerolineae bacterium | reverse complement strand
CGCCTCTGTCCGCTAAGTGACCGGTGCCACCAGCGATCACACTTCAGGTGACGGTCACCCTGTTAGGTGACTTCGACCTTAACCTTGGTCTTGCCGGTAGAACTGACCGGCGGTATGCCCTCGTCCTCTTCCGGCAACTCGATGCGTTCGGCGATGCCTTCCAGCAGCACCTTGAAGGCGCGCCGGAAGTTGCGTTTGGCCTCGCGGCCATGCGCCCGGACGTCGGGAGGGATGAACGCTTCTATCGCCTTACGCCCTTCTTTTGCTGCCTCGCGCTGATAGCGCACAAAGGCATCCAGCACCGATTCACCTTCCTCGCGGAGGATTTCTTCTTCGACGTTGGGGTCCTGCGTTTCGTTTTCGGCCATTGGTCTACTCTCCAATAATCGGCATATTGTCCAACGATGTTCTACAGTGTTATACGCGGAAAGACCCGTTAAGTTGCGCCGGATCGGGCGCGGCTGGCCCGCTAGTAGCCCCGCTCCCAGTCGACGGTGTTGATAAGCTCCCGATTCGCCAGGAAACGCTCCAGGTTCTGCACGAAGACGTCGGCGGCTTTGCTATAGTAATTGGGCATGCTGCCGGCGATATGCGGGCTGATGATGAAATTGGGCGCGTCCCACAGCGGACTATCCTCCGGCAGCGGCTCCGATGCGAAGACGTCAAAACCCGCGCCGCCGAGAGTCTCCGCTTCGAGGGCATCGAGCAGCGCATCCTCGTCCACGATACCGCCCCGCCCCAGGTTGACCAGCACCGCACCCGGTTTCATAGCGGCGATGGTCTCGGCGTCGAACATCCCCTCGGTCTCCGGCGTGAGTGGCATGAGCACAACCACGTAATCACACTCTTTGCACATGGACTTCAGCGCCTGGGGCGGATACAACCGGTGGGCCATCGACCCGTCCGGGTCGCCGGTGTCGGGCACGGCGTACTCGGCTTTGCTGGCCGGCTGCATGGCGTCGCGCTTGATGGCCAGCACCTCCATACCGAAGGCCCGCGCCAACCGTGCCAGCTCCCGGCCAATGCTGCCGTAGCCGACGATACCCAGCGTCGCCTCCCGCAAGGAAACCGCCTCGAACATCTTGAACTTTTCCCGGTCTTTCGGCCAGTCATGGGCGACCTGCCGCTCGATCATCAGGGGCAGACGGTGGGCAAAGGCCAGCATCATGGCCAGGGCGTATTCGGCCATGGTCACCGCGTGGATGCCGCTGGCCGTGGTCAGGATCACGTCTTTGTCTTCGAATAAGACGTTGTCCAGCAGCGAATCCACGCCCGCCGAGATAACCTGCACCCAGCGGAGGTTAGGCGCCATCTCCCGGTCTGGCAGCACCGAACCCGTGAACAACACATTGACGTCATCCCAGACATCGGGAGGGATTTCGGCAGCGGAATGGACAGGCTGCATGGTCACCTGCAGGCGGGGGGAGATCGCTTCGATGCGCTCCAGCAGTTCCTCATCCATATTGAGGGTGACCAACACGTTGATCGGATTGTCCATGCCAGAATATTCTCCTTCGCGGGGCGGCGCTTAACTGCTGCGCCACCAGATCCACAGCGCTATACTGACGCTAAACACGCCCACCAGCATAACACATCCTGCCCCGATTGCCCCACTGATCGCTGACGGGCCCTCGACCGGCACGAACGTGTACGAAGGGCCTGCATTTGCGTCTGAGGTGGGAGTGGGATCCGGGGTAGCCGTGCTGCCCAGGGGAACGACGACCACTACCGTCACGGGGGGCAGCGTCACCGCCGGTGAGGGCGGCGTAACCGTGGCCGGCGGCGGGATGGGAGTCGCCGTGGGCGGAGGCGCGGTCGGCTCCGGCGTGAGGGTCGGCGGGCCGCCGGGCGGCATCCCAAAGACCAGGGTGTAATAGGCCCAGCCGTCGCCGCCGGTCGCCACCCCGATGCCGATCTCGGCAAAATAGGTAGCCGTCAACTGCTCGTAATGTACGGGCGATTCCAGCCACCAGTTGAAGGCCGATTCGGGGCCGCCCATGCCGCCGTAGATATTTTCGCTGGCGACCCCGCCGGCGGGATACCCTGCCGCCAGGGCACGCTCGCGGGCCGTCAAGCCGTCCGAACCCTGGTGGGTGACGTACTGTTGAGCGGCCATGTCATCGCTGTGGGCCTGGGCCGCCGTCGCCAGGTGAACGTTATACAGGTACGGCGGCAGGCCCACCGACTGGCGCAGGGCATTGATCTGCTCGAACAGGTAAGCCGCCAGGCCCTGCGCGCGCAGGGGCAGCCCACCGACGAGCAGCGCCAGCAGCAGCGCCAGGCACAGCCGCCGCTTTAGCTGACCCACAGCCCGAGTCCCATGCCGAGAGCAACCGCGATCAGCCCGGCCCAGGCCAGCGCCTCGGCCCCACCCTGCAAACCCAGGTAGATCGGGATCGTGGCGATCACGGTCAGCAGCAGGGCCGCCCCCTGGATGGCCAGCTTGTGGCGCGTTTTGAAGGTGGTCATGATAACCTCTCCAGGCGGATCTCGCCGCCTTTACCCGTTTAGCCAATCGACGAGACAGCTCAGGGCGAATTCCCGCCACATTGTAACACTGCGCCCAGGTCCTGAAAAACAGGGGCGCGCAAACGCGCCTACAACGCCTGGACATAGGTCGCCAGGGCCTGCCACTCGGCTTCGTCCCAATAGCGGCGGGCCGCCCCGGAAGGCGACGGCAGCACGAAGACCACCGACTCGCCGATCGTCTCCGGCTGGCGGCCATAAGCGACCGGGCGACCGGCCCAGGCCTGACCGGCCGTCTTGCTGGTGCAGGCCACCACCGCCGGTCGATACCGCCGCATCCGGCCAAGAAACGAGTCGACGTCGAAGGCCTGGCGGGAAAGGGCCGCGTCCACGCCGGATTCGTACTTCGCCAGGTCGGTCAGGCCGATGCCGTAGTTCAGCACGGTCCGGAAATCCTGGGGGTCGAGCCGGTGGGGAGTCAGGCCGATACGGAAAAGCGTCCGCCAGAAGGCATTGCCGGGGTTGGCATAATACGCGCCCAGCCGGGCCGACACATGACTGGCCGCCGTCCCGCAGAAAACCACCTTCAAATCTGGTTGGAGCACATCCGGCAGCACCGGGGGCGTTGTGGCCATAAGGGGCCGTCCTGTCGTGAAACGCGCGGCAGGGCCAACCTCAATAACCCAGCCGCAAAAAGACAAACGACAGGGTCGCGATCAGCAGCAGCAGCGCGCCGCCGTACAGCAGCAAGCGGCGCAGCACCGTGCCTTCGTCGCCGCCCAGCCCGACCGTGCTCGCCCCGACGATGATCTTGGCAGGGGCCAGCAAACTGGCGATGGCGGCAGAGGCCGTCTGCGCGCCAAGGACCATCGTCACGCTCAGGCCAAGCAGCAGGGCCGTGTCCATTTGCAGCGCGGCAAACACCGCATTGGAGTTGGTATTGCTGCCGGTCATGAAAGCGCCCAGCGCGCCGATAGCCGTCGACACAAAGGCGTAGAGATCAGGCGGGACCGCTCCGGACAGCCATTCCGCCAGGGCGCGCGTCATGCCGGCGTTGGTCATGACGGTGGCCATGCCCACCATGGACATGATTCCCAATGCCGGGCGGATGCCCTGTTTCACCGTGCCGGTGAGAATGGCCCGCTCCGCACCGGCTTTGAAGTACCCGCGCCAGCGGTACAGGATATAGGCGAAGACGGCGCTGATAAGCAGCACGGCCCCGGTATGGCCGACAACGCCAAGGCCCAGGTCCGGCGCGGCGGCGGTAATCCAGCCCAGCGACGTCTGCACCTCCGGCACCGGCATGACCACCCTCACCTGGCCGAGCGCGTTTTTGATCGGCTCGATACCCTTAATGAGCACGGCCAGTATCACCAGGATGCTGTACCCGGCAATCGCCATCGAGAAGGAGGGCGTCGGCCGGTTCACAGCGGGCGCAGCCGCCGCCGGCGCAGCCGCCGGTTCAGGGGTTGGCTGCACTGGCGCTGGCGCCTCCCCGGAGCGGCGGTAGAACGGCCAGCGGGTCACCCACAGCCCCACCGCCAGCCCGGCCAGCGATCCGCCGGCTGCGCCGATGTTCCACAGCCCGTTGGTGGCCAGGACGTACTGGCCCAGGGCCATCACCAGGCCGATGATCACGACGGCCGGCAACGCCTGGCGTACGCCGCGCCAGCCCGCGTAGGCATGAGCCGCCAGCAGTCCGCAGCCAAAAGAGGCGCAGCCCAGCAGCAGCGCCGCCGGGGGAGCCAGCAGGTCGGGGTCCATGCCGGTGACGCCGATCAGGGCGATAAAGGACGAGGCCAGCGAGCCAAAGGTCACCGCCCAGGCGTGCCCGATCGACGGCACGACCACCGCCGCCAGCGGCGTCAGCCCCAGGCCGACCAGCAGCGGCGCGGCCACGGCCACCGGCACGCCAAAGCCACCCACGCCCTGCAAAAACGAGGTGAACACCCATCCCAATAACAGCACACGCAGCACGTCGTTGCCGGTGAGGTTGGTGAACCAGCCGGCGATCACCTGGAGCGCACCCGCCTGGTCCACCACGTGATAGAGCAGCAGCGCCGCCCAGACGATATACACCACGTCCACCGTGAGGACCAGCGACCGCACGTGGGCGTACCCGATCACGTCCAGGCCCGCCCCAAACCGCCAGGCTGCGATCACCACGGCCACAAACCAGCCGACCGGCCCGGCCATGCTGCCCCCCCAGCGAAACCCGACCATTAACACCAGGACGGTAAGCGGCGGCGCTACCGCGAGCAGCACGTCGAGAGTAGAAACTGACATAGCGTTATGACCTTTGACTAAATGCAGCCGCGTCACGAATCGCGCAAGCCACAAGCAAATACCCGAACATCCGATCTTAATGGAGCCGAAGGGATTCCGTAGGCTGAGCGTAGGCTTTGCGTAGGATAAGCGTCAGGAATATACGACAAGAATGGACTATTATAATAAGCGAAGGGCGAAATCTCTTCTTCTCCTCCTTTTTGACAGTGACCTGGGGTTCGGCGTCCCCAGGTCACGTCGATTCCAGGCACCAGCGAAGTATACCCCTCTCGTATAATTTCCGCCGCCGCTTGTCGGCGGCTGCTGCCCGCCGGCAACACAGTGAGCGCTTGTTCAGCCCTGGCCCACGACCGCTCCGGTCGATTTTAGCGGCTGTCCACGATACAATTCCTGGCATGGACGCCTTGCCACGTCACTTCTACGACCGCCCCACCCTGAATGTCGCCCGCGACCTGCTGGGCTGCACCCTGGTTCACCGCCTGAATGGCCGGCGCCTCAGCGGGCGCATCGTGGAGACGGAGGGCTACGTCGGGCCGCAGGACCTGGCGAGCCACTCCCGGCGCGGGCCAACGAAAGCCAACGCCGTGATGTTCGGCCCGCCGGGTTACGCCTACGTGTACTTCACCTACGGGATGCACTGGCTGCTCAACGCCGTGACGGAGGCCGATGGTTTTGGCAGCGCCGTGCTGCTGCGGGCCATCGAGCCGCTGGAGGGACAGGATTTGATCGCCGCCAACCGGCCTGGCCGTCCCCCGCTGGAATGGACGTCCGGCCCGGCCAAGCTGACCAAAGCCCTGGCCGTCGACCGCGCCTGCAATGGGGCGGACCTTTGCGGCGGCGACCTGTTCATCGGCGCCGGCGACCGGGTACCGGATCATCAGGTGCAGACAGGGCCGCGCATCGGCATCGCGTCGGTGCCGGAGCCGTGGCGGTCTCATCCGTACCGTTTCTGGCTGAAGGGCAACCCGTACGTATCGAAATCCCGCTGACGGCGTTTTATATAGACAGAACCCACCCTTAATTCTTTCCCATAAAAGGAGCGACTCATGGGTTTAATGGACGGCAAGAATGTGCTGGTTTTTGGCGTGGCCAACAAACGTTCTATCGCCTGGGGTATCACCGAGAAGCTGCACGCCGAGGGCGCGAACATCGGCATCAGCTACGCGATCCCGGAGCTGGAGAAGCGCGTCTTCCCGCTGGCGGAAGCGATCGGCTGCACGTTCGTGGAGCGCGCCAACGCCAACGACGACGACGAGCTGGACGTCGTCTTCGCCAAGGCCGCCGATCATTTTGGCCGCATCGACGTGCTGGTCCACGCCATCGCCTACGCCGAACGCGACGACCTCAGCGGCCAATACCTGGACACCAGCCGCGAGGGCTTTAAGATCGCCCTGGAAACCAGCGCCTACAGCCTGGTCGCCCTGTCCAGGCGCGTCGCCCCCTTGATGACCGAAGGCGGCAGCATCATCACGCTGACGTACTACGGGGCGGAGAAGGTGATGCCGCGCTACAACGTGATGGCCGTCGCCAAGGCGGCGCTGGAATGCTCGGTGCGCTACCTGGCCGCCGAGCTTGGCCCCAAGGGCATCCGCGTCAACGCCATCAGCGCCGGGCCGATCAAAACGCTGGCCGCCGCCGGCATTGCGGGCTTCCGCCTGATGCTCAAGTACAGCGAGGAAGCGGCCCCGCTGCGCCGTCACGTCACGCAGGAGGACGTGGGCAGCTCGGCGCTGTTCCTGGCCTCGGACCTGGGCAGCGGCGTCACCGGGGAGACGCTGTACGTGGACGCCGGCTACAACATCCTGGGCCTGACGATGACCAACGAACAACGCGAGCAGTTCGACATCGAGTAAGCGGCAATCTGGCATCGATACCAGATATCGTTGAACCTAAGGACTGCCCATCCCGTCGCCAACAACCGGCGGATCGGCAGCCCCTTTTTCCGTGCCGGAGAAACGACAAAGGTCATGAAGAATTGGTCTACAAAAATTGCCGGGGGCGCGCTCCTGGTGCTGATAACTTTGATCGGATTGGCGCTGGCCCAGCCCGCCGTACGGGCGCAGGAATCAGGTGGAGCCGCCTTTTCCATCGGGGCGATGACCGCCGTCTCCAACTACCCGCGTGGCATGACGTTCACCCTGGAAGCGAGCAGCAGCGCCGGCGACATCACACGGGCTACGCTGTTCTGGGAACTGCGGCCCGGCACCCGTCAGCGCTTCAACGCGGACTTGGATCTGGAGCGCGGCGCGTGGGTGGTAGAACCGTATGCCGTGCGCGGTGGTCTGCCGCCCTGGATAGACTTTGATTACACCTGGCTGCTGACCGACAGCGCTGGTAACACCTTCGAGACGGAACCGGTCTACGCGGTGTATGCCGATCACACCCGTCAATGGCAAAGCATCGATACCGAGGACATCACCCTTTACTGGTTTGGCGGTATGCCCAACCTGGGGGATACCGTCGGCCCGGCAATGGCGAACATGCGCGAATTGTTCCGCCTGGGCTGGGGGCGCAATATCAGCTATAAGCCGCTGGCCGTCCTCTTTCCGCCCGGTTCGGTGTGGGATGAATATGTGGAACTCGGCAACAATCCCAACGCTGGCGGTTTTACCTCCAATGGCTGGGGATATACAGTCCAGCGCATGGCCTGGGAACGCACACCTGCCGACCTGGCCCTACTCCCCAGCGTATGCGGCGGCATGTATAGCAATGGCAGCGCGGCTACCTCGGAGGAGTATCGTACACGGTGGGCGGTAGAAGTCATCGTGCACGAGATCACCCACCTGCACCAATCTGACTTCCGGGTCGGCGGGCCGCACTGGTGGATAGAGGGCCAGGCGGAATATTTCGCCTCGTTATCCGGCTACGGCGTGACCAACGCCGAAGGCCGCCTGCGCAACTACGTCGGGCTGGGTTATGATTTCCCGACGCTGCAAGGGAATGGTCCCTCACCCAATACCACCAATCCTTCCGCCGATGGCTGCGTGGCACTGGGCTATAACATCGGCGAGACGTTTCTGCGCTATCTGGTGGATAGCCAGGGCGGCCTGGAAGCCCACGCGCAGGTCATCGCGGCCCTGTCCGGCAACAGCCTGGAAGATGCGCTGGCTCTTGTCACGGGCCGAACGCTGCTCGACCTGGAAAACGAGTACCGGGCCTCGTACGGCCTGGGGCCGGTCCAACTGCTGCCAACGGCGACACCGTTCGTCATGCCGACCGCCGCCCCTGTGCTGCTGCCCACCGCTTCCGGAGACAGTTGATCGCCTCGAATCGGTGGAAATTCCGGCCCGGATGCGTGACAATAGTGCGCGGTAGTCGTCAGTTGTTCAGCGGCCTGACCGCCGCCGGATCACGAGTGACAAGAGAGATCAAACATGAGCCCTGTTCGTAAGCCGATGATACTTGTTGGGGTGGCGCTGGCCGCCGTAATGGCGGTGGTGCTCCTGGGGGCGGCCTCGACCCCCGCCCTGGCCCAGGACAGCGGGGCCACCTTTACCGTCGGGGAGACCGCCATCGAATCCCAGTACCCGCGCGGCATGACCTTCACCGTAGAGGCCAGCAGCGACGCCGGCGACATCACGCGGGCCGTGTTGTTCATCGAAATGCGGCCCGGCACCCGCGAGCGCGCCAACGCGGACCTCAACCTGGAAGACGGCACCTGGGTGGCGGCCCTGTGGGATACCGGCGGCCAGCCGCCCTGGATCGACTTCGACTACACCTGGCTGCTCACCGACAGCGCCGGCAACACCTTCGAGACGGAACCGGCTTACGCCATCTACGAGGACCATACGCGCGAGTGGTTCCACGTGGATACCGACGACATCACCCTGCATTGGTTCGGCTTTCCGGAGGAATTCGGCGAGATGATGGCCGAGTCAATGGCCGTGATGCGCGAGCAGTTCGACGAGGGCTGGGGCCGCTACCTGACCTACAAGCCGATTGCCATCTTTTTCCCATCGGGGAACGTGTGGGATGAGTTTCAGGCCGGCGGCAGCAACCCGGGCGCGGCGGGTTTTACCAATAACGGCTGGGGCTACTCCGTGCAGCGGTTCGCCAGCGAAACGCCGCCCGACTTCCTGATGGAATGCGTGCAGCGCTGGGGGTACCCGACCGAGCGCCCCATGGAATGGCGCATGCAGCGCGGCGTGACCACCATCGTGCACGAGGTCACCCACATGCACCAGAGCGACTTCCGCCTGAGCGCGCCGAATTGGTGGCGGGAAGGCCAGGCCGATTATTTCGCCGGGCTGACCGGGCTTGATTCCGATCCGACCAACCGCCTGACCAACCTATTAAGCGTCACCAACGACCTGCCCACCCTGCAAGGCCAGGGGCCGGACCTGGCGCTGTCGGTCATGGCGGCGGACAGCTGCAACGGGCTGGGCTACGACATCGGCAACCACTTCATCGGCTGGCTGATGGCCAATTATGGCGGCCTGGAGACTCACCTGGCCATCGTGGAAGCCATGCCCGGCAACGGCCTGCAAAATGCGCTGCTGGAAGTCACCGGCAAGACGCTGCTCGAACTGGAAAATGAGTGGCGGGCGACCTGGGGGCTGGCGCCGGTCGCCCTGCTGCCCACGCCGACGCCCTTCGCCCTGCCGACCGCCGCGCCGATGGTCTTCCCCACGGCGCCGCCCACGGCCACCCCGAACTCATCCGGCGGCTGACGACCAGGGTCAATTAGCCTGCAGTGTCCGAGGGAGCACGCGCTCCCTCGTTTTTGTTTCAGTCGATGGGGAGGGTGGCTAGGCCAGCGCTTCGGTCCGCGCCTCGACGAACTTGAACTCGGCCCGCAGCTTGTCGTTATCCTTGCTCTTGGGCACGTCGGACACCGTCTCGATCAGCGTCACTCTGACGCCCAGGTTGGGCAGCCGAATGGCGGTTAGAATCTGGTCCTTGACACCAACGCGCAGCATTTGCAGCGCTGATTCGGGGTCCAGGCGGCGGACGTAACCCCGCGCCTTGTTGATCTTCATGCCGACCAGCTTCTCGCACAGTTCTTGCATCTGTGTTTCGGTCATCTTTTCCAGTGTTTTCGCCATATGCGTTTTCGCTCCAACCGTCCGCCGCCGGCCTGCGCGGCGTTCGTGTCCAGACAGGCAATTCACGCTAGAATTGTAACACAGCGCCGCCACTTGTGGGGAGGGCCAGTCGTGCAGCAGGCAGACGCCTACACCGTATCCAGCATCACCACCTATATCCGCGCCCTGTTCGACTCCGACCTGCGGATGCAGGATGTGTGGGTGCAGGGCGAGATCAGCAACTTCACCCAGGCGCGCTCCGGGCACTGGTACTTCACGCTCAAGGATGAAAACAGCTCGCTGCGCGGCGTGATGTGGCGCGGCAGCACGGCTCGCCAGTCCTACGTGCCCCAGCACGGCGACGAAGTCCTGGCGCACGGCTACGTCAGCATCTACGAAGCGGGCGGCCAATACCAGCTTTACGCGGACGCGCTGCAAGCCGCCGGGCGCGGCGACCTGCACCAGCGCTTCGAAGCACTCAAGGCGCGGCTGGAGGCCGAGGGGCTGTTCGACCCGGATCACAAACAGCCTCTGCCGGCCTTTCCCCGGCGCATCGGCGTGGTGACTTCGCCCACTGCCGCCGCCTTCCAGGACGTGTTGAACGTGCTGGGCCGCCGCTTTCCGCTGGCCGAAGTGCTGCTCAGCCCGACGCTGGTCCAGGGCGACCAGGCCCCCCCGCAGATCGTAAGTGCCCTGGAAGCCGTTCAAAACGCAGGCGTCGACGTGATCCTGCTGGTGCGGGGCGGCGGCAGCCTGGAAGACCTGTGGGCCTTCAACGACGAACGGGTGGCCCGCGCCGTCTATGACTGCCCGCTGCCGGTCG
>DAOUEM010000411.1:0-3970 GCA_034430555.1 Anaerolineae bacterium | reverse complement strand
ATACGGTAATAGAACCGTTTGTTGACCGTTATCCTGATCGCTATTTCAACGTTGGGGTTGCCGAGCAGAATATGGTCGGTGTGGCGACCGGAATGGCTGAAGCCGGCTATATCCCCTTTATCTATTCAATCGCTACGTTTGCTTCACTGCGTGGCTATGAATTCATTCGTAATGGGCCGCTGATCCACAATCTGCCGGTGCGTATAATCGGGGTCGGTGGTGGCTTTGAATATGAGTCTGCCGGTATCACCCACCATGCTCTAGAAGATATCGCTGTGATGCGCACCCAGCCGGGAATGCAAGTGATTGCACCCGCCGATTTTGAACAGGCGCGAAGCGCCTTATTGGAGACCTGGCAGGATACTGGCCCGATCTATTATCGTCTGGGTAAGAACGACAAAGACCAGATTCCGGGGTTGAACGGTGTATTCAATCGAGGGCAGGCGGAGCTGCTTCGCAGCGGGAAAGACTTGCTGCTGGTAAGCACCGGTAGCATCAGCCGCGAAATCGTCGAGGCCGCCGACCGCCTCCAAGAAAAAGGTGTAGACGCAGGTGTGGCGATCCTTGCTTCACTCAATCCTATCAATGTCGATGCCGTGTCCGCGCTGCTCGCAGACTACCCGTTGATCGTTTCTGTTGAAGCGCATAACGTCAACGGCGGGTTGGGATCGCTGCTGGCCGAGATCATCGCCGAGCGAGGCCTGCTGGGCACTCTGATCCGTCTCGGTGTTAGCAAACTGCTGTCCGGACTGACGGGGAGTGAAGCCTATCTGAACAGAACGCAGCGCATCGATGCTGATTCTATTGTCTCAACTGTAATTCAAGCTGCTGGCGGATTTGAGCAATGACTGCTCCTGATATCTCCATCATCTTGCCCGTCTACAATCAGGCCGAACATATTGGGGAGGTCTGTCGGGAATACGAAGCAAAACTCCAGACGCTGCCGTATACCTACGAGCTGCTGCTGATCGTCAATGGTTGCGTGGATAACTCACTCGAAATATGTGAGGCTCTGGCTGCTGAAAGCCCGACGGTGCGCTGCATTGAAAGTAAGCAGGGTAGGTGGGGCCTGGCGGTTCGGCTTGGCATCGCTGATGCGCGTGGTGCGACTATCTGCTATACCAACTCGGCCCGCACGCCGGCACAGGTTCTGCAGCTTCACGTGATCTATGCGCTGGCTAATCCCGGCGTAGTCGTAAAAGCAAATCGCCGTATCCGCGAGAGCCTACAGCGCCGGTTGGGTTCTCTGCTTTACAACCTCGAATGCCGCATGTTGTTCGATCTGGCCTACTGGGATATTAATGGCACGCCCAAGGTCTTTCCTGCCGAATATGTGCCACTGCGATCCTTACAGCATGACGACGATCTGATTGACCTGGAATTCAACATTATCTGTCGCGAGCAGAATTACCCGATGCTGGAAATACCGGTCTTCTCAACACGACGTCACGGCGGCAAATCGACCACCAGCATTCGCTCCGCACTGCGCATGTACGTCGGTGCGCTGAAGATGTGGCGGCAGCGAAAGCGAGCGAGCTAGGCCTGTGCCCGCCCCCACACCTCGTTTGGAGCACCTCTGGGAGATGCATTATAAGGAATGGCGCGATCCCTTTCAGGTTCTTGGCCTCTGGTCTGAAGCCGATCAGGTAAACCGCCAGTTACTTCAATCACAGGTCGAAGGGGATTGGTGGGGAGTATTAGAAACCACCAAGATGACTCTGCTTGTCTCGCGTGAGTGCGAGCATCTCCTCATGGCACTGTCAGTAGTCGGTGGCAAACCACACATCACTTATCTGCCCATCCCGCACCCATCGGGAATCGCCGCAAACAGCCTGCAAAACACTGTTCATGTGGCCAGCACTCGCAATCCAAACGCACTGGTAGAACTGCGTCCAGTACAGGGCGTTTTACCCCGGCTCGATGCGCAGAGCTATATGCCTACCGGATCGCCGCTGATTCCAGTGTCGGTACGTTTTTTACCAGGTGCCAGTTACATGCATGATCTGGCCTGGATTGGCGACACGTTGCATGCAAACTCTGTTGGGCAGAATGCTGTTATCAGCTTCACGGAGGCCGGGTATGAGCGTGTCTGGTGGCCGCTCTGTATAGAAGGCCTTGACGGCCCCGTATTTGGCCAGAATCATATCCAGCTAAACTCGATTGCCGCAGGCCCTGATCTTGCCAGTTCATACTTTACTGCTTCGTCTGATTCAATCTCAACCCGGCGACCTGGTCACTTGAACTATCCGGTAGATGGACGCGGAGTAATCTTTGCTGGCAACACACGTGAAGTGATCGCACGCGGGCTGACCCGGCCCCATTCCGCGCGCCTGCATCAGGGTCAGATATGGGTCAACAACAGTGGATATGGTGAAGTGGGCGTTATCGTCGACGGTAGCTTTGAGAGTGTCGCCCACGTTCCGGGTTGGACACGGGGCCTTGCCCTCCACGAGAACATTGCCTTTGTGGCCACATCTCGTGTGATACCACGATTCCGCCAGTATGCCCCAGGTCTCAACGTTGAAGAGAGCCGCTGCGGAATCCATGCCATCAGTCTGGAAACAGGCAATGTTCTTGGCAGTCTTTACTGGCCCTATGGAAACCAGGTATTTGCGACCGAGTTGATCCCGCTGGATACCACAGTGGGCTTTATTGCTGATACGACTATGCGACGGGCCGCTGCCCGTGAACGTAGTCTATACTATTCTTTCATTACTGATTGAGAGGTGCGAAAGCAGATGACTGAACAATTCCGCTTATTGATGTTAAGTGCGATGTACGAGAACGGGGGCAATACTACCCATCGCTTCCTCGATGGGCATCCCCAGATGTATGTTTATCCCTTTGAATCCCAGATCGGTACCCGGCTGGTCAAAGACAGTCTTTCGTCGATGTTCCCGGTGAAGTACCGCTGGCCGGTGTTCGATCTGGATGCGACACCTCAGCAAGACTATCGCGCGATTATTGATGAGGAAGGCAAGGTGCGAGCACGCACGCCCCATGTGAGCAAGTTCCGTCATATGGATTTTGATTTTGACGATGATGAGCGGATGGCATTCTACGTCAAGCATGTCGAGCGGCTGGGGCGATCCCGTGCTGCGAATGTCGAAGCATTCTTCCGCGCAACCTTCGATGCCTGGAAAGACCACCAGTTTAGTGGCAGCGAATCGGTGTACGTCGGCTACAGCCCGATCATCGTGGTCGACGCCGAACGCATCGTCAGCGATCTGCCTGGAGCGCATGTCCTGCACGTGGTTCGTAATCCATGGTCAGCCTACGCCGATACAAAAAAGCGCCCCGTGCCACTGTCGATACACCACTACATGCAGGGCTGGACGCTCAACCAGTATTTCGCGCTGTACTATCAGCGTAAATTCCCCGGTCGCGTCCACATTGTCCGGCTTGAAGATGTTCTCGCCGATCCGATGAAAGCACTCGGCGGGCTGTGCAGCGAACTCGGACTGGAGGCTGCCGACAGCCTGCTGAAACCCACCTGGAATCACCATGAGTTGGAAGAGGTCTATCCATGGGGAACACTGCGAAAAGTCTCCCCGGAGACCAATCTAGCGACCGCCAACAGACTCGATGAGGTGGAGAAGGTAGCCATCCGTGAATACACCTGGCAATACCTGGATGTTTTCGACTACATAAACTATCTTGGCTAGGCAGGCATGAAAAAGACGCTTGTCACCGGGGCGACCGGATTTGTCGGCAACTACCTGACACGGCACCTGATCCAGGAGGGGCATGACGTCCACCTGCTGGTTCGCCCTGAATATAAACCGTGGCGGATCGAGGATATTCAATCCTTGGTTCGCCTGCACCCGGTCGATCTGGCGGACGCTGCGGCAGTCGATGCGCTGGTGAGCGGCATTCAGCCGGATTGGGTGTTTCATCTGGCGGCATACGGGGCCTATTCCTACCAGCAGGGCATTCACCAGATGATCGACACCAACCTGGTCGGGACGAT
>DAOUEM010000410.1:0-2779 GCA_034430555.1 Anaerolineae bacterium | reverse complement strand
CGACAGCAACAGGGTCAAGCGAGGTGAGCCTGTCATTGCCTGGTCCTGACCCTGTTGTACTTCGATCTGTTTGATCCGACGCCCCGACGAATGGTTATAGTCTGTATCCAGTGATTGTTTCTTCCATCTGGCGCGCCATATCATTCAGGTCCTGGGCGCTTTGCTCAGCCTGGCGCGTGCTGGCCGCCGCCTGAGCACTGGCCTGCCGGATCGAGACCATGGCCGCCGAGAGCTGGTCCATGCCGCTGGACTGCTGCTGCGTGCTGGCCGCAATCTGCACGGATGCTTGAGCCGCTTCCTCGATCGTGTTGGCTAAATCGCTGATCGCTTCCCCGGCACGCCCCACCAGGCTCACGCCGCTGGCTGCGCCTTTGCTGCCTTCCTCCGTGACCATGACCGCCAGATTGGCTGCCTGCTGTATCTCATTCAGGATACCGGCGACGCGAGAAGTCGCGAGCCGCGACTGCTCGGCCAACTGCCGAACTTCGTTGGCCACTACCGCAAAGCCCCGCCCTTCCTCGCCGGCTCGGGCCGCCTCAATGCTGGCATTGAGCGCCAGCAGTTTCGACTGATCCGCGATGCCATTGACCGTGGCGATGATTTCCTCGATTTGTTGAGTGCGTTCCGACAAACTCAAGATGTTCTCGGCGATAACTTCTACGCGCTCTTGAATGACTGCCATGCCGGCGATGGTATCGACCACCGAAGACTGCCCCGCCTGCGAAATATCCACCGACTGACGTGAGGCTTCGGCCACCGCATGAGCACGTTCTGCCGTCTGCGTCACTGTTTCCCGAACCTCTTTCACAATCGTCATGGTCTCGGTCACCGTGGCTTCCTGCTGCGAGGTGCTGGCCATTTGCTGCGTGACGGCCGCCAGGATTTCCGATGCCGCCATAGAGACCCTGGCCGTCACCTCGCGCATCTGACTGATCATGGTCTGAAGATTGTCCGTCATACTGTTCAACTGGTGCCCCAACAAGAGCAGCGGATCGTCCGGTGAATGCGCGTTTTCACCTAAGTCCAGTCGCTGGGAAAGGTCGCCGCTGCCGACCGCCACCGCGTAGGCGCTGTACCGTTCGACGGTGGTCCGCAGCCGCTCATGCTGGCGTTGTTCGGCGTCCGCCCGCGCCTCGAGCTGGTAACCGGCCAACTGCGCCTGGCGGGCAAAGCGCTCCTGGTTGGACACCACGCCCCGGACCAGCAAGGTGATCGCCAGCAGCGTCAGCGCGCCGACCGCCGGCTCCAGGACCAGGCGCACCGTCTCGTCAAAGGGCAAAAACCAGTCCTTGGCCCAATGCTCGACCGCCAGCACACTGAAAAAAAGGCCGGCAATCGACACCACCACCACCCACCGGCTCTCTTTATTACCCAGGAACAGGCTGCCCAGCAGCACGGTACCGGTATAGGCAGTGGCCACGGCGATCATAAATTCAGGCATCACCAGCGGCACGACCAGTACGACAAAATTCATGGCCAGCATGAACAGGTTCGACCAGAGGCGCAGGCGGCCCCTCCGGTCGAAGGCGCCCCGGAGCAGCGTCAGAATCATCACCGGTACCAAAGCGAGCGCGTACAATAACAACTGGATGTATGGCTGCAGAAAAAACAGCCAGACCAGCGTCATGAGCGCGATGAAAAAGAGTAGCGCCCCCATCGCGAACCGGTTCACGTCCGCCGTGAGTCGATCCCGGCGGTCGATGCTGTCCGCGTCTACGCGCGCCAACAGATCAGGATCGTCGAACCTGCCCTCCACTTGCGGTAGTACCCGGTCGCCTGTCGATTCCATCATCATGCTCCCCTCCCTGATCAGTCACAGACGCCATGGCCTATACTGTGTATTATATCCGGATTTATACTATGTGCACGTCGCTGCCAGATTGAGTCGGGCTAATGATTGTTTCGGTATTTATTTCTTTTGTTAAGCCACCCACATTCGGTTTACAAAATGAGATATCTATAATATGCTATTATTGGGAACAGTAGTTATCAATGACTGCTGCAAGACCCAATTGTTCACCATAGGAGAAAATTATGCAAAAACAGACCCGCCAGACCGCACTCGTGACCGGCCTTCGCGTGAGTGAGGATATCGACGCTCTTCTCTCTACGGAGGGCCAGATGGCCTTCGTCGACTATTTTGTGGAAGCGCGCGACCGGGTGGAAAACCGCTACTACGCCGAGCTGGACGCGGGTACCACGCGGCGCGAACGCACTACCGCCTTGATGCGCGGCTTCATCAATCCGCTGATCGGCAAACCCATCGCCAACCCGGAGGCGTTCTACAGCTTCATGGAGCGGCTGACCCGCTGGGTCTGGTTGAGCGTCAGCCTGGGCATTTACAACAACGAAATCAATGCCATCCAGGACCCGGCCCGGCGGCTGCTCGTCTCCAACGTCAACACGGTAGACGTCGCCTGGGATGCCGCCATTCGCCAGCAGATCAAAGCGGAAAAAGGCGGGCTGCTGGTCGAGATCGGCACCGGCCGCGGCAACTCCATCATCCGGCTGGCCTACCTGCTGCCCCAGACCAAAGTCGTCTCGATCACCATCTGCCCGGAGCAGGCGCACATCGCCAGTGCGCTGGCCAAAGAGCTGGGCGCGGACAACGTGGAAGTCCGGCTGGGCGACATCTTTGACCCGGACACCACCAAAGACCTGGTCGGCAAAGCCGATGCCGTGACCGCCATCGAAGTGACCGGCCACTTCCCGCGCGAACGGAAGAGCGAAGGCATGGCCGTCATGGGCCAGATGTTAAAATCCGGCGCGCCGCTATCCC
>DAOUEM010000409.1:0-6089 GCA_034430555.1 Anaerolineae bacterium | reverse complement strand
ATCGATGTGGATAGACAGGACGCCGCCAGTGCTTTGCTGATAGAAAGTATCCGCGAAATCATCGTACTCCAGGTGGTCGTACAGGCGGGAGGGATACTGTGGGCAAATCGGTCGAGAATCTAGTCTTTTGCTCAAGCATTTTGGAGTTGGCCAACGGTATCGGGAAGGGCGGATATGGCTCGATCAGTTTCCGGTGGCGTGAGCGTAGGCAAGTCCTGAAAAACTCCACCCTTCGGTGGGCAGCTACGTCCTGTGTTGATACCCGGTAGCCCCTGACTGAGGCTGGTGCTGGCCTCAAAATCGCTTCCCCGAAGGCGTGCCCGAATTAACCCCCGTTCCCTACGGCACTGCCTGCCTCCATCATTCCATAACCCGGACAAACCTACCTGACATGAAACGGGTTGCAGGTCGATTAATCACGATTCCCTTAAGCTATCGTCTCTCTTACTTTTACGGGGTTCTGAACTATTCTTCTTCCACTCGTCCAGTATTTTCCCAATCACCTTGTGATGCCAGGCAGCCGCATTCTCCAGGTTCGCAGGCAGCATAAGCCACGTATCCTGTGCGGCAGCGATTGCCCTGGCCAGCGTGATCTCACGCCCGGCCAATCGTGAGACACTGTCCCAGACAGCTTCTATGTAGCGGATGCAGACTTCACAATACCGACGGGCGGCGGGCGCGTCTAAAATTGGTCCGTGGCCAGGCACCAGCCAATCAAATTCGAGGTCCAGGATCCGCCGCCAACTATTCACCGCCTGCCGGCTGTCACCATCCTGAATGACGGGCGGGAAACAGGTGATGACCGCATCGCCGGCAAACAGAATCCCCTCTTGTTCGAGCAGGACGCTCATGCTGTCCGGTGAATGACCAGGCGTTGGCAATAACTGCAACGTGCGCCTCTTGAGATAAATCGTAGCCGGCCCTTGAACTTCCAGCGTCGGCGGTGTGATCACAACGTGCTTGAGATCGGGGTGCTCGGGTGGTTCCAGCGCCAGATATGCTATAGCATGGGCCGACTGCATCAACTTGCCGGCGCCAAACTGCGCAATCCGATCGATATCTGGCAGCATCTGACTGCCTGCGGAATGATCGAAGTGGTTGTGGGTGAGCACAAGCTGCCTGACCGGGCTGCCTGTCTCTCGGGCGTATGACAGCATATGCGCTGTCTCGGCAAACGCGACCGGCGTATCAACCATAACCGCACCCGCATCCTCGATAATGAGGCCGCGCTTCGCCTGAAAAAATGGGCTGTGGAGCACGTATACGCCAGGCGCCAGTTGTGATAAATCGGCCGTAGTGGTCAAGTACTCCCTCCGGCAGGCGATGGCATGATGAAATCAAAGGGCGATGGCAGTTGGCCTGTGCTGACGCACGTATAGGCATAAACGTACAGACCGGCAGACCAGGCATTGCCAACCGCGCCCATTGGACGTCCATGCTCCCCGTGCAGGAATTCATTAAACTCCCACTCCTGATGTAGCCCTTGCCGGTTAGCTTCGGCCAGCCGATGGAGCTGCTGCTCCGCCTCGGCCAGCCGACCTGCTTTGACCAGGGCGGCCACATAAAACCCACCCACCATCGGCCAGATGCCCCCATTATGATACTGGTGAGGCAAATTGAGGTTGCGGTTCCGGTAGTAGTCGCGCCAATGCCGGTGGCCGGGCTGGATCACCGGGTATATGGCTTTGGCCGGGTACGGCCAGTTGATACCAGCCCGGTGAACATAATCGAGGATCTGCCTGGCCTGGTTCTCGTCCGCCAGCCCGGTCATAATCGCCAGCGCGTTGCCCAAGGTATCAAAGTAATCGCCGTAGTCCCGGTAGGTCACGTATTGCAGGAAAAATGGACGCTCCCACAGGACTCCCAGCATTGGTTCGGCTACCCAATGCCATTCCTGGTGAGATTGGGTAATGGCGTCAATGCGATCCGCTGCCGATGGATTACGCCAATCCTGCCCGCCCCGCGTGATCCATAACAGGAGGTTGATTTTATCGCGGACGACGTCCCCTCTGCCCTGATACTGGTCGTCTGCTAACCCCAGCACCTCTGACATCTCGACCATCAGATCGCAAACATAGGCATATAATACGTTGTCATAGAGGACGTTGCCGCGCACACTCAGCAAGTCTTCCCAGTCGCCGGCTTCATGGACCTCGAGCAGGCCACAATCATTAAAGTCCTGGTAACGCAGCCACAGGAAAGCAAGCGCAATTCTGGCCCAGTTGCTTCGTAAATACTCGAGATCGCCATATCGACGGTGATAATTGAAATGTCCAATGATGAACCAAAGGTTACTGTCTACAGAGCCATGGGCATTACAATCTTTAGTCATGGTATCCAGGTGTATCGCCCGGTGGATGTAACCCAGCTCCGTTTGGAGCTGGCCCAGCGTGTCGAGGCTGGCCTGAAACGCCTGCCGGATGGTCTCTTGCGGTATCAGAGCAGCGCCGAGAAGGGTGATCATGCTGTCCCGGGCGTAAACCAGGGGATAGCCAGCGCGCTCAACGGAGGCCTTCATGCCTACTTCAGTCACACATTGCGCCAGGGTTTCCACCGCGTGCTGGTAGGCCATGTGCACGAGGTCTGGCATCTTATCCTCCCTTCTCCGCGAACCGGCCGCCAGGGATCGTTTCGGGCGGCGTGTGTATCCCTCATGACAACTGCAACCTGATGACCGCGCGATTGTTGCAGGGCCTCGCCGAAGACCTTCCGAATCTGCCCCGCGTCAAACGTTGGCATCGCCAGGTGCACCGGTTCGGTTTTATTGAAAAGATATCCCCGTCCTCCAGCGTGGATCGAGCGGTCACAGCAGCCATAACCGCTCAAACCGGATCGTTCGGAGGGCGGCATTTGAACGGATGGTTAACCTCTCACCGCGCCAATAGTCATCCCCTCCATGAACTTCTCGGAGAAAATGGCATACAGGATCAGCGTTGGCAGCATGATGATGACCAGTCCGGCGAACAATGAGCCAAAGTCGGAACGAAATCCCTGCTGCACAAAAAGGCGGGCAATTCCCAGTGGGACCGTGCGAACGGCGTCTTCTTGCAGCAAAATCAGCGCCAGATCGAACTCGTTCCAGTTAAACAGCGCGTTAAAAATGGCCACCGTGATCAAACCAGGCCTGGCTAAGGGCAGCATCACACGGAAAAAAACCTGGAACGGGCCGGCCCCATCAATAATGGCGGCTTCCTCGATTTCGGTGGGCAATGAGGCGAAAAAGGGCGTCAGCACAAAAATGGTGAAGGCGAGATGCCGCGCCGTATTGATCATGATATATCCTGGCAGGTTGTTGTACAGCCCCAGGTCGCGCGCCAGGAAGAACAGTGGAATATAGCCTAACCACAGGGGAAGCATCATCCCGGCCAGGAAAAGAACATAAATGACATGGCGGCCACGGAAGATGAACCGGCCTAACACGTAGGCGGCCATTGCCGAGAACAATACGGTGAGGACCGTTGTGGTAGTAGTTGTTATCAGGCTGTTCAGGAAATAAAGTCCGATCTTGGCCTCCTGCCAGGCCCGGTCGTAGTTTTCCCAGTGCATGGTCTCTGGCAATAATTGTTCAGGATGCAGGATGTAGTCAGACTGCCCCTTGAGCGAAGAGGACAGCACCCATATCAGCGGAAAGATGTAGGTGAAGGCCAGCGCGCCCAGCCCCAGATACAGTGCCAGCCGTTGAGGGCGCGATACCACAGCCCGCCAAATGTGGGTAATTCCCCTTTGTACCGCTGCAGGTGTGACGCTGCTATCGGACAGTGGATCGGCTCGCATAGTCAAACCTCCTCTAGAACTGGATGGCTTCCCTTCGCCTGGTTGCCAGAAGCGAAAAGAGCGTCACGATCATGGTGAGCAGAAAAAGCACGATGGCGATAGCGGTCCCGTAGCCATAGTTTGACCAGGTAAAAGCACGCTCATACATGTGGGTCGCCAGCACCTGCACCGAATCCGGAAGCCCGGTTCCGGCGTAACTCATCATGACGCGGATAATGGCGAAGATATTCAGCCCGCCGATGATGAGGAACGCCACCGAAATGCGCAAAACGTCCCATAAGAGCGGCAAGGTGACAAAGCGGAACTCTTGCCAGGGGGTAGCGCCGTCAATCCGCGCTGCTTCTAACAGCACTACCGGGATATTTTTGATGCCGGCGATGTAGAGCGTCATGTGAAAACCAACGCCCTGCCAGATAATGACTATCGCCAGCGCCCACAAGACAATGCTTTCGTCTCCCAGCCACATGACGGGACGCTGGCCCAGCGAATTCAGTAGGACGGCAGGCGGACCCCACAGTGGGTTGTAGATGAGCTTCCATACTGCAGCTATGGCAACTATGGAAATGGTGACGGGGAAAAAATAGACGGTCCGGAAGAAACCTGCGCCCCGCACCTTGCCGGTCAGGGCCACGGCCAGCAGCAAGGCTATCCCGGTCACGACAAGGAGAGTCACCACCACAAAAAACAAGTTGTGTCTCAGGGCCAGCCAGAACGTATCATCCTGGAACATCTCGGTGTAGTTATCCAGGCCCACATAGGTCATCTTACGCAGGCCCCCCCAGTCCTGGAGGCTCAGCCACACCGCAGAAATGTCCGGGTAAATCACAAAAAGCAGGTAGAAGATCAGCGCGGGCGCTAAAAAAAGAGCGACGATGCGTCCCTGGTTACGTCTATACATGACCACGAACCTCCATGAGTCGGGGCCGGTAATAAACTACCGACCCCGACCGTAAACGAACTAGCCTCTCTGGTGCTTGGTAACTGAATCGTCGTCACGGACGGCCTGGGCTGCCTCTTCAAAGAGGGCCGCCGTTTCTTCTGGGGTGGCATTACCCAACACCATCTCGGTGAAGCCGGCGTTGGCCTCTTCCCGCAACTGGGCGTACCAGGAGTTGTACATGGGATTATAGAACCGTTCGCCCTGTGTAAAGTACGACAACATGCTGGCGACCGCCGGGTGGACGTCGGCTTCACTCACGTCGTAAATCAGCGGTGACATGTCGCCGGCCAATTCCGCAAAGACCAGGCGGAATTCTTCGGAATTCCACAGGCGGTAAAACTCCATCGCGCCGCGCGGGTTCTGCGCCTCCACGGGAACCATGAGACACGGCTCGGCAGCGGCCTGCAGGAGCTTGGGCGATCCTTCGACTTCGGGGACGACCGGTATCGGGGCAAAGGCCATCTCGAAGCCCTCCGGCGCCGCGTCCGCGTACTGCGCGACATGCCAGTTGCCGTCCGGATAGAAGGCGACCCTGTTCTGCAAGTTCAGCGTAGCGGCATCGCCCCAATCGATCGAAGACCACAGGGGATCGATGTGCTCGTCCGCGAACAGCTCGTTGGCGCGGGTGAGGGCCGCCACGATGACCTCGTTGCTCCAGGCGCCTGGCGTCAGGCTGTCCATGGCGTTGAGCTGCTCATCGCCGCCGATCTGGTACCAGAAATTCATGAAGAAAGCCCACCAGAACGCGCCCGCATTGCCCGGCCCACCGCTGAGGATCGTCATCATCCCTGCCGATTTGATCTCCTCAGACAGGGCGGTGAAGTCGTCCCAGGTCCAGGCGCCAAGTTCTTCCGGCACTTCCCAGCCCATCTCGTCGAACAGGGCTTTGTTGTACCACAGTCCCCAGGTCGTTGGGCTGTGTGGGATCAGATACTGCACACCATCTTTCTGCCCCGGCGTCAGAAGCCCCGGCAGGAAGGTGTCCTTGTACATCACGTCCTCATTGCCGAAAGCCGGCGCTTCCATCAGCGGCGTCAGGTCCATCAGCAGGTCTTCGTCCAGTAAACCCCACGGATCGCCTTCGACGGATAACCAGGTGCCATCAGGCGGATCGCCGGCCAGGAACCGCGGCCGCAGGGCGGTCCAGTTGCCCTGGTCATAGACCATGTTGTACTCGGTTTCCGGGTACAGCTCGGCTAGCCGCTCGACGACCTTCTCATAAGCCGGCGCTCGTTGCGACCCCGACTCGCGAATTTGCATCTCAATGACCGCCTGCTCAATGCCGAGCGGTCCCCCATAACCCTCTTGAGCCCAGGCGAAAGGTGGCAGTTGGGACGCCAGCGCTGCGCCAGCGCTCGCAGCTCCCACCAGCTTC
>DAOUEM010000408.1:0-13516 GCA_034430555.1 Anaerolineae bacterium | reverse complement strand
AACCTGCCGGGTATGCGGCGCCCGGTTGCCTGGTAATATTCTTCGTAGCTGCTCCCCTTTTTTACTTCCAAAAAGGTAAGTGATGCCTGCTACATGTCGTCTCTGGGATAGCATTGGTCATAATCCAGTACGAAAAGTGAGTTGGCGACATGATGGAAATGGACAAGGCGATAATCGTGTATGACACAAGCTGGTGCCCGGATTGTAGGCAAGTCAAACAGTTCCTGGGTGAACAGCGCATCCACTATCGCTGGGTGGATATCGAGCAGGACGCCGATGCGTTGACCTATAGCGCACTTATTACGATGTGATCGTGATCGGCGGTGGCCCGGCCGGCCTGACGGCTGCGTTATATACCGCCCGCGAAGGTCTGGATACGCTGGTTAACGTCAACTGCGTGCTGCCCGGTACCATCGATACGCCGCCGAATCGGGAAGCCATGCCCAACGCGGACTACAGCCGCTGGGTGCCGCCGTCGGATTTGGCCAGCGTCATCCTGTTTCTTTCCTCCGCCTTTGCCCGCGCGGTACACGGTGCGGCGATTCCGGTTTATGGGTTAGGATGATGATGGCCCTGGTGGATGCGCTGGTTGCGACCCGAGAAACGATGTGAGCTGCGAGGATATCGAGCATGGTATACTGCGCGATAACCGGGGGCATCCCTATGTGCCTGGCCCGCACTTTGCGACGTCGGACCCGCGTTTCGCCTGGCGAGTCTCACCACTGGACGTACGCATCCACTTTGCGTTAAACTGCGCTAGTCGCTCATGTCCGCCAATCGGGGTTTATGACGCCGCGCAGATCGACACCCAGCTTGAACTGGTGGCGCGGCGCTTCGTCTCGCATGTTGTTGAGATCGATCAGGCAGCGTGTGAACTGTACCTGTCGCGCATTTTTAGCTGGTATGCGGCTGATTTTGGCGGGCGCGAGGGCGTTATTGCGTTTGTACTGCCGTATCTTTTGCAGGACGAGGTGCGCGAATGGCTGGTAGCACACCATCATACGGTGAAGGTAACCTACCTGCCATATGATTGGGCGCTTAACGTGGTTTGATGTCGAGTCGATGCGCGACCTGGTGCGCTTATATGGAGGATGGAGCATTCAATATGACCAAGCTTAATGAACTGGCCCGGTTAGGGCAATCGATCTGGTACGACAATATCAGCCGGGGAATCCTTCAGTCCGGTGAGTTTCAGCAGTTGCTCGATCAGGGCGTGCTGGGTGTTACGTCGAACCCCACCATCTTCGAGAAAGCTATCGCCCACAGCGATGATTACGACGAAGCGATGAAAAAGCTCGTGGCGGCCGGCGCTTCGGTGACGGAGATTTATGAGTCCCTGGCCCTGTCAGACATCGGCAATGCTGCGGATATGCTGCGTCCCATCTATGACCGGACGGACGGCCTGGATGGCTACGTCAGCCTGGAGGTCAGCCCCAAGCTGGCCCACGATACCGCCCCGACCATCGCCGACGCCCGGCGGCTCTTCCAGGCGCTGGGTCGCCCCAACGTCATGATCAAGGTGCCGGCAACACCGGCGGGCATCCCGGCCATTGAGACCCTGATCGGTGAGGGCATCAATATCAACGTCACGCTGATCTTCTCCACGCAACAGTACGGGGCCGTGACCGGCGCGTATATCGCCGGGCTGCAGAAGCTCGTCGCCAACGGCGGCGACCCGAGCAAGGTCGCGTCGGTGGCTTCTTTCTTCGTCAGCCGCGTGGACAGCAAGCTGGATGCCCTGATCGCAGCCCGGGGCAACCAGGACCTCCAGGGTAAGATCGCGGTGGCGAATTCCAGGGTCGTTTACGTGCGCTTTAAGGAAATCTTCGCCGGCAGTGAATGGGAAAACCTGGTCGCTAAAGGCGCGCGCGTGCAGCGTCCGCTGTGGGCCAGCACCAGCACCAAGAACCCGGCTTATCCTGATACGCTGTACATTGATACGCTGATCGGCCCGCACACGGTCAACACCGTGCCCCCGGCCACGCTGGGCGCGATCCTGGACCATGCCCAGGTGGTACTGTCGATCGAAAGCGGGTTGGACGAGGCGCGCGCGCAATTGGCGGCGGTGGCCGAGCTCGGTATCGACCTGGACCAGGCCACCCAGGAATTGCAGGACGAGGGCGTGGATAAGTTCGCGGCTTCTTTCGATGATCTGTTGGGCAGCATCGCGGAGAAACGGTCCCAACTGTTGGGAAAAGTAGAGCCGGCCTGAGCGCGTTCCAGCAGTCTATCGACGCGGCTTTGGCCGGCTTAAACGACAACCAGATCGTGCCCCGCATCTGGAATCACGACCATACCGTCTGGAAACCGGAGCCGACCGAGATCACCAACCGGTTAGGATGGCTGCATTTGCCTGACACGATGCGCGAGCACCTGCCGGCCATCGAGTCGCTGCGCGCCGATGTCCTGGTGGATGGTTATACGCACGTCCTGCTGCTGGGGATGGGCGGTTCCAGCCTGGCGCCGGAAGTCTTCGCCAAGACGTTCGGCAGCCTGATCGACGGACGCCTGGCGCTAAGCGTGCTGGACAGCACCAAGCCGGGGGCCGTCCTGGCGCAGGCGAACGGCCACGAGTTGGACAAAACGTTGTTCATCGTGGCGACAAAATCCGGCGGCACGGTAGAAACGCTGTCCTTTTTTAAGTTCTTCTATAACCGGCTGGCGGAAGAGGTGGGCGACGACCAGGCCGGGCGGCACTTTGTGGCCATCACCGATGGCGGCAGCAAGCTGGACCAGTTGGCCGACGCGTACGGCTTCCGTCAGACTTTCCGCAACGATCCGAACGTCGGCGGGCGTTTTTCGGCGCTGTCGCTGTTCGGGCTGGTCCCGGCGGGTTTGATCGGCATCGACCTCAACCTTCTGCTGGATCGCGGCGCGGCGATGGGCCTCGCTTGCCAGGAACCGGATGCAGCCGCTAACCCCGGCGCCTGGTTGGGAGCGGTCATAAGCCGGTTGGGTGTGGATGGGCGTGACAAGTTGACCGTCGTCACCTCGCCGGCGATCGCCAGTTTTGGCGATTGGGCCGAGCAATTGATCGCGGAGAGCACCGGCAAAGAAGGCCAGGGCATCCTGCCGGTGGTAGGCGAGGACCTCGGCGCGCCGGAGGTGTATGGCGACGATCGGTTGTTTGTCTCCGTGCAGTTAGGCAGCGATACCACGCATGAGGCCGCCCTGGCTGCGCTGGAAGTGGCTGGCTATCCCGTGGTGCGCCTGGCGATGACCGATCGGTATGACCTGGGCCGGCAGTTCCTGCTGTGGGAGTTGGCCACGGCGGTAGCCGGGCACTTCTTGAGGATCAACCCCTTCAACCAGCCAGATGTAGAGGCGGCCAAAGTCCTGGCGCGTGAGGCCGTCGCCGCTTACGCCGATACGGGTAAGCTGCCGGAGGTCGAAGCCGCGCAGCCGACGGCGGAGGCCCTCCGGGCGTTCCTGTCTGCAGCCAGACCAGGTGATTACGTGTCGCTCCAGGCCTACGTCCACCCGACAGACCAGGCAACAGCTGCCCTGCAAGCGCTGCGACTCGGTATCCGCGATACATATCGGCTGGCGACCACGGTCGGGTATGGGCCGCGCTTTTTGCATTCGACCGGCCAGCTCCACAAGGGCGACGCCGGCAATGGGTTGTTCATCCAGTTTGTTTCGGATGATCAGCAGGATGCTGCGATCCCGGATAAAGCCGGCGAGCCTGGATCGGCGCTGACATTTGGCGTGTTGATCGAGGCGCAGGCAGCCGGCGACCGGGCGGCGCTGCTGGATAACCACCGTCGTTTCATCCGGTTTGATCTGGGCGATGACGTAGTGGGCGCTTTGCTGGCGCTATCACAGGCGTACACTTGAAGTGAAACCTCCGGGGAATCCAGACCCCGGAGGTTTTTTTTCTTGTAACCTGGTGGGATGGATAACGGCCGGATTCAGCCCTGGCCACGCGCCATCATGGTGAGCTTACGCAACAGCGGCTGCATCTCCGGAGGGGCAGAAGCATCACCGAGGTGCACGGTATGCGGGTCCTGGTCTTCGCGTTCCACCATCAACTTGTATTGGAACTGGTCGGCTCCGCTGCCGGTTGCCGTGAGGTCTTCCGGTAGCTGGAAGAACCGGGCGGCGTCCAGCATGTCGTGCAGCGCCTGTGCTTCATCATCTGGCAGTGTCGACGTATCGATGGTGGTCTGGACAGGCATACCCATAAAGCCGCCGCTACGCTCAAAGTGTATCCGCATGTGCTGTGTTCCTTCCTCTGGCATGGCCCCTAACCTTGTCTGCTGCCGAGCAACTGGAGCAGGGTTTCCAGGCAGCCCTGGGCCGGAGCGGGGACTTCGCCGGCACCCGCGCCGATGGTGATCCCGACTGCCGCCCAGCCGGCCCGGACGGCTTTTTGCTCCAGGCTGCCCGCGCCGTACAAGGTGCCGGCGACCTGAAAAGTCAAGTTTGCCGCATCCTGGAAGGTCGAGCGAAGCTGGAGCTTATCCCGCAGCGTGACGTACCAGATCTGCCCGGCCTTTTCCCAGGCAAAGCCGCCCAGTTCCGTGGCCGTCACGTAAAAAGCCCGGTTGGGAATACCGGAGTTGATGTGCACGCCGCCGTTGTCATATTCGACATCTTTGTAGTCGTTCATGTGGCCCGGCTGTGGGTCTTTGCCGAGCACGGGGTCGTTGTAGGCAGTGCCTGGCGCTTTCAGCGATCGGATGCCGTCCCCGTTTACATTGGCGGTAAACAGGCCGGTGCCGATGATCCAATCCGCTTCGCCGGCCTCCTGGTTGAGATGGCGCTGCTTGACCAGTGCGCCGAAAACGTCCGACATCGACTCGTTGAGCGCGCCGGGCTGATCCCAGTAGACCAGGCGGGCCTCGTACTGGGTGACGCCGTGGGTCAGTTCGTGGCCAATGATGTCGATAGCCGCCGTGAAACGATTGAACATACGCTGGCTTTCCGGCAGGTCTTCATCGCCGTCGCCATAGACCATCTGCTCACCGTTCCAGAAAGCATTATCATAGCCCTGGCCATAATGTACGGTGGATTTAAGCGGCAGCCCGGCCCCATCGATCGAGTTGCGTTTGTACACATCCCGGAAGAGGTCGTAAGTCGCTCCGGAGCCATCGTAGGCTTCGTCGACGGCGGGATCGCCGGTCGGCGGGTCGCCTTCGCTGCGGACCAGCATGCCGGGCAAGGCCATGCCGGTATTGGCGTTGTAGATAGTGCGATCGCGGGCGACCGCGGTTGCCTTATCCACCAGTTTGGGGAACTCGGTGATGGCATTACGCTGTCCGCGCAGTTGTTCGGATACGGCCAGCGTGGCAAGCGCCCACTCACGCTGCTCCGTAGTTCCGTTTTCCACGATAGCTTGCAGCATGTGCGGCGGAACGATGCATTGAATCGGGTGATGGGGCCTGCTGATCATCAGTTGCTTCCTCTGTAGGTGCGTGCCTGAGCGCCTGCTGCCTGAGCGCCGGTTGCTGTCAGGTTGATATTGACGATGGTTGTTCACTGCCGATTATAACATAGACGTATCTTGAGCAATATTTCCGTGAATGCGGCCTGACAGGTCGATTTTACACCGGCGGGCTTATCCTGTGTTAGAATGCAGCCTCAATATAGGCCCAGATGAGCCCAGTATGGGGGGGATGCTGTCCGGGCGATCGCGTCGGCAAGAGCGCCAGGAAAGTTGAGTATTAAATGGCCAACGATATCGTGCAGTTGAAGCAGCAGGCCGCAGAAAAAGCGGTTGAATTTGTAGAATCGGGCATGATTGTAGGCCTGGGGCATGGGAGCACGGCGATCTTTGCGGTACGGCGTATCGCCCAACTTGTCCAGGAGGGCCAGTTGAAAGACATCCTGGGCGTGCCATGTTCGTCCTTTGTGGAAGACGAGGCGCGGCGACGGGGCATTCCGCTGGCGACGCTGGATGAACGTCCCGCCGTTGACCTGACCATCGATGGCGCCGACGAGGTGGATCCCCATCTGGACTTGATCAAAGGTGGGGGTGGGGCGCTTTTGCGGGAGAAAATGGTGGCGCAGGCCAGCCGGCGTGAGATCATCGTGGTGGACGAAGGCAAACTTTCCCCGGCGCTGGGCACCCGGTGGGCGATCCCGGTGGAGGTTGTCGAGTTCGGCTGGCAGTCGCAGATCGTTTACCTCAACGCCCTGGGGGCGGAGGCGGTGGTCCGCCGCACGGAGGACGGCAGTTTATTTTACACGGACCAGGGTAACCTGATCCTGGATACGCGCTTTGGGCCGATGGACGATCCGTTGGCGGTGGATGGTCTGCTCAATAGGCGCGCCGGTATCGTGGAGCATGGCTTGTTCCTGGGCCTGGCGACGGACGTGATTGTAGCCGGTAAGGGTGGCCTCAAACACATGGTGCGGGATGATTAGGGTAATTGATGGCCGGGTCTCCGCGTCACTATTGAGTGAGATAGCCTGCGTCTATACTGAAGGGGGCGAGTTAGCTGCAATACCGGCAGCACGCAGGCAGCCAGGTTTTAGGGTTTAGCGCATAGAGAGGAACCGTTATGGAACGCAGTGTCAGTATCGTGATCTTTGGCGCGTCGGGAGATTTGACCAGTCGAAAGTTGATCCCGGCACTGTTCCGCAATTACTGTAAAGGGCGTCTGCCGGAGGACTTCCGGATTGTTGGTTTTTCCCGTCGCCCTTATGAATCAGGGAAGTTCTGTGCACTGCTCTCCGACAATGCCCGTAAGTTCATCGGCGATGCTTTCGAAGAGGATCGGTGGAGGCCCTTCGCGGAAAAGATTTCGTATGTGCCAGGCAGCATCAAGGAGTTAGCCGACTTCGAGAAGCTGCACCGGGCGCTGGTGAAGCAAGAACAGAAACCGGCCAACCGTCTGTATTACCTGGCTATTGGGCCGGACCTGTTCACGAGCACCATCCAGAACCTGGATAGGGCGGGTATGGTTCACGAGCGCGACGGTTGGCGGCGGGTCGTGATCGAAAAGCCTTTTGGCCACGACCTGGAGTCAGCCCTGGCCTTAAATGATGTCGTCCACGGCGTATTTGATGAGCACCAGGTTTATCACATCGACCATTACCTGGGCAAAGAGACGGCGCAAAATATCCTCTTCTTTCGTTTTGCCAATACTATTTTTGAGCCGGTTTGGAACCGGCGTTATGTCGACCACGTCCAGATCACGGTGGCGGAGACGGTCGATGTTGGCCATCGCGCCGGTTATTACGATCAATCCGGCGTGGTCCGGGATATGTTCCAGAACCACCTTTTGCAGCTGCTCTCCCTGGTGACGATGGAGCCGCCGGCTTCGTTCAACGCTGACGCCGTGCGCAATGAAAAAGCCAAAATCCTGAGCGCCATCCGGCCTATCGCCCTGGGTGATACCGTGCGGGCGCAGTACGAGGGTTATCTCCAGGCGGATGGTGTTGCTCCGGTTTCACAGACGCCGACCTATGCCGCCCTGAAGCTGTACGTCGACAATTGGCGCTGGCAGGGCGTCCCCTTTTATTTACGCTCCGGCAAGGCGATGGCGGCCAAAACCAGCGAGATCATCATCCGCTTTCAACGGCCCCCGCATGTCATGTTTGATCTGCCGGCAGACGCGGAGTTCGTGCCCAATATCCTGGCGCTTTGTATCCAACCGGACGAGGGCATGCATCTCAGCTTCCAGGCTAAGGTGCCAGGGTCTGCCCAGGAAATGCGCGCGGTCGATATGGAGTTCCACTACCGGTCTGCTTTTGTTGACGAGCCGCTGCCCGATGCTTACGAGCGGCTGCTGCTGGATGCGCTCAACGGCGATGCCTCGCTTTTCGCCCGCAGTGACGAGATCGAACTGGCCTGGGGTTTGATCGATCCGGTTTTGCAGGGCTGGCGAACGCCGGAAGCGCCGCCGGTCGTGACCTATACGCCCGGCAGTTGGGGCCCGGAAGCCGCCGATGCGTTTATGGCGCGCGATAACCGTAAGTGGTGGCCGGGTTGCAGCCACGAGGACTAACCATGGGTACTGTGCAAACTTTTGTCGATCCGGCCGCCCTCACCGAAGCCGCTGCCCTGGCAATTGTCGATCGCGCTGGCCAAACGGTAGCGGCTCGGGGCCGGTTCTCGATTGTGCTCTCCGGCGGCTCGACACCCCGGACTCTGTACGAGCGGCTGGCGCAGGACGACCTGGCCGCGCGCGTAGATTGGCGGGCGGTGCATGTCTTTTGGGGCGATGAGCGCGCCGTGCCACCCGATCACGCCGACAGCAACTACCGCATGGCGCGAGAAGCCCTGCTGGACCACGTGGCCCTGCCAGCGCAGAACATTCACCGCATGGGTGGAGAGCTTTTCCCGGAGACCGCCGCTGCTGAGTACGAAACCGTGCTGCACGCCTATTTTGGCCAGGCAGCCATGGATGGGCAGCCGTTGCCGGCGCGCTTCGACCTGGTGCTGCTGGGCATGGGAGACGACGGGCACACGGCGTCGTTGTTTCCCGGGGCGGCGGCCATTCATGAAGACAGACGTTGGGTGACGGCCACCTATGTGGACAAGTTGGGCGCCTGGCGGATTTCGCTGACGCCGGTCGCGATCAACGCTGCCGCCGAGATCATGTTGATCGTCACCGGGGCCAGCAAAGCCGAACGGTTGCAGCAGGTGTTAGCCGGCCCTTACCAGCCGGACGTACTGCCGGCTCAGATCGTCAACCCGGCCCAGGGACACCTGCTGTGGCTGGTCGACGAAGCCGCCGCTGGCAGGCTGTAATCTGCTGCATTCAGCCCCGCAGCAGGAAGCCGCTGGCGTAATCCGGATGCACGATCCAATACTGGGAGTTGGTGGGCCGGGTCATCAAGTAGATGCGATCCACGACCAGGTTGTACGCGCTCATATCGGGCGCGATATGGCCGGCACGCTGCCAGGCCGCCCACAACCGATCGCGTTCGGCGCGATCGGTGAGCGCGTTGGCCAGCGTCAGGTGGGCGTAATACTTCTCAATTGTCCAGTACCGGCCGAAGGCTGTCTCGATGGCCCAGTCTCGCAGCATGGAAGAGTAGGTGGTCATGGGAACGGTGATCTGTCCGTGCCGGTAGCGCAGGGCATTGATGTGCACAGTGGTAGCGACCGCCAGGCGATGCAGATTGTTGATCCCTTCCTCCCAGCGGAGGGCCAACACCGAATCCCAGAAAAGGGTATCGTAGAATCCGCCGCGCAGCATGAATACCGGTAGCTGGCGGGTAATGGCATCCAGGCGCTCGGCGATAACCGGCAGGGCACGCAGCGGATATTCTAGGGCGTCGCCGAGGGTGATGTGCACGCCGTAGGGGCGCGGCAGGGCACGAATACGCGACACATCCCCGGGGTAAAAGCCCGGCCAGTCTGCTTCTTCGTCGGGATGAATCGTTTCCGACCAGATGTCATAGCCGATCAGGCGGCTGCCGTGCATGGTCAGGGGATGCGAGGGCGGCGGCACAACAAATACGGCGAACCAGGCAGTGGGATGGGCGTTACCCTGGGCGGGCAGGTAATCGTCGGTCATCTCACACCATTCCGGCAGCGGGATGTCTGCCAGTAAATTTCCAGGCAGCCGCTGGGATTTGCCATCGGCGCGGATACCCGGACAGACGCAAATTCTAACGGTCGCATGTCGTCTCTCTATCGGATTGGGTGAGGATCATGACATGGACCTGATGCCGTCCATGCAGCTTGATATTACCATAGATTGCGGCGCCTTCGTCGGTTGACGGCCGGAACAGCGTTATAACCGCGCGCAAAGGTGTAGCGGCGGGCCGCTGCCGACGATCACGATGCCCCATCGCCAGAGATCGACGGTGGCCGCGATCCGCGGCATATCCTTGATGGTCCGCCAGGCACGCGCCATGCCGGGCGACGCGTGGATGTTGCTCAGCACGAGGATTGTGCCGGTTCTGGACCGGGCTTTCACCTGCGACAAGTCGCGCAGCGTGTCGTTTTCGTCGTGATGACCGTCCAGGAAGGCCAGGTTGACGGGGGCTGTTCGATCCAGGGCGTCGGCAAGGCGGTCCGCGAAGTGGCCCTGCATCACGTCCACGAAGTCGTCATAACCCAGCTGGTAAAAGGTGCCTTCTGTGATCCGCGCGAAGCGTGCTTCCTGCTCGATGGTGACCAGCATACAGGTGCGCACCGGGTAGACGTCCAGTAAGGCGCGGGCCAGGTACATTCCGGAGATGCCGAAGCCGGCGCCCAGTTCCACCACGCGCTGCGCCTGCGAGTGAAAGGCAAGGCCGTGCAGCAGCGCACCCCAGCGGCAAGGCACGCTGTCCCTTCGGGCCAGGTAGCCAATGGTCAGGTCTCCATAGGATGTAGGGAAGATGTCATCGCTGGCGTAGATAATTGAGCGCAGGGCCTCGATGTCCCGGAAGCGTCCCCGGTGCCGGCGGTAGCGGCGTGCCCAGCGCAGCGCCTTAGGGATGATATCCAGCCCGGGCTGCCGGGTCCAGACGCCGCGCCCGCGCAGGCGCGTTCCCAGACTGCGCACGCCGTGCCAGCAGCGAAGCGGGTGCAGCCGGACGTACACGGCTCGCTGGATGCGCTGAGGGGGGGCATACCGCATCAGCCACTGGTACAGCGCCGGCAGCCGGGCGATAGTTTGACGCAGCCGATAGAGGGTTGCGGCGGCGGCTTGCCAGCCTTGCCAGATGGTCCGGGGCAGTCGGATCAGGAAGCGTGCCAGATGAACGGGCAGCATCAGGAAAAACCGTGCCGTCCGGCCCGGCAGCGACAGCATAAAACGCCCGACTTCTTTCGGTGAGGGCGGTCTATTCGGCAGGCGAGGTCCCCGCCGGCGCGGCGGCGGGGCATAAGGCTGTCGTTGTGGTGAGCCGTACACCGTCATCGTCGCCTCTAACCAAAGCGTCGTCCTACAGATATGCGCTGGCGGAATACTTCGGCCAACGCAGTCGGTGTTTCGACCACGACCAGATCGTACCAGGCATTGGGCCAGCGGTCTCGAATGTCCGTGTTCATTTGCTCCACCTGGCTCGGCGGTATGATGACGGTGATGGCCAGGGTTTTGTCGAAGGGAAGCAGCGGGATCAGGTCAGCAGCGCTTACCAGCACCGGGTGGTAGCGAGTCCAGTATGCTTCCGCCTCCGAAAAAAACCATTCGGGGTTGATAGCTTCACCCAGGAAAATGAAGTGGTAGTCAGGGCCGCCGTGTACCGGCCCGGGACCTTCTGGCGCTGCCGGTTCGACCTCGGCTGGTCCTGCCGGCCCGTACCATGTGCTGCCGCCCGTATCCAGCGACGGCACGTCTTTGAAGGGCGGGGCGGTGCTGTTCAGCCGGCCCACGGTGGGTACGGTGCCCGCCGGGTTTTCCCAGTAGACGTCTTCTTTCCACAGGGTCACGCCGAAGAACCAGGGCGGTGCCGCGCCGCTGGCGATCCAGTTGAACATGGCGACGATCGCTTCGGCATGGCTTTGCCAGGTGATCCCGGGATAGCGGGTATCGTCGACGCGGGGCGGTTCGCCGGGGCCGGGCCAGGGCCAGATGCCGCCCTCCGTCCCCATGACCGGGACGATGCCGCCGCCAAAAAAGCGCCGCAGCAAATCCATAAAGGCGTGGCCCACTGCCGTCAGGCCGACCGGGTCACCGTGAGGCGTGAGCGATGTCCCTCCCCAGACCGTCCGGCCAGGGTCGGCGTTCTGGCAGATCGGGTCGGTGGGATATTCAAAATGCCAGCCGCCTTCGGTGGCGTTTTGCCCGCCGGGCTGGCGCGCGCTCAGCGGTCCACCGCGGGGGATTTCCTGGTAAAAATGGTTGTAGATATACGGGTGGGTAGCCAACCATAACCCATTCGCCAGCACGTGCCGGAAGCGATCGTAATGCGCGTCACGCAGGTAGGCCATCATGTTCGTCAGCCAGGGGATGGTGGCGTGGGGCAACTCGCTGGCTTCTGTCAGGGCGATGAAGGCCGGGTAGCCGCCCATCTCCACCACGCGCCAGGCCCACTCCATCCAGCTGTCCATCAGCGGGCCGATGTATACGCCGGTGTTATTGGGGTCCAGCGAACCGCTCAGGTGACCGGGCCATTCATTGCCGAGGTTTGGCTCGTTCCACAGCTCGAACCAGCGCGCACCGGCGTTGATGTAACGCCGGATGCTCTCGTAAGCGCGGGCGTCAGCCGGCTGGCTGCCCCACTGTCCCCGGTAAATGCGAATGATCGGCGTGATCCCGGCAGCCAACAGCTCCGGGATGTGATTGACGTATTCTTCGTCGGCGGCCACCAGTTTGACCCACCCGGCGCGGATTTCCTGGTAACGATTCAGGCGGAAGCGGTAGACGCCCTCGTTATGCATCCCGCGCGGATTGCGCGACCATTGGTAATCATCCAGACGCATCGCGCTTACCCGCCTGGCATCTGGATCGGGCCGGGTGTGCGGGTGGGTCGGGCTGTGAGGTCGGCGTCTTCCGGTAGGCCAAGGCGCTGGCCGAACTCGGCCCGCCCGTTGAGGGTGATTTGCAGGTCTGCGGCCGCGTCATAGACCAGCGGATCGAGGTAGACGCCGGGCAGACGCTCTTCCACGGCGGCGCGTACGGCAGGTGCGGTGTCACGGCGCATCACCAGGGTGACGGCGATCACGCGGCGGCCGCCCACGGTATAACCGACCAGTTCCACATCTTCCGGAGCGCGCATGCTGTAGAGGACCGGTCGGAAGGCAGCCCAGTAGCGACGGGCCGCTTGAAACACCCAGCTTTCCAGGCCGGGCGCAAACAGCAGGAAGTGATAGTCGGGATTGGCAGGCGGTGTTTGCATGGCGGCTCGTTGATGATATTCGGACAGTTCACGGCAGTTATTATAGGCGGTTCACGGGTGCGCTGCCATGCTCATACTGTCAGGCTGTGGAGTGGGCCGTCCGGTCCGACGGTGGGCCATGTGCACCAGTACGGCAGCGGCGAACAACCACCAGAAGGGTTCCAGCGGGAACAGGTAGCGTGGAATCACGTCCAGTATGAGGTGAATGCCCAGGAAATAACCAAACAGCGCGTAGAGCGGCCACAGGTCGCGCCAGCGGCGCCGGTACTGCACCAGGCCGACCGTGCCCAGGAGCAGGGCAGGGTAGTGAAAGAGATACACCAGCAGTTTGGGCCAGAACGACTCGGTGCCGGTCAGTGTCCACAGGCCGCTGAGTGAGCGGTCGTCCCGCAGCCAGTCCACCGCCAGGGTTTTAATGCTGGGACCGGGATAAAACAGCGTATTGTGTGGTTGCAGCAGCGCGCCGGTCAGGCTGGTAATGCGCCGCGTGAGATAACCCACCGGATCGCTCAGGATCACTTGCAGCGTGCCCTGGGCCAGGGCTTCCTGCCGGGCAGCATAATCGTCCTCGGCGTTGGTACCATCTTGGTAGTCTAGGGCGGCATCCGTTTCTTCCGGTCCTTGCCAGGCGGTCGCGCCAACGAACAGGGTGCCGAGCAAGCCCTCGCCGGCAATCACGAACCGGTTCCACTGCACCAGGTTATAGACCGTCCACGAGGACAGCGTGACCAGCAGCGCGGCAAGCAGCATGATCCCGTGGCGCAGGGCGCGGCGTGTCCCGTGTTTC
>DAOUEM010000407.1:0-1597 GCA_034430555.1 Anaerolineae bacterium | reverse complement strand
AACAACCGCGACAGTCCCGTTCCCGTCGTCAGTCCAAACGAACTGATGAGATAATCCGTGTAAATATCGAGCAGCTCTTTATCGTCCATAACCAGAGTTTACAGCATTCTCGCGCACTCAGTGCGTAACGTCAGTTACTGTGAAAAAGCCGCCAAAGGTTTTGCAGCTTTGCCTTGAATTCATGGGTGGCACTGAATTCGACTCCCCACAGGCAGTTTATCATTACCTGAAGCCGGTAGATGACCTGGTGATACTGTATGCTCGGCCTACCGACGGGCCGCCTTACGGGATGGATAACGAGAACGCTGAGCAATGGCGCGATGTCATTGACACGGTGTTTAGGGCGGTGGCTTTCTTTGGGAAACCCCATCCGAAGTTGCAGGTCTTTGCTTATGCGCCCAACATGGTGACCTTTGGTGTGGGCAAGAAGCTCTTTAAGTTCTGGGAAATCGGCTTGTATCAGAACACGGGCGGGCAGTATTATCATGTGCTGGATATGCTGCCAGAATCTCATTGATGCTTGTCATTTGGAAGCACGTAATCAACTGTCTGGGCAATGACAGACGCTATGAACTGGTGATAGACACGGGCGACTTGTGATAGGAATGAGCATCTACCTGCAAGAAACATAAGAATCCATTAAGAATTTATATCCCAATATATCCCAAGTGGGTTTCTAGCTTGCTTGGGATATTGACAGCGCAACCGAACGCGTGTACAATGACCATACGCCGCACAGATACGTTTCTTCGTGTCCGTGGGGCGTTTCGTGTGTCAGGCAGCAGCGCGGGCTCATACAACTGCGGCGACTTACCCGGCGGCGGCAGCCCGGCATACGAAGACACTCGTCAGCGAAGCGCGACGAAAGGGTGGGAGGGCAGCGCGCGCCCGAGCAGGGGCTAAAACCCCGGCAAAACCACCCCTGACGAGGTTTTTCACAGGCGGCCGACATCTGGCCGCCGTTGGGAAAAGAGAGGCGCAGCTCCAGGCGGGCTGCGCCTTTTTGTATGCAGGAGACCACCGTGACCGATCGCTGGCCGAACCGCGTGCTGGCCTACAAACGGATGCCGGCGGCCGAGCTGGCCGCCAATCCACACAACTGGCGTCTGCACCCGGACGCCCAGCGGCAGGCGCTGGTGGGCGTGCTGGACCAGGTCGGGCAGGTCTACCCGCTGCTCTACAACCAGCGCACCGGGCGCCTGATCGACGGCCACCTGCGCACGTCGCTGGACGCCCAGGCCGAGTGGGACGTGGCCATCGTCGAGCTGGACGAGGACGAGGAGCGGCTGGTGCTGGCCACGCTGGACCCGCTGGCCGCCATGGCCCAGACCGACCCGGCAGCCTTCGAGACGCTGATGTTGCAGGTCGAAACCGAGAGCGAGGCCGTGTTGGCCATGCTTACGGAAACGGCGCTGGCGGCGGGCGTCGACCTCTCGCCCTACCGCGATACGGAGCCGCCGCTGCCCCAGGACCCGGAAGCGGACGACTTCGGCGAGGTTCGGGTGAAACCGGGCGACCTGTGGCTCATCGAATCCCGGTCGTTACCCGGACAGGGGCACCGGCTGCTGTGCGGCGACAGCACCGCTCAGGCCGACGT
>DAOUEM010000406.1:0-2689 GCA_034430555.1 Anaerolineae bacterium | reverse complement strand
GATCTTCGTCCCCTTGATAAACCTGATCGGCCAATCGATAAAGCCCCCACCGCGCCGCTCCAGACCGCCGCTGATCTCGAAGGTCGGCCACAGCGCCGTCGCCGTGTATTCCTCCCACAGCCCCGTCTGCCGGTTCCAGGTGCGGATGGTATTGGCCCGGCTGTAATCGGTGCTGTTAAAAAACGTATCGCGCAGGTACTTCACCATGTCCGGGGACAGGTACCGGAAGGCCCAGTCGATGACCGCGCCGCCGTAACCGTCCCGCGTGCCGTCCAGGCTGTCCAGCAGCTGTACCGCCGGGGTCACCACCACTGAGGACGGCTGCACCCAGGACACCCCGCCCCCCCTGGCGGTCATGTCCGTTTGTACCGTGAAGTTTTCAATGGCATAGGTCACGTCCAGAATCCCCCCTGCCCCCAGCGTGCCGTCTGCCCAACGGTATCCTGAAATCATAAAAGGTCCTTCGATAATGTATACGCACCACTTACCGTCTTGATTGCAGCGATGACTCCGCTCTGGACGGAGTTCTGTATCTGGCTGCTGCTCATGCCGCTGCCAATGTTGCCGCTAAAATTAAAGATACTACTGGTCGTGTTGGCGATATTGCCCAGAAAACCCTTGCCGCCCGAACTAAGACTGGCGTATTGACTGGACAGTGATCCACCCAGACCACGCCCGCCCCGCGTGCTGCCCCCGCTGTAGCCGGATAAGGCCGAAGACGAGGCCCCCGCATAGGCTTGTTTTCCGGCAAATACCGCGCTCACCTGGTCGGCAATGTTCTGATACCCCCGATGGCTGATGGTCAATAGTGCGTTCTGCCGCTGCTGTTCCAGGGCGGCGGTCTGCGCATTAAAGGCGGCCTGGTCGATTAACGCCTGCTCGAAGCCCTTACGCCGCGTCATGATTTCCAACCGCAGGCCCTGGTTTAGATCGTCAATGCGCTGGACCAGGGCGTCCCGCTCGGCGGCGATCTGCTCTTGCAGCAGGGCGCGCTGCTGGGTGATCCCGTTGCGGATTTCTATAATGCGTTGCTGGGTCGCCAGCCGCAGGTCAATCAACCGCTGCGCCGTTTCCGCCTTGCGCTCTTTTTGTTCGGCCTGGAAGTCCTGGCTCCGGCGTTGGCTTTCCAGGCTGGCGTCTTCGTCCATGCGCCGCAGGTCCTGCTGACCCTGGCGCTGCGTGCGGATGAAGGCCACCACGTCGTTGGCTTCCTCGGCGCTCAGCAGGTCGTTGTTCAGGTCTTCAATGCGCCGGATGCGTTCCTTGTTGAAGTCCTCCAGATCGCGCAGTTCTTCCCGCCGGTAATCGCTGGTGGCTTTGACCTCTTTCGCCATGTAGTCGGATTCGATCTTGGCGCGGGCCTGGGCGGCTTTGGCCGTTTCCTGCCCGATCTGTTTATTGGCGCTTTCCAGGAACTTGGCAAAGCCCGCTTCCATGTTGTCGATGGCGGCGGCGGATGCCTTGCGGGCGTCGGCTTTGACCTGGTTGTTGCGGATGCCCAGGTCGATCAGGTCTTCTTCCAGTTTGGCCCGGTCCCGCTCGATGTTCAGCAGGTCCAACTGCCGGTCAAACTTGGCGTTAACGGAAGCCTCGTCTTCAGCACGGGCGGCGGCAATGGCGGCTTCGGTCGCTTCGTCCCGCATTTCGGCCAGGTGTTCTTCAGCGGCGGCGGCATCGTTGGCGGCTACAGAGGCGCTATTGATTGCGCCTCCCAACCGGCCCATGAAAAACTCGGCATCATGCAATTCCAGGTTCAATTGGTCCAGGCGCGCCCGTGCGGCGTCCACACCGGGCACGTCGGCCAGCTCAATCAAAAGCCCGGTGAAGACCCCCAACTGCGCCCCGGCTTCTGCGTAGGATTGATCGAGCACCCCGGCGATCTCATCCCGCTGCGTGGTGAGGTCGGCAATTAATGTCCGCTGGGCGTCAATGGCCCCCTGTACATCTTCGGTCGTGCCTTCGCGGATGATGTCATAGTATTCCTGCTGCGTGTTGATAAACGCCTGAATATCCCGGTCGGCATCGGCCATGCCTTGACTGAATAATTTTAAGCCAATCACCAGCCCGGCCACCGCGCCAGCAGCGGCCACGGCGGCAATTCCAAAAGGCCCCATACTGTTGAGGAAGGTAACCGCCTTATTGCCTACTTCTCCCAGGGCCGGACCCAAACGACCAAGACCCTCGGTGGCGTCGCTGATGTCGGCCAGCAGCATCCCCACGTCGGCCACGCCCCCGGCACCGGCAGCCCGCGCCAATCCTGACAAGGCGCTAAGGTTGGTGCCCACATCCCCAAATGATTCTGTTTCATCACGGGCGCGGCGGGCCGCATCCCCATAATCCTCGACGGCGGCGGCGGCTTTACGTGCTTCGTCTGCCGTGCCCCGTAACCTGTTTTCGGTATCGTCCAGGGCGGCATCCAGTTGGCGTTCGGTTTGCGAGGTACGCGAAACCGATTTCGCCATGCGGTCGGCCTCATTCGCCACCATCCCGGCAGCGTCGGCAACTTCCTCCATATTTTGCAGGAGTTGTTTGGCGCGTTTGTCGGCGTCGTTATCCTCGATGCGATATTCGAGAACAATCTCGCTAACCTTTTTTCCTTTAGCTGCCATCGAACATATTCCTCTTAAATACGCCGTCTTGCCCGGCTTCCGACCACGGGCAGTCACTGCTGCCCCCGCTGTCCTTGTCT
>DAOUEM010000405.1:0-8427 GCA_034430555.1 Anaerolineae bacterium | reverse complement strand
TCACGTGCCACATCATCCTGTGCACCTACTACAGACATTGAAAGTATGACTGCGACCAGAATGCCCGGAATTACGCGCAGGAAAAACCCTGGCTTATACATCTCCCCCTCCCTACACTCACCTGCAATGAACACCCGGCATGAGACCTATGTCAGGCATTCATACCGCACCGATAGTTAGGTCGGATAAAGCCGTGGCGAATAGTCAACTCATTGAGAAAACAGAACGAAAACGTACATTCAAATCGTCAATGGAAAATGAAGGGAGTTGTGTCTGACGTTGAAGGTCAGCTTGTAAGATTGCGGGTTCCCCGCGGTTGGATACTTCACTCGCTATAGAGTTACACCTGCCAAACTGTCTGCTATTCAGTGGTTGAATTCAGATTCGCCGCCTAAAGACATCAATCAATACTGAGTGCTGTGATCTCTAATCGCTGTATAGACGGCGTTTTTTCCGTGCAAGACAGCCTGATTTAGGAGGTTTATGTTAACTTGCGAGTCACCAAAATCGCTCCGGCCATCTATACTCCCAGGGGACGGGCAAACATGCTTTGGCAGCCGCCGGCTCAATCATCTGGCGGCGACACCCTGTAAATGCGAATCATGGGGCCGATCATCTGTTGCCGGGGTCGGTAATCCGCAGGGGCGAATCCTGACCGATAATGGATAGCGGCCAGGCAGGTGTCCACATCGTACGGCGAAAATACCGCGACCAACTCCCACTGCTGACGCAGGTCTTCATTAACCGGCGGGTATTCCTGGGCGGAATCAGAATCCGGGCGGCTCACCCCACCCTGACACAAATCAGCCTCGATCACGTAGGCGATCTGCTCGTCGGCGATAAGCTGCGCCAGGTCATCAAAGGTATCGATCACGGCCTGGTATTCGTACCCATAGAGATCATAGGCCGGTACCGGCTGCGCCTCCGGCGGCAGGGACAACCACCAATCCCAGTTGCCGATTTCCGGCAATCCGAGGGTCTGCGCCCGCCCGATGCTATCCACATTGCGCTGTACCGGCACCGAGTACTCGACGGTCGGTCCACTGATGATGCGCGTATCCGGCGGTATATGGTCCCACAAATAATGCAGGGCGGCATCCCGTGTATCCGGCCCGTGGTACAGGTGTGCCGTATCCAACAAAAACACTGCCTCCGAAACCAACACCAGCCCGACGGCCACCACAGCCGCAATGAACACAGGTCGGTAGCGACCCGCCCATTGCAGCAGAGCGTCAATCCCCACCGCTGTGAGAATGGCCATGAAGGGCAGCCAGCCCATCCAGTAGAAAATCTTATAACGAGCGGGATTCGTCCCCAATAGGACTGCCGAGATCGCACCAAACACGACCAGCCCCACCCAGTAAGGCACTGAGCGACGGTGACGCCAGCCTGCAGCCAGACCAAGAAAGGTCAGCGGCAGGAGCCATCGCCAGACTTCGGGTATGATCGTGCCTTGCAAGAAAGCGATCATCGCTGGCAGGTTGGCGCTGCCGCCCCCAAAATGTTGTTGGTAAAAGGCAATCTCAGTGGTTATATCTGCCGCATTGATAAAGGCCAGTGGATTAAACAAGACATTGCCGACGATCACGGCCAGGGCAAACAACCACAGGTGGTGGCTTGCCAGGAAAGAACGTAACCAGGCACGCCAATCGCCGTCGGTCTTTTCCTGGCTGATCATCCCATGCACGATCACGAAACCGATCCCCGCCACAGAACCGGAGATTTTGCTCAGCATCACCAGTGCCAGTGCCAGGCCCGCTAGAATATAGTCGCGGGCGCGCCGTCTTTCCCACAGGCGCAGCACCAGCCAGATGAATACCGTCAGAAAAAACGGCGCCACGGCATCCGGTAGTGCAAAAACCGAATTGGCGGCATAAAAGCCATTGAGCGCTACGACCAGCGCCGCGAACAGCCCCACGCGCTCATTGATCCGGCTGCCGATCAGGGCCACCAGTGCAATCGACAGAACTGCGAGGACAGACACCAACAGACGAGTCGCCAGCGTGAACAACGCTCTATCCGCAAAATAAAGCGCCTGGAATTCATCGATGCCGGAGGTTTGCCCCAACGCCGTCCGGACCGCAAACAGGCCGCCCACCCCCACAGCATCGATGTAGGCGATCAAAGACCGGTGGTAACGCACATGGGGCTTTGGTAATTCACCCTGGGTCAACCTCATGGCCGTGGAAAGGTCGCTGCCCTCATCAGTATCGATCACGTAGGGTAGCCCATGTCCAACCATAACCAGGCGCACGCCGAAGCTCAAGATGACGATGGCTGCAAGGACGATCCAGAATAGACGCTTTGACATGGTGAGCGCTCCTTTATACTACCCCTGAGCTGGCCAATTGATCCCGATTATGCCTGTATTTTGTCTTCATAGAACTGCAGCAGCGAGGGGTGAGTACGCAGCCAGGTCACCGTCCGGCGGAAACCCTCCTCAAATGAGTAACGTGGCTTCCAACCCAGTTGACGGATTATCAAATCTGGATTGGCGACCCAGGTATGCGTATCCCAGGCGCGTTCAGGCATCGAACCCCATTGCGGTTCTACCTTGATGTCCAACATCCGCCTGGCTTGGGCGACCACTTCCTCCAGAGAGGTCTGGATTCCAGTGCCGACATTGTAGACAGCACCTCGCGACTGGTCCGGCACAGATGCGGCGCGTACATAAGCCTCAGCCACGTCTTCGCTGTAGACATAGTCGCGGGCGACTGAGGCAGACACTAGCGGCGGCAGTTCCTGGTGCAGCCCACGCACGATAACGGTGGGTATCAGACGTGTTGGCTCTTCATACGATCCATAAACAGAGTACAGGCGCAAAGTAGGCATATGTACGTCCTGGCTCTGCGCAGTGTAACGGCAAAACATCGTTGCCGAGGCCTTGGTAACTGCATAATGGCTGTTAGGTCCCAGGGCTTCCTGCTCGTGGGGCGGATGATCTTTGAACCCGTACTCGGATGAGGAGCCAGTATTGACCAACGCTTCAAAACCGGTAACCAGACAGGCGTTGACGAGATTGACAGTGCCCAAGATATTGGTTTGGATCATCTGCTGCACGTTTTGCTGTGAGGCATATGCGCCATACACCGCCAGATGAAAGACCCAATCTGCCCGGATACGGCGCACCACGCTCACTAGTGTGTCTTCATCCGCCAGGTCGACCACATGCAACCGAACATCGTCCAGGATATCGTTGATACGCCAGGGCCGATATCCCTCGCGCACGAGCAGATGAACCTCGTGACCATCGCGCAGCAGTCGACGGGCCAGGTTCGCCCCCACAAACCCGGTCCCGCCGGTCAAAATCACGCGTTTCATGGTCTAAACAAAGCCGCTGTAATCAAACACATCCAGGTACTGCCAGGCATAGGCTCTGATCGTTGCTCGCTCCTCCTGAGAGAGTTCCTGCGCCGTTGCCTTGTTGACCTCGGGCGTGACCCTACGCAAAGTACCCCACGGATACACCTCTTGGAGTTCGGCGCCGTTCCAACTGGGCTGCGTCAATGCATCTGCGCCCGAGTCTACACCAAGCGCCTCACACACCGCCCCCAAGATGGTGCGTGGATCGGCCATCACGTCTTCCACCCGCACAATATGGAAGCGATCGGGATAGCGCTCCTTGAAGATAAGTGCGTAATATTGATTAAGCGTCCAACCACGCATGTAATCGTGCATGGACAGTGGCACAGGGCGTTTTTTGGTGTCGGCGTATGCTGACCACGGGTTGCGTACCACGTGTAGCACGTGAGCCTTGGGCAGCGAGGCCATAATCTTGTCCCCGTCAACCGCGACAATCGGACTGTATCCGACATAAACTGCTTCGTCGCCGGTCCGGCGGTAGTCTTTCCAGGCGTCGAAGGTCGCCCGGAAGAAGGCCGCCATATTGTTACCCATGGAGCGCCCGCCGTCCTTGATATAGTCAACATAAACAGCCTTCCGCTCCTCATCGGAGAAGTCGAACGGCATATGACGGAACTTGCTCACCTGCGGGGTACGCGCCCGGACCTTGCACTCCTCATCGATGATGGCCTGGTAATCCTGGTCGGGCGTCGCGTCCAGCGCAAACACCGGCCAACGATACTTGACCGGGAACAATGATGTCATCGCATCATTGACCAGCCGCGTGCCCAGCTGCGACTCAAAAGGATACACGTACATCTGGGGGTGCCCATCGAAAAACCGATGGGTTGTGTTACCGCCGTTTTCGTACATGGCGCTCAGCATTAAAAGCCGGAATTCGTTGCTCATACGCGCTCCTGAATCCGTTGATGATGGCAGAAGTAATCGCCCCCATCGTTCATGCTACCTGATCATAAAATCAGCGGTCATCAGTACGATAGCTGTACAACAGCTTCCGTTCCCGCCTATGAGCGCGCCGCCCATGTGCGGAAAACAACAGCCCTCCGGCAAAGTCGCCCGGCACCATTTCCACGGCAAATATCTGATTACCCTCAGGCCAGGTCAGACTCCCCAATACCTTGCCTGAAGACAATTCAACCGCGTGCAAACCACAGATACTGCCATCGACTTCCAGCCCTGGCGCATACTGGCGGAAGCGTGGAATCACGCGTGAAGTGCCGATCAGGGCAATAGCTCCCTGCAAACACAACCCTCTCGTCCAGCCGGGCAGTCGGGCAGCCACTTCCAGACGGCCGTCGACAATCACGCCTAGTTCGCCGTAACCGCTGTTGTCCACCCACAGCCGCCCCTGGTGAAGCCGGGCCGAGTGAGGACGTGTCAGCCCCCAGGCAACCGGGGTACGGCTGTCACCCGAAAATATCACGCCCCGCCCATCGACCGGGAAATGTTTGTGCCCAGGCCGGCGCGCCGATATCCGGTCAGCCGATGCCGAAAAGTACGAACCGGCCAGGTCGTCCCCGGCCGCAATCGAGTTGAGCTGTATGTGGTTCTGGCCAAACACCGGCTGCCCGTCTTGCTCAATACACAGCGGCCACCACACGCGCTGGTGGCTGCCGTCCTCGTGCAGGCGAACCACTGCGTTTTGGCCCACGGCATTGGCATGCAGCACACCGTTTACCATTGCCAGATCGTGCATATACAGGCACCCGGGGAAAAAGCGCGACCGGACAGGAGTCAGCGGTCGTTCTGGCAAAGGCTCGGTATAGGGCATATCCTGGCGGGGCATCACACCGGTGATTGGCTTCAGGTCTAGCACTTGGTTGGGGTTGCGCGTACAGGCGACATGTACAACCCCTCGCACCGGGTCGAAGGCGATACCGGACGGGTGCGGAATCCGCATATACGTGACATGCGGTTGATCTTCGTCTACCCGCAGCGCCATCAACAGGTGCTCATATTCACGCGAGACCAGCAGTGTGCCCCCGATCGACGCCAGCGTTTCCCACCATGCCCCCTGGACCTGGTAGCGCAGCAACCGCCGGTCAAGCGCTGCTGCTTCCGCCCAGAAGCCGATCACCTGGGCCGGATCGCGCCATTGGGCGTGGTGCCTGGCCCAGAGGTCGTCTCCGTTATCCGGTGTGTGGGGGGGCATCTGCGCCATGTGGAAAATCGTTTCGCATGCTTCGCCACAGTTGAAGCGCGCCCTGGTACATCTTGAGCGCGGACCGGTAGTTGGTGGTCGATTTACCGCCATGGCGTCGGGAGGAGTAGATGGGGACCTCCAGCATTGGATAGCCCTGTTGCTGGCAAATGGCATTAAACTCCAGGTCGATCAAGTCATCGTTTCTCTGAAGGCTTAGCAGCTGCTCAAACTGGCGCGGGAAGACTTTAGGCGTACCATTGATATCCCAGTTTGCCAGGTCAAACAGCGCCCGACATTCCAGGTTGTATAGCAGTGAGCCCAGGCGACGCTGGAGACTCTCGCGGATTTTCCGATTGGCTTTGATGACCACACCGGGATTGGCGACTGCGTATAACAACAGCAGTACCAGGTCCTGCGGGCTGGTCCGGGCTGAGTTGGTATAGGCGAGCAGATCACCTTGTGCGGCTGCCAGGCCCAGGCGGACGGCGCGTCCCCAGCCGCCGGCTTCGCTGTGAATTACCCGCACGCTCTCATATTGGCGCGCCAGGCCCTGGCAGACCTCCAGCGATTGATCCCGTGAGGCGTTCACCACCAGCACAAACTCATGCGGGTCCGGCACTCGCGTCATGATGGCCTCGTAATCAGCCACAATCTGAGTGATGTGATCGCCCTGGTTATACACGGGCAACACAATCGAGATCGTCGTCTCAGCCACCGTCGACTCCCACCATCTGCAATTCCTTCGCCGCCTGCTGCGCGATCGACACGCTGTCCAAGCCGTGCATCTGGAGCATCGCCGGTTCACTGCCGGAGATGCCGTCTGCCAGCCGATTAACACCCAGACGAACCACACGTCCGCCGATGCCCTTCGCGGCCATTACTTCGGATACTATCGACCCTACACCGCCATTGATGTAGTGCGCTTCGATTGTCAGAGTCAGGGGGAAACGTTCCAGTAAGACCGACAGCCCCTCTACTGACAACGGATTGATGCTGGCGACAAGCACCACCATGGCATCGATGCCCTGTTCCGACAGCTGGTCAGCTGCTTCTACCACCTCCCGAGCAATACTGCCCATGGCCACGAGCAGGAGGTCGCGGCCCTCGCGGACGATTTCAACTTGCCCCAGCCTAAACCGACCTTCAAGGCCTCGCACCGTCGTCCGGTCATCTTTGCCTAACCGGTAATAAACCGGGCCAGAGATATTCCAGGTCTCCAACAAAGCCGCCCGTGCTTGCTGAAAGTCGGCGGGCGCCAACACGGTCAAACCAGGCTGCACCCGCATCACGCCAATATCATCCAGCCCATGATGGGTTAATCCCGCCGCGCCATACTCAAACCCACCGCCCACAGCCACGATTCGGACCGGCAGTTGATGCAATATCGGGCCGTTGCGAATGAACTCATAGGGACGCAAGGAAGCGAAGGTCACAATCGAATAGACGAAGGGCAAAAAACCAGCCTCCGCCAGGCCGGTGGCGATACCCACCATGTTTTGTTCTGCAACCCCTATATTATAAAAACGATCGGGAAACCGCTCCTGGAACGGCTCTAAAACAGTATAGCCCAGGTCACCGGTAAGCAAGATGATTCGTGAGTCCTGTTCGGCCAATTCGACCAGGGTATTGACGAAAGTTTTTCTCATGCCCCAGTCCTAATCTCGTCCATCGCCTGCCGATACTCATCCTCAGACATCGGCCAATAGTGCCATTTGATCTGGTTTTCCATGTATGAAACGCCCTTGCCGAAGGTCGTATTCGCGATCAAAACGTGCGGTGCGTTGCTGGCTGTATCCAACCCGGCAATCGTACGCGCCATCGCGTCGCCATCGTGGCCATCGACAATATGAACATCCCAGCCAAAGGCCTGCCAACGTTCGGATAAAGGCGCCAGGGACAGCACGTCTTGAGTGTATCCCAACGCCTGCTGCCTATTATGGTCGATGATGGCAATCAGGTTTGCTAACCGGTGATGAGCCGCAAACATCACCGCCTCCCACACGGATCCTTCGTTACATTCAGCATCACTCAACAGCACAAAAACGCGTCGCTTCGAGTGCTGCAGGCGCGCCGCCAGTGCTGCCCCCACCCCCATCGACAGTCCATGGCCTAACGAACCTGTCGAAAAATCAACACCAGGCAAGGCGTGTTCTGGATGAACCCCCAGCAGTGTGCCATCACCATGAAATGTGTTCAATTGCTCATCGTTAATCCAACCCTTCAAGTACAAGGCCGCATATAAGGCCAGCGCGGCATGACCCTTTGACAGGATGAAGCGGTCACGGTCCGGGTCATCCGGATGGGCGATCTGCAGGACGCCGTTGTACAGGCAAGTAATGATCTCAACTACCGACAGGTTAGAGCCGATGTGTCCGACATGCGCGCGTTTCGATTGTTTGATAACTATCCGGCGAATTTGATTGGCGATGGATCGACTCATTATTGAACCTCTTCGAGGTACCAGTGTAATCCACTCAGACTGGCGTCAGTTATCCAGCCCAACATCAGTGCCACCAGGTCTCGATACACGTTACGATAGCTATGATAAACCCGACCACCAACAACGCCACCATGGGATCGGTGACTGCTCTCCGCCGGAGTTCGGGTTTCGCCAGTACCAACCAGACAATGCTGGAAACAAACACCATCGTACCGAGAATGACCGGAAACCATCACCTATCAGATCGTGTGAGCCTACAAGGCGCAACTATAATCCCCCAAACAGGATCTCCCTAAAAAACCAAGACGGAATCCGCGTCACGCGATAAAAGATACTCAGCAATTCCACCCCAGAACGCCGCAATCAATTATCGACCAGATACATGGTGGTCGAAGTTTAGTTACCCGCTGAAAACCGGCTGGTCCAAGCACCCCCCAGGTAACCGTCGAGTTCATCGGAAACCACTCCGACTCGGGGTGGG